>JAGXAY010000176.1 GCA_018971385.1 Acidobacteriota bacterium | reverse complement strand
TCGCTTGACGTGAGGATTAGACAGAAGATTTTTACGGCGTGCACAGGCGAGCGCGTGACGACAGACGGGACGCGCGTTGCGATTACCTCACTCAAATTCACACCACTCGGCGGGACGTGACCCTCCATGTAGGTCGGCCCACTCACTCATATTCGTTGTTTCGCAGTCTCGCAGTGTGGGTCATCACCGGTGGTAACCCCGGCGCCAGACAGGTACCGTGAGAATGGGAGCCACCACTGCCGCAAGCAGCCACGGCGCGTGAGACCGACCAACACCTCCGCATGTCCCCTGCAGGCGGAGGTATCGGCGCGTGACTACCCGAGTGGGGCGTAGTCGGTATACCCCTCAGCACCGCCACCGTAAAACGTGGCGGGGTTCGGTGCGTTGTAGGGCCCGTCCGTGGCCAAACGAGCCGGCAGATCGGGATTGGCCAGAAAGAGTTGACCAAAGGACACCAAGTCGGCCAGGCCTTCATCAATGGATGCGAGGTCTGCTTTACCCTTCGCTCGATCGCCAACGAACGTGTTGACCATCAACGGATTGGGCCACAGCTCACGAATTGTGTTGATGAGTCCATCTTGCATTGGATTCTCCATGAAGTGGAGGTAGGCCAAGTCAAGCGTCGCGAGTTCTCTAACCAACGCGGTGTAGGTTTCACGCGTCGACGTTTCACTAATTCCGTTGAAGGGGTTCGCCGGTGAAATACGAATACCCACCTTCCCTGCACCGATTGCGGCAACGACGGCCCTGGTGACGTCAAGGGCGAACTTGATCCGGCCCGCCACCGAGCCACCCCATTGGTCAGTACGGAGGTTGGTGTTGTCCGACAGGAACTGATGGACCAAGTAGCCATTAGCACCATGCACCTCGACCCCATCAAAACCGGCCGCAACGGCATTACGAGCGGCCTGGGCGAAGTCATTAATAGTTTGGAGGATATCGGCATCGGTCATCGCCACGGGAACCTGCAAGGGTTGTAGTCCGGTGCCCGTGTACACCTCACCTTGGGCGGCGACTGCCGAAGGTGCGAGCGGCATCAACCCGCCCTCGTGGAGGTCCGAGTGCCCGATACGGCCACTGTGCATCAACTGCGCAAAAATGACTCCACCACGATTGTGTACAGCGTCGGTGACGATGCGCCACGCGGCCACCTGCTCCGTCGAATGCAAACCAGGCGTATTGACGTAGCCCTGACCAACAATTGACGGTTGGATCCCTTCGGAGACTATGAGTCCGGCCGAAGCGCGCTGCGCGTAGTAGGTCGCCATGAGTTCCGTGGCGAGGGCCCCGGGGTCGCTCGCCCGGCTTCGCGTCATGGGAGCCATGACAATTCGATTCTTCAGAAGTGTGTCGCCGAGCTGTACGGGCGTAAACGCTTTGCGAACTGCAGTCATTTTTTTCCTTTTTCCAGTGGGAGGTGCGATTAATCTCTGACGTCTCGTCGACGCAGTACTGCCGTGGGTTTAGAGAACAGGTGGAGCGAGTTGGTAGACCTCGAGGTCCCACCACTTCGCTAGTGGGAGGCGATGAACGAGCGTTTCAGCTCCCGCGCGGTCTTCGGCCGTGACTTCAAGAAAGACCTTGTCGCGCGCCACCGAGATTCGGAGCGCGGTTAAGAGGCCCTCGTCCTGAAGCAACTTCGCCGCGACCTGCTCTTGGGCCACTAACGCGGTGATGTCATCCCACTCAACGTTGGGATGAAAGGTGGCAACCACCATGAACTTGTTCATCGAGAACCCTCTCGGCCCGTTTCATCGAGCCCCTTGGTTGAGGCAACGGGGAACAACCTAGCAACTTTATTGCGTGCGCATGCACTAAAATG
>JAGXAY010000057.1 GCA_018971385.1 Acidobacteriota bacterium | reverse complement strand
GTTCAAAGAAGTTGCTGGTGGCCTCGATGGGCAGGGGGCCCAGCACGTCTCGCCACGCGACGGCGATGCGTTCTTGAAGTGGCGAGTCGAGGTGGCCGAGATCTTCGGGTTCGAGGGGCCAGGGTAGTGCCGACCGTTGTACCTTTCCCGCTGTGGAGAGGGGGAGGGAGGAGAGTCGCGCCACCCGAGGCACGACTCCCGCGGGAAGCCCCCGACGAAGGCCCGACCGGAGTTCGGCGTCCGTCGCTGAGTCGGCCACGACGTAACAGACGAGCACGGGACTACCGCTGTCGTCGGTACGAATTGCCGCGGCGGCCTGTTGTACTCCTGGTAGTTGTCGCGCCACTCTCTCGACCTCGGCGAGTTCGATACGGCGACCGGCGATTTTCACTTGGTCGTCTCGTCGCCCGAGAAAGAAGAGGGAACCATCGCGACGCTGAACTCGGTCGCCGGTGAAGTAGGCACGACTCCACCCGAGTTCACTAAGTGGCCGGAAGGGGGTGTTGTCCGGTTCGGTGAGGTAGCGACCCAGGCCCGTCCCGGCGAGCACCAACTCCCCCTCCCCGTCGTCGTGGAGGACTCGTCCCTCGTCATTCACGACGGCCATGCGGAGCCCAGCAATCGGTTGGCCCAGCGACACGGGCTCGCCGGGGATGAGTGGTTGTCCGCACGCGATGACGGTCGCTTCGGTCGGTCCGTAGGTATTCCAGATCTCTCGTCCGTCGCGGGCAATGCGCTCCACGAGTTCTGTAGGACATGCTTCGCCGCCGAAGATAACGAGACGGAGGTGCTCGGGAAGGTCGTCCACCACGCTCATCAGAAGGCTAGGGACGGTAGAAAGAACAGTAATGCGGTGACGCCGAATAACCTCCGCCACGTCGGGCCCCGAACGCATATCCGCTTTGGTTAGGGGAATCAAACAGGCTCCCGAACGCCACGCGAGCCACATCTCTTCCACGGAGGCGTCGAATGCGACGGAGAGTCCTGCCGCCACTCGGTCTCCGACCCCGAGGGGTACCGTGCGTCCGTAGAGGTCGAACTCCGCGTCCACCAAATTGGCGGCCGCGCGATGGTGAATGGCGACACCTTTTGGTCGCCCGGTCGAACCCGACGTAAAAATGACCCACGCTTCATCGTCGGGTCGGGGAGCTCGGGCGGCCGAGTTCCCCGCACGACGAGACGTGATGCCTTCATCGGTGAGCTCGACTGCGACGTCGGCGGCGTCAAAGACGTAGCGCGCACGATCGTCTCCATCGTCGGCGTCCACCGGGACGTAGGAAGCCCCCACGAGCAGCGTGGCCGCGATGGCCACGTAGAGGTCCACCGACCCGGACCGTCGACGAATCCCCACTCGCTCACCCGGTCCCACACCGCGAGCGCCAAGCTCTTGACCCAGGTGGTCGAGGCGCGTAAGGAATTCTCGATACGTCAGCGTGGTCGTACCGTCATCGAGTGCGAGCTCATCGGGATAGTGCAGTGCGGTTTCTCGAAGAATGTCCGAGAGGGTGCGAGCGGCAGTGGCGGGTCCGCCATCGAAGTACGGGGGGCTAGCGATACGCATGGGTCCTCGGGTCGTGGAATGGTCAGAAGGTGCACCGACTTCGTAAGGACGTCAACGCACTGGCCCCTTGTCACTGTCGCACCCGTCTCTAGCGTTACATCTCAGTTTCGGACTGACTTAAAGAGTGGCTAAAGAGATGATGAACGGGGGCGCACTCTGCGGGCGTCTTTCCACGAGATATCAATCATCAATCTGGTACTTCGTGGTCGCTCGTCGGGTCCGCGGTCCTCGTGCAGAGTGTGACCCTTGGAGGACGTGGTACTCGGACGCCCAATTCTTAAAAGGATGGTCTCGACCAATTTCGTGTCCACTATGTCTTGACACATGGTGTCCACTACGAAAAGAACCGGACCCCCAAACGGGGTTCAGTTCAACTGGCACCCCCAACGGGATTCGAACCCGTGCCGCCACCTTGAAAGGGTGGTGTCCTAGGCCGCTAGACGATGGGGGCCGGACGTTGGTACAACTGGTCGGGCTGCCGGGATTTGAACCCGGGACCTCTTCGTCCCGAACGAAGCGCGCTACCAAGCTGCGCTACAGCCCGCTGTGGGATGGCCCACGGCCCGACCATCCTAGTGCGAGTCCAGTGGGTCTTCCGGAGCCCCCCGGTGAGACCTCCCCGATGGATGGGCTAGACGGTCCCGGCGGCGATGGGTTGATGATCGGGCACGACCACGCCACCCAGGGGTTCGACGGTGATGGCGAAGGTCCGCATCGTTGTACCACTTCCGACGGCAATAGCCACGGTACTGGGCGATGAGCCGAGCACTCCGAGTGAGATGGCCCGACCGTTGGTGAGCCCCCAGAGTTGATACGTAGCGTGGGAGGTGAGGGGGCGTAGACCGCGATTCACCACGAAGGCCTGCCCCGAGGTGGACAGCACAATCTCCGCGAGTGCCGCCGGTTGGGAAGACGCCGTGAGAGTGACTCGCTGGGTCGACGGATCCAACAGCGTTCGCTGGAGAGCCGTCGTAATAGCGCTGCCACTACTCGCCGCGTTCAGGCGATTGACCTCGTGTTGCAGCCGGAGGGCCTGCCATCCACTTCCGAGGGCGAGGAGAATGGCCACCGCAGCCACCGCGAGGACGGCTCGCAGGGGCCACTCTCGGTGGGGTCGATTCGCAAGGAGGCGGGTGGGGCTCGGTGCGGGGGGCGATTCGGCGGACGTCGGCTCACTTCGGACGTGGCTGGAAATAGCATCCCAGACGTGGTGTGGCGCCTCAATCCCGGCCCCCGAGAGCCGCGACACGATGTCACGATGCTCGTGAACTTCGCGCCGGCACTCGGCGCAGGTCAACAGGTGAGTTTCAATCTCGCGAGCCTCGTCGGGCTCGACGGCATCGAGGGCGTAGGCGCCGAGTAGTTCTTGAATGTCGGAGTGATTCATGGTGCATCTCCCACCGCATCAGGTTCCAGAGCGTAGAGCATGACGCGTAGTCGTTTGAGTCCCGAGCGGATGCGACCCTTGACGGTACCCTCCGGCTCACTCTGAAGGGCCGCAATTTCACGGTACGTGTACCCCTCGAAGTAGGCCAGGGTGATCACGTCGCGTTCGCGCGCCGGAAGTCGATGAAGGGCTTCGCGAACGGCGTGGGCGTCGGCCACCTCGCCGAGGCGCCGCTCGAGGTCAGTGCCCGCCGTCGCGGTGCGCCGAGCGTCGGCCGACTCTCGGCGAAATCGGGCTGCTTCGGCCCGGACGATATCGATGGCTCGATGGTGGGTGAGGGAGTTAAGGTAACTCCGCAACGATCCCCGGCTCTCATCGAATCGCTCCGGATAGTCCCATATTCGAACAAAGACGTCCTGGGTCACGTCGTCCGCCAACGCGTCCGACCTCACCACCTGCCGGGCGAGGGACCAGACGGCGCCTCCGTGACGTCGATAGACCTCGGCGAGGGCGTTTTCGTGTCGTTCGCGAACGAGGTTCACCAGGGCGGCGTCCGGAAGGTCAGCAACGATCATCATCACCCTCTAGTACGACGCGAGCGCGTGGGCGGATGTCAAAAATTCTTCTCTTTGCTCACGCTGGTGACTCAGAGTTATGGTCGGGGTGGTACTCGACAACGATTTCGTTGATGCGACGCTTCTCGACCGACTGCACTCGGAAACTCCACGCACCCTGGTGGTACTCGGCTCCCTCGTCCGGAATTTCACCGGCAAGATCGAGGACGTATCCCGCCAACGTCACGTACTCCCCTTCAGGAATGGGAACGCCCAACTCTTCGTGGACCCGGTCGACGTGAGTTTGGCCGTCGACTAGCCAGCGGTGGGCACGGATGGTCACGATGGTCGGTTCGTCGTCTTCGTCAAACTCGTCGGAGAGGTCTCCCACGAGTTGTTCCAAGATGTCGCGAATGGAAATAACCCCGGCAACTCCACCGTGCTCGTCGAGAACGACGGCGAAGGTACGGCGCCGCTCGCGAAGTTCGTGGAGGGCCTCGAGGAGGTCCATCGTCTCGGGGAGCATCAGCGGGGGGCGAATTTTTCTAGCGATTTCACCCACGCTGGGTAACGAGACTCCGATGGCCCGTCGGGTCCCGGACGAGCGGAAGAGATCGTTTACCAGCAGTACGCCCCGAACGTCGTCGAGGTCCTCGTCCACGACGGGGAAGCAGGAGTGACCGGTGTCACGAACCGCGTCGGCGACCGCCTCCGGAGTGACGGGGGTGTTGAGGAAGGCGACGTCTACCCGCGGGGTCATCACGTCACGTAATTCCAATTCCGAGAGTTGATCCACTCGGTCGTGAATGGCTTGGGCTTCGGGATTAGTTTCGGCGGGTGAGGCTTTCTGGAGGCGAGAGCGAAACCGTGACTTCCCGCTCGGAGGCTCCTTCACCGGCGGTCGGCGCTCAAAGTGGCCGGCTGGAGAAACTTGTCTTCGAAGTATTCGTTGGCGAGAACAGTACGCACCGCTCGGCGGACACGCAGGGCGTCGAGCGGCTTGACAACGAAGCCGTCGACGCCAATTCGTCGAGCGAGGAAGACGTCGGCGCGCCGATCGAGGAGAAGGAGAAATCCCGTGGGCGGTAACGCTCCGTAGGACTCCTCGTTGCGCAACTCCGTTCCGACGGCGAATCCCCCCATCGACCCCATCTGGGTATCACAGACGACGAGGTCGACGCCACCGAGGCGAACCCGCTCCACGACGGCGGGGCCGGAGGACACCTCCTCGCAGGTCATTTCGGGCCCCTCGATCATGGAACGCACCTGGTCCCTGAGGGGAGCGAGGTCGGCGGCAATGAGTACGTGAGCCACCTGTTCAGAGTACCAGGGGGCCGAGAAGGCCCAATGACCCATTGTCACGGGCTCCGTGGCTGGGTATTGTTCCCTGTCGGTGAAAGGAGGCCCCGTGGTCATGGCGAAAGCTCCCTGGAGCGATCTAGCGGCGTGTCGCGGCGAGCGAAGTCACCTTTTTTACTCCCCCGATACTGCGGAATCGCGCGAGGCCCGCTTGCGTCGTGAACGACAGGCTAAGCAACTTTGCGCTGCCTGTCCGGTGTTGGAAGAGTGTCGCGAAGCGGCCTTGGCCCAGCGCGAGGGCTACGGAATCTGGGGTGGCCTCAACGAGATGGAACGGCGCGCTCTTCTGCGTCGCTGACCCAGCCCAACTGCACGGGGGTCACGCGACTCAAAATGATGAAGAGCGCGAGGGTCACGATGTGGACTCCGGTGCAGTAGATGCAGATTCGATTGAGAATCAGGAACTCTACGACGAGAAGCCAAAAGACGAACAGCATCCCCCCGACCACGACGCCCCATCGGACGAGAGCCACCCAGCGGGCGCGTTGCCGCCATACCCACGGGGATGTGAGAACTCCGAGAACGATGAAGTTGATGAGTCCGAGAATGGCGACGGGCACCCCGAGGAAGTAGGACTCGGGGGAGGTGGTGACCGACGCACAATCGACGAGCCCCTTGTCCGAGCACGCCAAAATCTGGCTTCCGGCGAAGTGGGCAATCGTGAGATAGATCGCTAGTCCGAGTCCCGTAAGACTCAAGATCCACGTCGACCACACGGCCCAGGTGGGGGCGGGTGCCGTGTCGCGCATAGTTAGAGCTTCATTGCCTTCTTCGCCGTGAGCACTCCGGCTGAGGTGCACACGTTGGACGGCTGGTTATGGGTCAAAGTGCATAGGGCGGCGGTCTGGTAGTTCGCGGACGCGATGATGGCATCCGCGATGGGGCTCGCCGTGGAGGACAGGGTGGCCGCAATTTGCGCCTGGGTCTGCCCGCTCAGAAGTGCTGGAGAGTAACTGGCCCCGGACACGAGGAACTGGTTACCCATCGTGATGAACGGAATCGAGTAGTCGTTCGAGGCGGAGATGGGGAGGTAACTCGAGGTGTCGTACTTCTGGAAGATGGCCTGTTGGGCGGGGGTCATCGTCTGAAGTGTCGAGTAGGGAGTACCGGTGGTCGATCCGTTGTAGATGTTGGTGTTGGTCTCCACCGTCTGCAGAGCCAGGTACTTCGAGGTGTAGACGGCGTTACGGAAGGTAAAGGACGGAGTGTTGGCGTAGACATCCACGGAAGAACTGTGGGTCAGTCCGAGATTCGAGAAGGTTCCGAATCGGCTGAGCGCCACGATGGTGGCCCAGCGCTGCGCGGCGCAGAAGGGGCAGTACTCCGCCCCCACGTAGATCACGAGCGGCAACTTTTTCCCAGCCACCGTCTCCGTCAGAAGGGGCTGGTTTTTCAGTTGGTAGGGCGGGGTGATGGAAGAAGCACTCGAAGTCGTCCCCACTGCGTTAAAGACCGCGGTCGGAACACTCTGCAACTGGGCACTGACGGTCGAGGGCGCCGCTACAAAGGGGTCCGAGCCCCCGCCGGGACCTCCACCCGCCACCTTGATAATGACGAGAGCGGCCACCACGACCACGACGACTCCGACGGCGAGCCAGGTGAAGAGGCCGGCCGGTCGACCTTTGGCGTTGCGGGATGTTGCGGAAGCGGGTGCAGAGGGGGCCACGGTTCTCCTTGCGGATCTCTTTTGCGTCAAGGTTACCGGAGGGGGCCGAAACTTACTCAATCCCTGATGAACGTTTACTAATAAGAAGGTGAGAACGACGACCTCTACGCTGAACTACGTGGGAACTCCTCCTCGGCCAGCGGCGACGGTGGTTCCGTTGCGTGGCGGTCCTCACGGAGCGCTCGAGGTACTGATGTGCCAACGCAGTTCCATGATGCGGGCAGCCGCGGGCGCCATGGTGTTTCCGGGTGGCGCTCTTGGGGATGAGGACGAGCAACTCGCTCAGCGCGTGGACACCCCGACGACGGAGGCCCTGACACGTCGACTCAACTCCCCTCTCGCGGTGGCGTACGCCGTCGCGGGGTGTCGGGAAATGACGGAGGAAGTGGGTCTAGGTCCCGTCGAATTACTGACCCATCGCGGTGCGGTGATTCGCCGCGAGACCACGTGGAGCGACGTCGTGGCGTCGACGGGAGTGTTGTGGCCAGTTCATTCACTGGTATACCTCGCTCACTGGATTACCCCAGCTGAGCGTCTCCACCGATTCGATACTCGATTTTTTGTCGTGGAAGTGAGTGACTCAGCGGAGAGCCCCGACGGAGACGAGATCGTCGACACGTGCTGGACTACCCCCTCTCGCGCACTCCGCTCAGTGGAGGAGGGTCAGTGGACCATGCTGACTCCGACGCTCAGAGTTCTGACCTGGTTAGCGCAACGTCACGACACGAGTGACGCTCTCGCGAGTGCTCGTCACCGAGAGGTAACGCCTATTCAGCCTCGGGTAGTCCACCGTGACGGAGTGGACATCGTCGAGGTACCAGAACCCGGTCTCTAGACGCCGACGGCGCGATCGAGAGCGTCGAGTAACCGAGCGCTGCACCCCTGGGGTACGAGGTTCTGCGCAAGGGGCCAGAGAGTGGCGGCTAATTGGTCAAAGTCCTGGTGGGGAGCGCGAGCTAGTGGTCGACCGTCGTCGTTGGCCGAGCTGATTGCCGCGTCCAGGGGAATCCGGGCCAGGAGCGAGGTACCGAGCTCTTCGGCGAGTCGTTCTCCCCCTCCGAAACCGAAGGGAGAGTGCTCCGCTCCGCACTCGCACCGGTAGGCCGACATGTTCTCCACG
The DNA here is from genome assembly GCA_018971385.1 of Acidobacteriota bacterium. GTDB lineage: Bacteria > Actinomycetota > Acidimicrobiia > Acidimicrobiales > RAAP-2 > RAAP-2. The sequence continues at coordinate 1,820 of JAGXAY010000057.1, read as the reverse complement.
ACCCCGAGAAGACGGAGATTGGATTTTTCGGCGAAGTCGCCAGATCGCGCGGCCACACCCTGGGCGGCCGCGTTGGGTGTCGTCACGAGAAGAGCGCCGAGGTGGGGCAGAAGGCGGGACAGCGTCATAGGAATATCGCCCGTTCCGGGAGGGGTGTCCACCAGCAGGATATCTACCCCGCTCCAGTCGGCGTCCTGCAGGAACTGCGCCACAGCCTTTTGCACCATGAGTCCTCGCCACATCAGAGCCCGACGTTCATCAGCGAGGTGCCCCATGGAGAGGAGATGAAGAGAGCCTTCTGCTCGATCGCTTCTCACCGGCACCATTTTGGAGTTACGAACGTCGATGGGCCCACGAATTCCGAGGAGACGAGTGAGGGAAAACCCCCAGATATCTGCGTCGAGCACCCCTACGGAGAGACCACGACGAGCGAAGGCCTCGGCGAGGTTGGCCGTCACGGACGACTTGCCTACTCCCCCCTTGCCCGAGGCGACCATGATGACGGGGGCCGTTCGGGGAACGGACGTCTCCGGTGCTCGCGACTGAGCGAGGGCGCGCGCCCGGCGCATGAGCTCGGCCCGCTCGTCGTCACCGAGGACGGCAATCTCGACTCGGACATCACTAGCCCCCGCCTGACGGGCGGCGGCGAGTGCGTCGGCTTCAATCCGCCCACGCAGGGGGCAACCTCGTGTGGTGAGAGCGATTTTGACGACGACAGTCTCGCCGTCGACGTGAACACCCTGAATCATGCCCAGTTCCGCCAAGGTCGCGTCCAGTTCGGGGTCCCGAACGCGGCCCACCGCGTCCACGATGTTCGCCGTCTTCTCCACAGGCGCAACCTACCGGGGTTTTCTTTTGGCCGGGCGACCACTACGCTAAGGGGACCAGTTCGACGAGGAGAATCATGTCTGACCTCACTACCGTTCCTCTCCGTGATCTCACGGGCGCACCCCTCACCCTGACCCCCGCGGCGCAAGCCAAGGTGGCCGAGCTCATCGCCGCCGAAGGGACCGACGAGGTTTTGGCCCTTCGCGTGGCCGTGAAGCCCGGCGGGTGCTCGGGATTCAACTACGACATGTTCTTCGACACCGACTTCGCGGCCGATGACGTCGTGACGGACTTTGACTCCGTCAAGGTGGTGGTGGACGCTGACTCCGTTCCGCTTCTCGTGGGTGCCTCTCTTGACTACAGCGATGGACTGCAGGGCGCGGGCTTTCACATTACGAACCCCAATGCGACACGCACCTGCGGCTGCGGCAACTCGTTCTGCTAATCGTGTCTGCCCCGGTTGGTCCCTATTCCCCGTCGCGTCGGGCGGGTGACTTCGTTATCTTGTCGGGGCAGTTGGGCCTCGTTCCGGAGGGCCCAACTCAACTCGTGGAAGGTGGAGCACCCGCTGAGTTGCGCCAAGCTCTCGTCAACGCCACCGCTCTTCTCGAGGCGGAGGGGGCGAAACTCTCCGACGTGGTGAAGGCGACGGTTTTTCTGCCGGATTTGGCGGATTTCGCCGCGTGTAACGAGGTGTGGATGGAGTTTTTTGACGCTCCGCGTCCCACTCGGTCCACCATTGGGGTGGCGGCGCTTCCCCTCGGGGCTCACGCCGAAGTAGAACTGTGGGCCTTCGCACCGCGAGGCTAGAGCGAGCGAGTGCTCTCCACTGACGAGTTGATGTGTTCCAAGAGACTGGTGTCACTGGGACCTTCGAGCCACGAGAGATAACTCGCCTGCAGGATGGCTACACCCAGGTGAGCCAACAGCCTCGCTGAGGAGGGAGGAGTTCCTCGCCCCACCAGCGCTCGTTCGAAGACGGCAGCCAACTG
>JAGXAY010000175.1 GCA_018971385.1 Acidobacteriota bacterium | reverse complement strand
GCGAGCTGATCTACTCACTGATGAGGCTCGGCAAATGTTCCGAGATGCACTCATGCCCTCGGTGGAATCCGTCGAGGGAGAGCGGACGTTGGCCGCTCCCGGGGACGATGTATACCGCCGCACCGCCCTGGAACTGGTGAAGAGGTTTCGTCCACACGACGGGCCGTGGGGCACTATCAACGTGATTGCTCTCGATGAGTCGGGTGAACTCGTTGTGGGTGTGTCGACGAGCGGCTACCCGTGGAAGTACCCGGGCCGAGTGGGCGACTCGGCGTTACCGGGTGCCGGAAACTATTGTGACGCGCGAGTAGGTGGTGCCGCCTGCACCGGTCGGGGGGAGATGAGTATGCGGGTCACCGGGGCGCGACAAGTGGTGGACGCTTTGGCCCGCGGGTTGACACCCGAAGAGGCGTGCCGAGAAATGCTGGCCGACGCGGCGATGCTTCCCGACGAATTTCGCGCGGAACTTCGGACTTTGTGCCTCACGTCGGATGGGCGCCACGGGGGAGCCGCGGGTCAGGCCGGTTCCACCTACAACGTCATCGATGTACGGCGAGGTGAACTAGAGGTTCGAGCGAGGGTGGTCCTATGAAAATCTTTATTTCAAGCGACATGGAAGGAACCGCTGGTGTCGTGGACTGGGAGCAGGTTCTCGCGTCGGGGCCGCGTTACGAGTACTACTGCGAGCTGCTGTTGAACGAAGTCAATGCCGCCATTCTGGGAGCTGCCGACGCGGGTGCGACCGAGTTTTTGGTTAATGATTCTCACTCCAAAATGGCCAATCTGCGCCTAGACGCTCTCGAAGGTCACGCGCGTTATCTTTCTGGGCGGCTCAAGCCTTGGTACATGATGCAAGGGCTGGACTCCAGCTTCGATGCCATTTTCTTTGTCTCCTACCACGGCTCGATGGGGAGTGCGGGATCTAATTTGTCTCACACGTACTTTCCGAGTGCTTTCGCGGAGGTCACCATCAATGGTGTTGTCGCGGGAGAGTCGGGAATCAACGCGCTGGTGGCGCAAGCTTTCGGAGTCCCGATCGTCCTCATTACCGGGGACGAGACCACGGCTCGGGAATTGGCGCCATTTGCGCCGACCGCCCTGTCCGCTGTGGTGAAGACTTCGGTGACTCGTTTTGCAGCAGATTCACTTCACCCGGACGACGCGTGTCAACTCATCCGGGAGCAGGCTCGGCGCGCCGTCGCCTCCCTGGAATCGATGCAAAAGGTGTCGCTCTCTCTTCCGATTCATTTGCGCATGAGTTTTCGCACGAGTGACTACACGGAATTGGCCTGTCGAGTCGCCGGGGTGACACGAGTTGGTACGTTGGCGGCCGACATCGTAGGTGACGATCCCCTCGAGATTTTCCGAACGTTCATCACCGTCGTCCTACTCTGTCGAGGTTTCGTGGAGTAATTAGTCGTCGAGTTGGCTGAGAAAGCTACGCATCGTCGACTGAAAGAGTTCGGCCTCTTCCATTTGTGGGGAGTGACCCGAGCGCTCAAAAACCACCAGAGTGGAGTTGGGGATAAGGCGAGCAATCGTTTCGGACGCTTCCACCGGGGTGATCCAGTCGTGTCGACCCACGGTCACCAACGTAGGACAGGTGATGGACGGTAAGCGGTCTTTGAGGTCGTAGACCGGCATGTTGTGTTGGAAGCACCAGTTGTGAGATTCGTGCCGGTAGAAGCCTGCTTCGACACGAGCCGCCGCCGCCACCGGGTCGTACTCAAAGTCGTAGAGAGGAATGAGTTCGGCCCAGCGTTCCTTTAGGTCCTGGTCATCAAATATTCTGCCTTGCCAGTATCGGTCAAAGTGTTCCCAATTAATTTCGACCCTTGTTTGACGTCTCG
>JAGXAY010000174.1 GCA_018971385.1 Acidobacteriota bacterium | reverse complement strand
GGCACCTCCAAAACCCGCATCCGGAACGGACTCCTCAAATTACGCGCCCACCCCCTCCTGGAAAAGGAACCCCAGTGACCGTCGACCACCACGATCCCGACTTCCTGTCCCTTCGACTCGAGTACGCCCTCGGCACTATCGACGGACGCCAGCGATCCGTTCTCGCCCACCACCTCGACGAGTGTGACGAGTGCGCGAGGGAAGTCGCCCGCGTGGCCGACCTCGTCGATACCCTCACCCTGTCCGCCCCCGACGCGGAGCCCTCGGGTGGTTTCGAATCCCGAGTTCTCCACGCCATCGCTCGCGAAGCGCGTCCCTCGCCCCACCGCGCCCGCGTCATACTGGCCGTAGCGGCCACCGCTCTCGCCGTCCTCGCGACCCTCGGGGTTCTTCGGGCTACGTCAACCCAGCCCGCCCGTCACGCCACGGTGGTGGACCTGCCCCTGTGGTCTCACCACCAGAAGGTGGGAACCGTCTACGCCTCGCCGGGATCGGCATCGTGGGTGGTGGTCGTGTCGTTTCAGCGTTCCGCTGTTCACCACGTGGACTGCGTGGTCGTCACCACGACGGGGCGCCTCGTCGACCTCGGCACCTTCGCGTACGGCTCGGGGACCTCGTGGTGGTCCGCCCTCCCGGTGGCAACGGCTCACGTGAGAGAGATTCGCCTGATCTCCCCGACGGGTTCAATCGTCGCCACCTCGGGTACGAGTCGCTGGGGCAGCTGGTCCGCGACGTAAGCAACCAGCAATCTCTCCGCGACGCCTCTGCGTAGGACTATCCGAGACGGATATCCGTTCGTCACGAAATAAGGAGAGTTATGCCGCGTCGAATTATTCCCCCCATCCTCGCGAGCCTCGGGCTGGCCGCGACGTCCCTCGTGAGCCCCCTTCTCGCGTCCTCCAGTGCGAGTGCGTCGGGACCCTTGCTCCAGGTGGCGTCCGTCGGAATGTTTCATGGTGTCCTCGTCGATTCCACCCACCACTCGCTCTACCTCCTCACGAGCGAGAAGGGGAGTCACGTACGTTGCTCGGGCGCGTGCCTCGTTCACTGGCCCCCGGTTCTCGTGAAGAACTCCGTGACGTCCGTCGCCGTGTCGTCCGGCGTGAAGGGAATGGTGGGATTCGTCCACCGCACCTCGACGGAGAAGCAGGTCACCTTTAACGGATTCCCGCTTTACTGGTTCGCTGGCGACAGCGCCCCGGGGCAAGACCACGGTGTCGGTATCGCCGCCTTCGGCGGGACCTGGCGGCTGGTGAACGCTAGCGCCATGACGTCGGCGCAGAGCCCCGCCGTCTCCATGTCCTCCCCCCTCCTAAGTTCCGGGTCGGTCGCCGGCTTCCCCCACGCCCTCGTGACGACGGCCGGTCGCACCCTCTACCTCCTCAGGAACGAAAAGGGTGGGCACGTGCACTGCAGCGGATCCTGTCTCACCTACTGGCCACCCCTCCTCGTGGCGGACTCACTCAGCCACGTCCCGGTCGCCTCGGGCGTCCGGGGCGTCGTGGGATTTATTCCCCGCGCGGGGGGAATGAAGCAGGTCACCCTCAACGGCTTTCCGGTCTACACCTACGCCGGTGACAACGCCGCGGGAATGGCCAATGGCGAAGGCGTGAAGGGCCTCGGCGGAGTCTGGTACGTGGTGAACGCGAGTGCCACGACTGCCTCGGCGACGCCCGCGATCCACGCCGGGCCCTCCGCCACGACCACGACAGTGAGTTCGGGCTACTAGAGCGTGATCGCCGGAACGGTCCTCGCGGCCGTTCCGGCGGTCCCTAACCCGGCAGGACCACCAGAGCGACGAGAGCGACGAGGTCCCGCCACCGCCGACGAGTGAGCCAGGAGAGAAAGCGCCA
>JAGXAY010000056.1 GCA_018971385.1 Acidobacteriota bacterium | reverse complement strand
CCACGAGTTGTCGGGAGGGATGGCCCAGCGAGTCTGCATCGCGCTCGCCTTGGCGGGCCGGCCGAGCGTGCTCATCGCCGACGAGCCGACGACCGCCCTCGACGTGACCGTGCAGTCGGAGATTCTCGAACTCCTTCGAACCCTGCGCCACGAGACGGATCTCTCGATCCTGCTCGTCACGCACGACTGGGGGGTGGTGGCGGACCTGTGTGATCGAGCCGTGGTGATGTACGCGGGTCAGATCGTGGAGCGCGCCGCCGTTCAGGCCCTCTTCGCGCGACCACTCCACCCCTATTCACGCGGCCTACAACTCTGTAATCCGGCCTTGGCCAGCGACTCCGACCGACTCCCGTCCATTCCCGGCTCAGTTCCCGCCCCCCACGAGTGGACCGAGGGTTGTCGCTTCCGTGATCGCTGCTCCTTCGCCACGCCTGAGTGTGCGAGCGGACGGCTGGAGCTGACACGGGTGGATGAGGACCGGGCCGTTCGCTGTCGGCACTGGACCACGCTCGCGACTCTCACGACCGAGTCGGTGACCTCGTGAGCGGCGCGGACACTCGACGCGTGGACGAGACGATTCTCGGAGTAAGTGATCTCTCCGTCGTGTTTCATTCCCACCACCGCCGTTCCCACGTGACGGCGGTGGACACCGTCAGTTTTGACGTACCGCGGCACCGTACGGTGGGTCTGGTCGGCGAGTCGGGTTCGGGCAAATCGACGATCGCCCGGGCGGTACTCGGCCTCGAGCCCGTGACGAGCGGCAGGGTGACGTTCGACGGGCAGGACATCACTCGGCCGTCGAAGCGCGAGCGGCGCGCCCTCACTGAACACCTCCAGGTCATCTTTCAAGATCCCTACTCGTCACTGAGTCCGACGCGTACTATCCGCGACACCCTCGTGGAACCCCTTCTCGCGCACCGAACGGCGTCGAGGGAGGAAGCTGACGAGCGGGCTCGCCACCTCCTCGAGCGAGTGGGCCTCGCCAGTTACGCGCTCGATCGGTACCCGAGCGAGTTCTCGGGGGGTCAGCGGCAACGAATCGCCATTGCGCGAGCACTCATGCTCCAACCGAAGTTCATCGCCTGTGATGAGCCGGTGTCCGCGTTGGACCTGTCCATCCAAGCCCAAGTCCTTAATCTGCTGAAGGAGCTCCAGCAGGAGATGGGACTCAGTTACCTCTTCATCGCTCACAACTTGTCGGTTGTTCGCTACATGTCCTACGAGGTGCTCGTGCTGTACCGAGGTCAGTTGATGGAGCGAGGTGACGCGTCCACGTTGTACCACCGCCCCGAACACCCCTACACGAGGGCCCTACTCGAGGCATCGCCCGTCGCCGATCCCGTGGAGCAGTCACGGCGACGAGCGCACCAACGCGCCACGGGGGCTCTGTCTATTCAAAATCTCCCCGTCGTCGGGTGTCCCTTCGCTCCCCGTTGCGCCTACGCCGTACCTCGGTGTTCGAGTGAACGCCCGCCCTCGGTAGTCGGACCGTCGGGCACGACTGTGGCGTGCCACCGAGTGGGAGAGTTGCCGTGGTCCAACGACGGTAACGACTAGATCGCGCGCCCACCCCGTTTCGAGATCTCCCCTCCTCAACGGGGTGGGTGCGCGGAATTAGGACCACTCGGATCTGACCCGTGCCGTAGCCAGTGATTTCTGGTCCAACGGGGAATCAGGTCCCTGGGGATCGGTCGTGGAACTCGCGCGGCCCCGCTCCTCTCGCGAGTCACCCGCAGTGGGGGACTCAGAGCGCAGTCGACACTCGTCACGCGTGACCACGATGAGTCGTCGGGAGCGTAATCCGTTGCGGTCGTCGTGGGCCCCGAGGGCCTAGTTGCTCGCCTCACCGTAGTTAAACGTGGTGACACAACCGCCATCGACGGTCACGATGGACCCCGTCATGAAGGACGCGGCGTCAGAGACGAGAAAGAGAGCCACGTTGGCGACCTCTTCAGGTTGACCCTGACGTCCGAGGGGTTGCATGCCGGCGGCCTTTTCTCGGATGGCCGTGGCCGCCTCGAACTCCTCCGGGGTGAGCTGGGGTCCCCGTCGCCCGAGGTGGGTGTCGATGTACCCCGGGCAGATGGCGTTCACTCGGACTCCGTCGTGTCCGTAGTCCACGGCGAGCTGTCGAGTCAGATTGATGATCGCGCCCTTGGACGCACAGTAGGCGGGGGCGTTGGGGGCGCCGATCAGTCCGTAGGTGGAGGCGGTGTTGAGGATCCGCCCGTCACGCTGGGCCAGAAAATGTGGCAGGGCGTACTTGGAGCAGAGGTACGTTCCACGGAGATTCACGTTGATGACTCGATCGAAGTCGTCGGGTTCCACCTCGTGCAGCCGAAGTCTGCCTCCCCCGATCCCGGCGTTGTTCGCGAGGATATCGAGGCTCCCGAAGTGATCCACCGCGGAGGAAATCAGGTTCTCGGCCTGCTGAGCGTCGGACACGTCGGCGGCGACGAACAGGGCGTGACCCCCGGCCTCCGTGATTTCTCGAACAGTGCGTTCCCCATCGTCAACGAGAACGTCCGACACGACGACGTTCGCGCCGGCGCTCGCAAAGGCCAACGCCATGGCTCGCCCAATTCCGTTTCCCGCCCCGGTGACGATGGCAGTTTTGTGGTCAATTCTCGTCATAAGTCTCGAATCTCTCTCGTTCAATCCCAACGAACCTCGATTGAGATATGGAGATGTTACGCATCACGTTCACATCCCCGTTCCCTTGTGATGAAGGTGCCACTACGTGACGAGACGGGGCTGCCTCGACGTGCGAGAATTTGCCACGCTGTCTTTCTCGAAGGGATCTTCGCGGGGTGGACTTTGACTCGCGGATGGTTGCGGTGCGCCTTCTCACTTTCTCGCAAATGAGAAGGCGCGGGCCGACGACGTGACCTTCGGTCAAAGGTGGCGACAGTGAAGCGTTAGGCGTCGAAACGGTCCGCTTCCATGACTCGGGTCCAGGCTCGAGCGAAAACCTCGAAGAAGAGGTCGTCACCGTCATTACTCGCGTACACCTCGCTCAGCGCTCGGAGTTGGGAGTTCGATCCGAAGACGAGGTCGGCACGAGTGGCCGTCCACTTTTGTTGTCCACTTCCGTTCTCTACTCCGACGTACTCACCCTCTCCCGACTCGCTCCACTCGATGTTCATCGAGGTCACGACTCGGAAGAAGTCGGTGCTGAGCAATCCGGGTCGGTCCGTGAACACCCCGTGCGCGGTACCACTCGGCACCACGCCGAGAACCCTCAAGCCCCCGACCAGAGCGGTCATCTCGGGAGCCGACAGAGTGAGGAGCGTCGCCTTTTCGACGAGCAGTTTCTCCGCGTGAACGGCGAGGTCGGCGCGCGCGTAGTTGCGGAATCCGTCCGCGACCGGCTCGAGAACGGCGAAGGACTCGACGTCGGTCATCTCGGCGCTCGCGTCACCACGACCGGGGGTGAAGGGAAGGCGAAGAGAGCGGCCCCCTCGCCTGGCGGCCTCCTCGATTCCCGCGTTACCCGCGAGAACGATGAGGTCGGCGAAAGAGACCTGTCGGGGACTGGACGAGTTGAACTCGTTCGCGAGTGACTCCAACACCGGAAGGACTCGGTCGAGGAGGTCGGGCTCGTTCGCCACCCACTGGCGTTGCGGGGCGAGGCGAAGGCGGGCGCCATTCGCGCCCCCGCGCTTGTCCGTTCCCCGGAAGGTCGAGGCCGAGGCCCACGCCACGAAGACGAGGTCGGTCGGCTCGAGGCCACTCGCGAGTACGTGGTTCTTCAGAGTCTCCCCGTCCTCGGGGGTGATCGAGGGTCCGGCGGACGCGGGAATCGGGTCCTGCCAGATGAGATCCTCCTCGGGGGTCCAGGCTCCGACGTAGCGAGATTTTGGGCCCATGTCGCGGTGAGTCAACTTGAACCAGGCCCGGGCGAAGGCGTCGGCGTAGGCGGCGGGGTCTTGGTGAAAGCGACGGGAGATCGCCTCGTAGGCGGGGTCGACGCGCAGGGCCAAGTCCGTCGTGAGCATCACGGGGGCGTGACGTCGAGCCGGGTCGAAGGGGTCGGGGACGGCGTCGGAGGCCGCCCCGTCCCTCGGAATCCACTGCACGGCTCCGGCGGGAGAGCGGGTCTGCTCCCACTCGTAACCGAAGAGCACGTCGAAGTAACTGAAGTCCCAGCTGGTCGGCGTCGGGGTCCAGGCGCCCTCTAGTCCGCTCGTGATGGCGTCGGGACCGACGCCGGTGCCAGTGGAGCTCTTCCACCCGAGTCCCATCTGCTCGAGCGGTGCGCCCTCGGGCTCGGGCCCGACACCCTCGGCCGGAGCGTTTCCGTGGGTCTTGCCGAAGGTGTGACCGCCGGCGATAAGGGCCACGGTCTCCTCGTCGTTCATCGCCATGCGCGCGAAGGTCTCTCGGATGTCCCGGGCCGCCGCCGCCGGGTCCGGGGTGCCGTTAGGGCCCTCGGGGTTCACGTAAATGAGGCCCATCTGCACGGCGGCGAGGGGGTTGTCCAGCTCCCGGTCGCCGCGGTAACGCTCGTCACCGAGCCAGGTGCTCTCCGGACCCCAGTAGGTGTCCTCCTGGGGTGCCCAGATGTCCTCGCGTCCTCCGGAGAATCCGAAGAGGGGGAGCCCCATGTGCTTGAGGGCGACGGTGCCCGCGAAGATCATCAGGTCGGCCCACGAGACCGAACGGCCCCACTTCTGCTTGACCGGCCAGAGGAGACGGCGGGCCTTGTCGAGGTTGGCGTTGTCCGGCCAACTGTTGAGGGGGGCGAATCGCTGGGCGCCCGCGCCTCCTCCGCCACGGCCGTCGGAGATGCGGTAGGTGCCCGCACTGTGCCAGGCCATGCGGATGAAGAGGGGGCCGTAGTGTCCGTAGTCGGCCGGCCAAAAGTCTTGGGAGGTGGTCATCACCTCGACGACGTCGGCTTCGAGTTCATCGAGGTTCACTCCGGCGAAGGCGGCCGCGTAGTCGAAGTCCTCGCCCAGGGGGCTCGCCGAGGCGGGATCGCCGGCGAGGACGGTGAGGTTGATCTGGTCCGGCCACCAGTCCCGGTGGGATCGACGACCGACCGCCGGGAGAGAGGTGTGGTTCACGGGGCACTGGGCGTCAGACATGGGTTCTCCTCGAGACGTTGGTGACAGTCATCGACAGTATTGATGAATGAGGGATAAATCCAATCGGTTCTGTCGATGGGGAACGGAGACATCGTCTATCGCTCACCGACGAGAGTCCCGGTGACGGCGGTGCCTCGCGGAGTGCAGGAGCGAGGAGTCCCGGAGGCGACGCGCGTGCTCCCGGGCGTGGGGCGCACGTCGCCGGGGGCTCACCGGCGGCCCAGCCGGAGAGGGAGCGGAGTCTCTCTCGGCGAACCCCAACGACGGTCTTCGCGCTCGCGTGAAGTGTCGCGGGGCGCGCGATAGTCCGGGCAAATCCCGGGGAGGAGTTCGAACACTTCGGCGAGGCGTCGGTCCATGTCGTCCAGTGTGACCGAGTGCATCGACAACGGGACGTGACACTCGTGACACCTGGGCGACGGGTGGGCACCAATCTCTCGGTCGACGTCAGTACCTCTCGGTACTCTGGCCTGGAGGAGGAAGTATGACAACCGACGTGAACGACCAGGAACTGATAATTCACGAGGTGCGGGTGACTCACCCCACGGTGGTGGCCCTCGCGAAAAGTGCGCAGGACGCGGGTACCGATCTCGACGATCTGGTGAGCCGACTGCTCAGTCTCGGTGCCGAGGCCGCCTCGGTGGGTTCGGCGGTCGCGGGCACGGAGAAGGTCGCCGCCGCCGTCGACGCCGCGCAAGGACGCATGAAGCAGATGACCGATCAACTCCACGACAACGTGCGGCGTCTCATCGGGGACATCGCCGACGAGTCGGGCCCCGTCGTGCAGGGCGTCAAGGGAAGTCTCGACGAGTTGACCCAGAACTTACGAACTCTGACGGCCGGGGAGGACTCGCCGGTTCGCGCGGCGATCGAGAAGTCCCTCGACGCGGTGAAGGGGTCGATCGAAGAGCTCGTCGAGCGCTCCCAGCGAACGGTGCGCTCGGAGATGACCGAGCTCCTCGATCCGGAGAATCCCCGCTCACCCCTTCGACTCCTGCGCACCGGAGTGGAAGAGGTGAGGGCTCGAGTCGAAGACCTGCAGGGTCAACTTCGGACCGAGCGGGCCGTCGTCGAGTCGGAAGAGCGGGGGGTGATCGGGGGGCTCGACTACGAGGCCGTCGTAGTGGGTCTCGTTCAACAGATCGCCGCCGTGAGCGGGGACGACTGCGAGGCAACCGGCGCGGTGACGGGCGCGGTGCCTCGTTCGAAAAAGGGTGACGCCGTTGCCGACTTGAAGAACGGAGCGCAGGTTCGAGCCCGCCTGGTGATCGAAGCGAAGAACTCGGCCCTCCCCATCTCCCAATGGCGTGAGGAGGTGAAGGGCGCGAAGGAGAATCGGCGGGCCGATAGTTTTCTCGGACTCTGTAAGCACCTCGACGACATGCCGAACGGTCACCGACTCCTCGTCCTCAACCCTCACGAAATCGTCCTGGCCTTCGATCCCGACCTAGACGACCCGGGTCTCCTCCAGCTCACCTACAACCTGGTGAAGGTGCAGGCTCTGGCGGGCAGCGGTTCGTTGAGTGAGGTCAGCGTCCCCGAGGTGCGCCAGGCCCTCACCGACACCGTCGCGCTGATCAACAAGATGGACTCCGTCGCGAAGGCGGCCTCACAGATTGTGAACGCCGGCACGGCGATGCGTAACCAGATTTACGAGATTCGCGACACCGCGCTCGCCCACCTCGCGAGGGCTCAGCGCGCCCTCGAGGGCGAGACCAGACCCTATGACGTCACGGTCGAAACCGACCTCCTCGACGCTATCGATGAGCTCGAGGCGTTGTCGGCGCCAGCCGACTCGGACGACGACGTCTAAGGGGTCGCCCTCTTCGTCCAGTTCTTCACCCCGAGAGATCCAACCACCACGACGAGCAGGACTTGGAGGGCGATGGCCCACGGGGATCGAATCGTGGAGGTGAGGAGGGGTCCGAGGGAACTCGACCGAGCGAAGTGGGCCCCGGTGACGTAGGCGGAGTAGGAGACGAGACGGCCGAGGGCGAAGGCGACGAGGAGGGGTCGGAGTCGAAGGGATCCCATTACGCCGGCCGCCACGAAGAGTGGGGCGGACGAGACGGGGGCGACGAGGAAGACGGCCCAGGTCGCGACGAGTCGGCCCCGACGTTCACTCACGCGCTGGCCGAGGGCGGTGACGTTGGCGACGTAGCGAGGGGGAAGGACGCGCCGCAACCGTCTCGCTCCGAGGGATAGGAGTCCCCGTCCGAGAGTCGCGCTCGCGACCCCTAGGAGGACGAGGGCGACCTCGTTCAGGTGATACGAGAGGGCGAAGTAGACGAGGACGCTCCAGGTCGGTGGCGCGAAGGCCGGTAGGAGATTCACGGAGACCACCAGGAGGACCAGCCAGAGGTAGGGGGCCACGGGCCCACTGTAGGTCGGGGTCCTAGAGATCGGGGTGGCGAACGAGGTCGAGGAGACGGCGTCCGGGCGTGGTGGTGAACCACTGAACGTGGCCGAGGAGGTAGTTCCGGTAGGCGAGGTCCCGATTCACGAGGGACCCGGTCACGGCCGCGAAGTACTCCACTTCGGAGAGGGCGAACTCGACGTGAACGACGGGAAGGAGAACACTCAACGCCTCGCGGTCGGCGCGCGACAACGGTCGACGGGAGTGGTACCCCGAGAGCAGTGCTCGAAGGGCGGGCTCGTCGAAGTCGATCACGCCCCGGCGGGCCGAGTCGAGCCAGTCCACCACAGCCCGCTCGATGGCGAGGGCGAGGTCGCGGAGGGCGAACGTTCGGTTCGCCAAACTGAGATCGATCACGCTCGCCACGTCTCCCGACTCCGACCACGTGAGGTTGGACGGGTGCCAGTCGCCGTGGGTCCAGAGTGGGGCCTCGTCCACCGTCAACTCGCGGGCGCGCGCCAGTGGGCCCTCGAGGACGTCTGACGCGTCGTCGAGATAGGGATACTCGGACAGTCCGAGCGCGAGCCCGGGTCGGTCACTCACGAGCCGTGCGAGAGTCTCGCTGAGAGAGGAACTCGTGAGCAGTTCCACCGAGTCGGAGAGTACCGACCAGGGCGTGGCGGGCTCGTCGAAGTCTGCGCTCGCCGCGTGAAAGCTGGCGAGGGCGACTCCCGCCTGGGCGGCGTCGGCGGGGGAGAGGTAGGACAGCCAGGAGGCCACGTCGGCGTACCGATCCTCGCCGAGCGCGAGGTCGAAGACTTCGTAGAGATACTCGCCCCGAGTGTGGACACTCACACCGTTCTCACCTCGATGGACCCGTGGAGTCGATAGTCCCCGGGAGCGGAGGTGGTCGCTGAAGTGGTGTTCCACGCGGAGACGAGTGTCGTTACGCACCTCACGGTGGTGCCGTTTGACGAAGACCTCGAAGTCCGCCACCCGCACCCGTCCGCTCGTGGACATGGGTCGAGGCGAGTGCCACACCACTCGGGGCTCCTCGTGGGAGAGGCCGGGGAGGTCGTGAAAGACGTCGGTGAGTTCCTCCACGCTGAGAGGTGGCCAGTCCGGAGTCGCCTCGTCGAGGCTCATCCCGTGAACGGGACGAGCGAGACCGACTCCGCTCACGCCGGAACCACTCGACGGCGCCGACTGAGCGGGGCGACGACTGCGGTGACGGCCCCAGAGGCAATGAAGGAGAGGAGGGAGGCCGACATCCACGACTGGGTGTGCCAGTGCAGGGCGGTCGCGACGTGGGTCCACATCGTGACCCACCAGCCGATGTAACCCGGGTTGATGAGTTGGTAGAGAACGAAGCCGACGAACCAGGCGAAAACCATCGACCACCGCGTGGGCGTGGGGGCGAGACTCCTAAATCGGGAACCGACGAAGAAGTCGACGACGAAGACGGCGGTTAAGGGAACGAAGACCGAACCGAGCAGGATGAGGAAGTTCTCGTAGTCCGAGATGTTGATGGCGAGGGCGAGTACCGTCGTGAGGGCGCTCACCGCGAGCGCGAGAACGCGTCGATCCCACCGGGGCTTCACGTTCTGGGCGGACACCACGGTCGAGTAGACGTCGGCGAAGGACTGGTCCAACTCGCGGGCCGCGAGAATGGCGAACCCCACCGACCCGAGGGGCACCGCGATGAAGGCCCCGTAGATGTCGTTCGGGGACTTCGCGACGGTGACGAGGGCGACGAGTCCGATCACGTAGCAGAGCGTCTGGGTGACGCCGTATCCGAGAAAGGCGCCCCAGAAGGACACGGCGCTCGAACGCGAGTGCCGGGTGTAGTCGGCGGCGAGGGGCGCGAAGGAGATCGCCGCGGCGACGACGGTGTCGGTCGCCACCCAAAAACCACTCCACGTGCCTCGAGTGAGTGAGGGCAACGGGTGACGCAGCATCTCGACGAGGAGGTAGACGAGGACGACACTCACCGCTGGTGTCGCGATGCGCCGGAGCAGACGGATAGCGCCGAGGGGTCGCAGGGTGAGTAGTCCCGTCACCACGCCGGCGATGATGACGTAGGCCGTTCGGGGCAGAGACGGAGCGACGACGTGAGCGGCGGTCGCGATGGTGACGAGTTCGAAGATGCCCCAGCCGAAGAGTTGGATCACGTTCACGAGGGTCGGCAGA
>JAGXAY010000055.1 GCA_018971385.1 Acidobacteriota bacterium | reverse complement strand
ACTGTGACGGCGGGTAGCGCGAACATGAGGTTGGCCACAATGGTGCCGGCCGCGCCCCCGAGAATTTGGGCGAGCACGTAGGGCAGCAGGCGCTGGGAGTCCAGTCGACCCCTCGTCCACTGCAGGAGACTGACTACCGGGTTGAAGTGGGCCCCCGAGAGGGGGGCGAAGGTGACAATCAACGTCGCGAGGACCGTCCCCGTCGCGAGAGCGTTTTCGAGGAGTTCGAGTCCTCGGGCACCCGGAGATAGTCGGGTGGCGGCAATTCCCGAACCGACGACGGTCGCCAGGAGAAAGAAGCTTCCCACCCCTTCGGCTAACGCGGCGCGAGCGATGACGTTGAAGGGGGTCGGCGAGAGGGAGGTGGTGGTCATCTATATATTGATGGGTATCAATGTAACGAGTTCACTATATCGATAAAGGTCTATATATGACAATCCGTTCTCTCCCCCTCGCGCCGGCGGCACGTCCCGTGGACGAGTGCGTGCCGAGTGGACGGATCGTTCCCTTGGATGAAGCCTCCGCGGCAACCCTCGCTCATCTCTTTGGCGTTCTCGCGGACGGGGTGCGCCTCCGCCTTCTGAGCGGACTCTGTGAAGCGGAGGAACCCGTGTGCGCGTGTGATCTCGTCCTACCGGTGGATCGAAGTCAACCCACCGTGAGCCACCACTTGAAGGTCTTAAGTGACGCCGGTCTGGTGCGGGGGGATCGCGAGGGTCGATGGATTCACTACCGACCGACCGACCTCGGATATCGCCTCTACGACGTCGTGAGAGCCGCCGAATCGGGGTGGACGCGGTTGTGACTCGTCCGACGCCTCGAGTGTCACTAGGGACCATCGCACGAGAATGGGGTCGCATCGGGGTCACGGGTTTTGGCGGTCCGCCCGTTCACATCGCGCTCCTGCGCGCGCTCTGTGTTCGAGAGCGTGAGTGGATGGACGAGACGGAGTTCGAAGACGCCCTCTCCGCCGTCAACCTGTTGCCCGGTCCCGCCTCCACCCAGCTCGCCCTCTACGCGGCCTGGTTCCTACGCGGCGTACCGGGAGCCCTCGTGGCGGCCGCTACGTTCATTCTTCCCGGAACAGTCGCCATTGTTCTGCTGTCCGCACTCTTCGTGCAGCCCCACCCTCCCCTTCTCGTCCTCGGCGCCGCCGCGGCGATGGGCGCGGTCGTTCCCGTCGTCGCTCTCCAGGCCGCGCGAGTCCTGGCCGGCCCGAGTTGGTCTCGGGTGAGTGAGGGTGGCGGCTCGCGATGGAGATGGACGACGTACGTCCTCGCGGGAGCCCTCGGGGCACTCTGGCTCGGGCCGTGGCTCGTGGTCGTCATTCTTCTCGCCGGTCTCGCCGAGGTCGTGGTTCGCCGGTCCGACGGAGTGGTCTCCCTCTTCACTCCCCTCGGAGTGGTCTCGGGTCTCGGCGCCGTCGGGGGTCTCGGTGCACTCGTCGTCGAGGCGCTCAAAGTGGGGGCCCTCTCCTACGGTGGGGGTTTCGTCATTATTCCGCTGATGCAGCACGACACGGTGACGGTGCACCACTGGATGACGGGTGTGCAGTTCTCGAACGCCGTGGCCCTCGGTCAGATCACCCCCGGACCGGTCGTTCAGACCGTCGCCGTCGTGGGCTACGCGGCCGCCGGTTACCTCGGCGCGGCCCTCGCCACTGCCTTCGCCTTCAGTCCGTCCCTCCTCTTCGTGGTGGCGGGCGGACCCCATTTCGCTCGCCTGCGCGCGAATCAGCGAGCCCAGCAGTTCTTGAGCGGAGCCGGGGCGGCCTCGATTGGGGCGATTGGAGGCTCGGCCCTCACTTTGGCGACGCCTCTTCACCACCTCTGGCAGTGGGGGGTGACCGTGGTGGCTCTCGGGTGGTTGGTGGGGTTACGTCGCTCCACCGTGGTGGCTCTCGTGGTGGCGGCAGCTATCGGCGTCGTGGCCGCCCTCGCCGGGGCGCCCCTTCCCCACTAGACGTTTGGTAGACTGGTCGTTCGATGTAGTGAAGGGTCAGATGGTGGACACTCGGTGGTATCTCCTCGTCAACGGGTGGGCGAAGTCCACTCCCGGGCTCCACGGCGTGGCCGCCTGGTACGCGGTCGACGGAGTCGCGCTCTTCGTGCTCGCCCTTCTGGCAGCGTTCTGGCGGACCCGTCGCGCTTCGGATCGGGCGATGGCGACCGCTCTCTGGGCCGGCGTCGGCACCGTCGTGGTCGTAGGAGTCAATCAACTGTTCGTAGCCGGTGTTCACCGGATTCGCCCCTACTGGGTGCTCGCTCACGTGGAGGTTCTCGTTCCGAAGACCCGCGACTTCTCCTTTCCGTCCGATCACGCGGTGACGGCCGGGGCGGTCGCGGCGGGCCTGTGGCTCGTGAGCCGGGCCGTGGACGGACGGGCCCTACGGCGCCTGGCCCTCGCCGGAGGAATCGGCGCCCTTCTCCTCGCGGCCGATCGGGTCTACGTCGGCGCTCACTACCCGGGTGACGTGGTAGCGGGACTCTTCGTGGGGGCGCTACTGATGATGGGCAGTGAACGGGCCGTGCGAGGACCTCTCACGAGGCTCGTCACACAACTTCGGGCCAGTCGAGCTCGCCGGCTCGTGACGACGTCGGTGAACCCACCCGCAGCGTGAGGGTTACTCGGTCTCCGAGGTCGAGTTGCTCCGCCTGACGGAGCGAGACCTTCATCGGCACCATGTACGCGTCGCCCCGGGGAAAGAGGGAGGTGTCGATGGTCGTGATGCCCACGGTGACTTCGGCGGGGATGACGCCCCAGCCGTAGGTGAGGGAGGGAGCGAGAAGACGCAACTCCGAACTCACTGCCGGTGGGGTGACGACGAAGTGGTGCGGGGCGGGACCTCGCCACTCCATGATCTCTCCGCGCCAGGTCCACTCCACGACTGAACGCTAGGCCAATTCGAGCATCCGTTACAGGAGGGTGAAGTCCCCGTCCACGTGAACGACGTCCCGGCCCGCGCGAGCGAGGAGGGACGCGGCGATCGAGGAGCGGTACCCCGACTGGCAGTGAACCCACACGACACCTTCGGGAATCTCGTCCATCCGACCAGCCAGTTCGTGGAGAGGAATGTGCACGCTGCCGGGTAGGTGGCCCTTCTCCCACTCGAGGCGACGGCGGACGTCGAGGACCACGGCTCCTTCGGGTCGACGGGCGAGTTCAGCGAACTCCACCCGTGTCGTGGAGACGGTCTCACGAGCCCACTCGGACGGATCTCCGTGCACGGTCGCCTCGATGCGGTTGATGCCGATGCGCACGAGTTCGCGCTGGGCGGCGGCGACGTCCTCGGCGCTTCCACCTACCACGGCCAGGGGAGTGCCCCACGGAATGAGCCAACCGAGGTACGTCGCGAAACTGCCGTCGAGGCCAATGGAAATGGTGCCCTCGACGTGGGCGTGCGCGAAGGCGCGTCGGTGTCGGAGGTCGACCACCCATTCACCGCGCTCTAGACGCTGGCGAATCTCGTCGGCGTCGGCGAGCGCCGGTGGAGTGAAATCGGGCGCGGAGGCTCCTTCGAGATTGGCCGGCCCCATGTGGGCGTAGTAGGCGGGAAAGGCGTCGAGACCCGCGAGGAGCTCCTTCACGTAGGTGTCTTCGTCCAGGGTGAGTACGGGGTTCGCCCGCCTCTCCTCATCGAGAGTGGACGAGAGGCCCTCGGACTGGGTCGCCGAACAGAAACTTCCGAAGCCGTGAGTCGGAAATACCGCACTCGAGGAGGGCAGCTCGTCGACGAGACGGTGGGCCGAGGCGAACTGGTGGCGGGCGAGGGTCTCGGCGTAGTCGGCGCCGAGGAGGTCGGGGCGTCCCGTTGAGCCGTAGAGCAGGGATCCGCCGGTGAAGACGGCCCGGGTCTCGCCGTCGGCCTCGAGGGCGAAGGCGAGGTGGGTGAAGGTGTGGCCCGGGGTGGCGAGGACCCGGAAACGTAAGTGACCGCCCACCTCCAGAACGTCGCCGTCGCGCACGCCGACGAACTCCGTTTGGACCGGATCGAGTTGGTTAACGACGTAGGCCGCGCCGGTGGCGTGGCAGAGGGCGGGCCCGCCACTGACGTAGTCGTTGTGGATGTGCGTTTCGAGAACGTGGGTCAAGGTGAGTTGACGTTCGGCGAGGACGTGAAGAACTCGGTCGACGTCACGCTGCGGGTCAATGACGACGGCCACGCGGCCGTCGTGAACGAGGTAGGAGCGGTCGCCCAGTCCCGGGGTGTCGAGAGTCAGGATCTCGTACATTAGGCCGCACTCTCCCGCTCGCCGTGCACCGTGGCCAGACCGGCACTGATCCACGCGCTCGTGCCGCCCCTGACCGACCGGGCGTCGAAACCGGCGTCCGCGAGGAGGGCCGCTCCGGAGCGACTCCGGTTACCGCTAGCGCAAATCACGTAGACGGGAAGGTGGCGGTCGAGACTCGTGAGGGCCGTGGCCAGTCGCCCGAGGGGGATGAGTCGCGCTCCGGGGACGTGTCCGCCTTCGTACTCGGCGGGTTCTCGAACGTCAATGACCTGGGCCCCGTCGGCGCGGGCCGCGGCGAAGGCGTGGATGTCAACTTCGGTCACCATCATGAACTCCTCACTCTGTGGTGAGGTCAGTATACCCCAGGGGGTATACAAGTCAAGCGGTGGCGAGCGGTAGCCGGGTGGCTCGTCCTCGTCGAGCCACCTCGGTGCGAGCACAGGCGGGGTCTTCGGCCCCGAGTCGTCCAAAGCGGGCCACGGCGCGGGCCCGGGATCCACCGCAGAGCTGTCGGTAGTCACATCGACCGCACTCGCCCTCGAGCTCCCCGTGGCGGAGTCGCTGAAGATCGGGATGTTCTTGGTAGATCTCGACGAGTGAGTGGTCGCGAACGTTGCCGAGTGAAACGGGTAGGAATCCCGACGCGTAGACCTCTCCGTCGTGACCCACGAAGATAATGCCCCGCCCGTCACCCGTGGCGAGCGAGTGGCTGCGAGTTGCCGGGCGTACCGGGGGTGAGACGGCCGCGAGTTCGTTCCGCCAATCACGATAGGTGGCCGACTCGGTGGCGCGATCATCACTCGTGATGCGGCCTGATGCACGTTCGGCCTGGACGCGGCGAAAGAAGGGGGCTTCGACCGTTCGGACCGTCATGCCTCGTTCGGTCATGTCGACGAGGAGGTGACACACGTCCTCTCCCACGGAGGGAGCGACTTCGTCGAGCTCGGCACCTCGTCCCACGCCGATGAGAAAGAAGACCTCCCAGGTGCGGATGTCGTGCTCCTCGAGCAGTGTGGCGATTCGGGCGATTTCGTGGACGTTCTTGCTCATCACGGTCGTATTGACCTGAACCCTGAAACCGAGGGATGACAGGGTGTCGAGAGCCTCCAGGGTGGTGGCGAAGTGTCCGGGTACCCCTCGTATTCCGTCGTGGGTTGCGGCGTTATCTCCGTCGAGAGAGATGGAGACGGCGCGAATGCCCCGTTCGTAGAGTCCCGTGAGCCGTTCGGTGGTGAGCTCGTCGGTGACCGAAGGTGAGAGGGCGAAACGGACACCCCGGTCGCGCCCGTAGTCAATCAGTTCTTCGAGATCGCGACGACGTAGGCAGTCACCACCCGTTAAGACGACGATCGGGGGACTCGGCATCGTGGAGAGGTCGTCGAGGAAGCGGAGTCCTTCCTCGGTGGACAACTCTCCGGGTGCGGAGCCCCACTGGGCCGACGCTCGACAGTGCCGACACGCTAAACCGCACGCCTTCGTGGTCTCCCAAAAAACTAGGTGGGGCACACTGTCGTATCGACGGAGTTGAAACTCTACGGAGCGTTCAGACACGGCTCCTCCTTCGCGGTCATTCCCACTTCCCAGTCTTCAGGGTGGCGCTGCGGCGCACCTAGGGGCGAAAGTCCGTGTCCGTGTCCGTGTCCGTGTCCGAGGTCGTGGGCGCTGCGGGAGCGGCGAGACGGCGCACGTGGTTGAGCTCGTCCGGCGCCCCCACGGCGAAGAGTCGATCTCCCCGACGAAACTGGGTCTCCCCACTCGGTGCCGTCGTTCGACCTTCCCGCTCGAGGGCAATCAGGAGGACCCCTCGGGGTAGACCGGACTCCGAGAGGACGTGACCCACGAGCGGAGAGTCGGGGGAGAGAACGAGATCCAAGAACCCTCCGGAGCCGTCGAGGGCGCTCGCCCGGTGGACCCGTTCGCTCAACTCGAAGCGATAGGCGCGAACGACGTCGGAAATAGAAATGGTCCCTACGACGCGGCGGTTCTCGTCCAGCACGGGGCTCCAGGAGAGAGGGGTGGCCGTCATCGCCTCGAGCGCCACGTCGAGGGCGCTCGCTCTCTGGAGGGGCACAACGGTATTGGTGACGCGTTCACTGAGCGGGCCGTTACCTTGGTCGAGGGCCTCGCGCACGATGGTACCGGCGTACCGACTCTCGTCGTCGATCACGGGGGCGAAGTGGACGTGGGCGACGTCGAGGGCTCTCGCGGCGTCGTCGATCGCGAGAGATTCACTCACCACGCATCGGGGGGCGGCGAGCGCTTGCTCGACCCGCATGCTGGCGAGGAGTGGCAGTCCCGTCGCCATCCGGTGCGCCGGCGACTCGGCACGACTGCGAATCTGGGAACGATAAATCGTGTGGTCACCTCGGCGCACCACGAGACTCGCCGCACCGACGGCCAGCATGCCGGGCACGACCATGGTGAGGGTGCCGGTCATCTCGGCCACCATCAGCATCATCGCAATGGGCGCTCGGGCAATCGATCCGAAGCACGCCATCATTCCCACGATGACGAAGGGGGCGGGACTCGCCGGAACACCCGCGACGTGACCCTCCAGGAGACGCCACCAGGCGGCCCCCACGAAGGCTCCGATAACCATGCCAGGGCCGAAAATTCCACCGGATCCGCCCGAACCGATGGAGAGAGACGTGGCGAGAATTCGCACGAAGGGGAGAGCCAACACGACCCAGAGGGGCAGTGCGAGGAGCTGGGACGTGAAGGCCTGTTGAATCCAGCCGTATCCCGTGCCCAGGGTTTCGGGAACGACGAGGCCGAGAAGTCCGACGGTGACCCCCGCACCCGCGACACGTACCCAACTGGGAGCGGGAACTCGGGCGAGAGCTCCTTCCAGCCCGTAGAACGTGGTGGAGTAGAGGAGGCCGACGAACCCGGCGATGACGCCGAGTAGGCCGAACCAGACGAACTGACCGGCGTTTGAGAGGTGATAGCCACTCACGTATCCAAACAGCGGTCCAAAACCCTGGAAGGATCCAAAGACTCCGTAGCCCACGACGGACGCGATGAAGGAGGGCAGGAGTGCTTCTACCTCAAAGTCGTCGCGGTACATAATCTCCGCGGCGAGGAGGGCGCCGCCGAGTGGTGCGCCGAAGATGGCGCCAATGCCGGATCCCACTCCGCTCGCCACCGTGACGCGAGCGTCACTCGGTGACAGGTCGAGAAGGCGGGCGAGGAAGGAACCAAACCCCGCACTAATTTGCCCCGTGGGTCCTTCTCGTCCCCCCGACCCCCCCGAACCGATAGTGAGCGCCGAGGCGACAATTTTTACCGCAACGGTGCGGAGGCGAATTCCTCGGGGGTTGTGGTGAACGGCGGCGATGGCGGCGTCAGTTCCGTGTCCGGAGGCGTCCGGGGCGAACCACCGGACCAGGAGAGCACCAAGTAGGGCGCCGAGACCGGCGACGAGGGGAATCGCCCAGGGTCGGGTGAAGTGGGTACTCGCCGCAACGAGACCTTCGCTATAGGGGGTCGGAGGTCGATATCCTCCGAGATCGATGAGAAAGAACTGATTCGCCCACACCAGGGCTCGGTAGAAGACGACGGCCCCCACTCCGGAGATAAGCCCAATGACGGAACCAAGAACCAGCCACTTCTGGGTATAGCTCGCGTGGGTGGTCCAGGTCGCGAGGCGGGCCCGAGTAACGGCGATGCGCGAGCCGCGAGTGACTCGACGAAAAGTACCCCTCACAGGTCCCATTCGAGCGCCCACTGGGCGTCACTCGGTTCCCCACTGGCTTCAGCGAGGCGAGTAAGAGCGGCGATGATGACGTCTCGCTCCGCGGGTTCAATCGCCGTGATGAGTTCTTCGATATCACGCCGACGCCGTGCCGTCACCGTCGCTATGAGGTCTCGACCCGACTCGGTGAGGGCGACCGTGACGGTGCGACGGTCCTCCGTACCGACGGTGCGAGTAATGAGCCCCTTTTTTTCGAGTCGATCGCACATGCGCGTGGCGGTGGCGGGGGTGACGCTTAACAGTTGGCCGAGCGACGCGACCGTCTGGGGACCGCGGGAGGCAACGAGCACCATGGTGCGGTACTGGGCCAGCGTGACGTCCTCGTCGAGGTCGGCGAGGGACCGGGCCGCCACGGCGACCAGGACGCGACTGGCGGTGACGAGCGAGTCAACAAGATCGCCAGATTCGTTCATAGTGAACGAATTATACGGGGCGGGGCGGACCATGTTCCATCGCCAAGGTGGAGATTTAGTGCATTTGCACCTAGTGGAGGTGGCACCGAGATTCCTAACCTTCCGGGTATGCAGGTCATCGAATCGACTGGAGTGGGTATGCGTCAGGTGGAGGTTTCTCTCGCGGCGCCCTACGAACTCGCGCGAGTGGTGCGTCTCTTTCGTGGTCGCCCTGAACTGTGGTTGGAGACGGTCATTGCCATGGCCTGCGGTCAGACGTACCCCTACGCCGTCGTCGTGGGTCCCCCTCGGTTCATCGACCACGGCGCCGTGGCGGTGGAGGTGTCGTGGCGTCAGCGCGCCACGGGCGGGTCCTTTACCTCCTTCACCGGTCGAGTCACCGTCGCGCCCCGTAACGCCCAAAGCGTGGTGACCCTGCTCGGCAGCGTGGAGGGTGGTTCGGCGGCGAGGGACGTCGACGACTTGAGCGCCATTCTGCGATGGGTCGTGCGGTCGGCTCAGAGCGCGTAGTCACTTCTGAACATTGATTGACGGCCGAGTTCCGGGGCCTACCATCGACCAGGGGCCCATGTTCGGGGCTCGTTGACGGAGGGGGATGAGATGAGGTGGAGCGACACGTTCACGTACGCCCAGCAGACGGTGCACCGGCTCGGATTCGGGGCGATGAGAATTACTGGGGCGGGGGTCTGGGGCTACCCCGCGGATATTGACGAATCCCTCGCAGTTCTACGCCGAGCGGTGGAGCTCGGTGTTGATTTCATTGACACGGCTGATGCGTACGGTCCCGAAGTCTCCGAGGAACTGATACGACGGGCTCTGCATCCGTACGGGGACGTCAAGATTGCGACGAAAGCGGGGCAGCTACGAACTGGGCCCGGTCAATGGATTCCCTGCGGACGCCCCGAGTACCTACGCCAGCAGTGCGAACTCTCACTGCGCCGGCTCGGACAAGACTCCCTCGACCTCTTTCAACTACACCGAGTTGACCCCACGGTGCCCGAGGAGGAGCAGTATGGACTTCTTCGCGATCTCCTGGATGAGGGCAAGGTACGGGCCGTTGGACTCTCCGAGGTGAGCGTGGATCAGATTCGCCGGGCGAAGGACATCGTCGACGTCGCCACGGTACAGAATCTCTACAACGTGACGCATCGTCAGAGCGAGAGCGTTCTGCAGTACTGCGAGGAGGAGGGGATGGGCTTCATTCCCTGGTACCCCATGGCATCTGGAGAACTCGCCCGTCCCGGTGGGGTCCTCGAAACGCTCGCGACCACTCACGGGTGGAGTGTGGCGCAGGTGTCTCTCGCGTGGCTCCTCGAGCGCTCACCGGTTATCGTGCCCATTCCCGGAACGTCACGACGTGATCATCTCGAGGAGAACATGGGCGCGACCTCCGTCACGCTCGACGACGAGA
>JAGXAY010000054.1 GCA_018971385.1 Acidobacteriota bacterium | reverse complement strand
GACCCCCAGAACGAACAATCACGACAAGGGAGAAGATGCCGACCACGGTAAAGGACACGAGAGCCAGAACCAACTGCGTTCTCGTCGAGATGGTGACTCCCCAGTGGATGACGAATCCGACGATGACGAGCAGCACAATGTCCCACCCGAGGTAGGGCAACGGGGTGACGTTGAACTCACCCTGCAGGGTGTCGTGAATCGTTCCCCCGATCATGGGAAGAATCCCCGCCCCGAGAGCCAGGATTCCGGTGTAGTAGAGCCACCCCGCGGCCGACCCGAGTCGACCGCCGAGACCGTCGGTGACGTAGTCGTAGAGAGACCCGGCCGAGTGAATACGGCGGGAGTACTCGGCGATAATCCACCCGAGTCCGAGGACACCTACCGCCCCGATCACGACAGCCAGCGGAGCCGCCGTTCCCGCTCCGTTACCGGTCGCCGACGTAATTCCCACGACGAGCGGGACGAGAAACGCAATGGAGAAGACCGGACCCATCAATCCCACGGACTGGGCCGTGGCGTCGACCAGGGTCAGTTTCTTCTTGCCCCCGAGTACGGAGCGTGATTCCTGCGACATACGTTTCCCCCCAGACACGTCCGCCATTTAAAGTTCGACATAACGTAAGGGGCCAAACGACCTAGGTCAAGCACCACCCCTGGTGAAACTCTTCACAAGCCAGTGTTTTCGTCCCACTGGTCGGTGCCAGGACTCGGCGAACGGTAACTCCCTACGAAGCTTCGGCGACGTCGCGCGCCTGGTCGACCAACCACGTGAAGGTCGGGTCGGGAGCGTCGAGGAGCTCGGGGTGCCACTGGACACCGAGAACTCGGGCGTCGGCGGTTTCGAACGCCTCCACCACACCGTCGGGCGCCTTGGCGGTCGCAATCAGGCCCTGACCTAGTCGGTCGAGCACTTGGTGGTGGAGGGAGTTGACGAGCAACCCCTCCCCCACGAGCGAACCGACGATGCTCGAACCCACGCAGGACACGTCGTGCGTGCGCTCTCGACCACTACGGTCCCACTGGGGGTGACCGGATCCGTCACTCAAGGAGACGTCTTGAATCAGCGATCCCCCGTGAGCCACGTTGATCAGTTGAAATCCCCGACAGATACCGAGGACGGGAATGCCCTTCGCTCGCGCCACCCGGTAGAGGGCAATCTCCCACTCGTCGCGCTCCGGCTCGGTCTCTCCGAGGAGGTGGGAGGCGGGCTCGCCGTATCGTTCGGGGTCGAGGTCCGCTCCGCCACTCAAGATCAATCCGTCCAAGTGCTCGACCACGTCGTGAACGTCGGCGTCGCGGGTGAGCTCGACGGGAATACCCCCCGCCAGAGCGACGGAGCGACCGTAGTCGGAAAAGTGCAGGTCGAAAGTGAGTTCACGCATAGCGAGGGGCACGAAGTCGCCGAGGCGACTCGCCGGCCAACGCCGCCCGGAGAGTCCGATGAGGGGTTTCATTGCCCTCCATCGTAGGTTGTCGCGGGCCCCATCGAGGCCGTGCGCCGCACGTCGTCGGCGCACTTCAACCGCGTTGCTTCACGTCGCCCTGACCGGGAGTGAACGCGCCCTCGACATTCTTTGCCACGTGGCCCGCCGGCGGAGTGATGAGCCATCACGATTAAAAATCTTCATCAAAAAGCACTTCACCCGTCACTCCGACTTGGTAGGCCGAGACTCGACGTTCGAAGAAGTTCGACAACTCCTGCACGTCTTGAAGTTCCATGAACGCGAAGGGATTACGAGATCCGTAGTGGACCGGCATTCCCAACTGCACCAGCCGACGATCCGCCACGCTCTCCAGGTAGGAACGCATGTCGGCGAGCGATAAGCCGGACACGCCGGCGCCCAACATATCGACCGCGAACTGGTACTCGCAGTCCACCGCCTCGCTCATCATCGCGACAATACGGTCCTTCAGGTCGTCATCAAACAACTCCGGTTCCTCGCGGCGTACCACGTCAATCACGTCGAAGGCGAAGGTCATGTGCATCGACTCGTCACGAAACACCCAGTTCGTGCCCGAGGCCAGTCCGTTGAGCAGCCCCCGCGATCGCAGAAAGTACACGTAGGCGAACGCTCCGTAGAAGAAGAGACCCTCCACACACGCCGCGAAACAGATCAGATTGAGTAGAAACGTTCGCCGCTGATCCTTCGTAACGATCTGCGTGGCGTCCCCGAGGGCTTCGATCCAGCGGAACATAAAGTCAGCCTTGTGGCTGATGGACGGGATGTTGTCCACGGCGTCGAAAGCGGCCCGCCTCTCGGCTTCGTCAGGAATATAGGTGTCCAACAGATTCAGATAGAACTGAATGTGAACCGCCTCCTCATACAACTGTCGGGAGTAGAAGAGGCGCGCCTCGGGAGCGTTGACGTGGCGATAGAGATTGAGAACGAGATTGTTCGCCACAATGTTGTCACCCGTCGCAAAGAAAGCGACGAGACGACCAACGAGGTGACGTTCGGCGTCCGACAACCTGCGCAAATCCCCGAGATCGTGGTGAAGGTCGACCTCCTCGACAGTCCACGTGTTTTTAATGGCGTCGCGGTAGCGGTCAAAGAACAGCGGGTAACGCATCGGACGAAGCGTCAGGTTCATTCCCGGGTCGAGCAAGCGAGCGCCGGTGAGAGAGTGGGTAGTTGTCACTGATAACTCCTATTGGCAGGCTTCGCAGGATTCGGGATTTTCGAGGGAGCACGCGATGGCGTCGAGGTCGACGGAACGTGCGGAATCGGGCGTCAACTCGCTCAGCGACACGTCGACCGTCGCCTGCTGAATTCGCGTCGCCGGTCGAGAACGTAGGTAGTAGGTGGACTTCAATCCCGACTGCCAGGCGTAGAGATACATCGACGACATCTTGCCGATCGTGGGGTTCTCCATGAACAGGTTGAGGGACTGGGACTGATCGACGAAGGGTCCCCGGGCCGCCGCCAGATCGATGAGCGCGCGCTGAGGAATCTCCCACGCCGTCCGGAACACACTCTTCACTTCGTCGGGCAGCTGGAGGATATCTTGCACCGACCCGTTCGCGGCCTTGATCTGGTCTCGCATCTCGCTCGTCCACGCACCCCGACTCTTCAGTTCCGCGACCAGGGCCGAATTCACCTGGAGGAACTCACCGGAGAGCGTTTCGCGCTTGAACAGATTCGACACTTGGGGTTCGATGCACTCGTAGCATCCGGCAATCGACGCGATGGTGGCCGTGGGCGCAATCGCAATCAGGAGAGAGTTTCTCACTCCGACCCGTCCGAGCCGTTGGCGCAGGGCATCCCATCGTTCCGTCTGACGGGGCGTCACATTCCACAGGTCGGGTTGGAGAACTCCCTGCGCCGTCCTCGACTCCAGAAATCGAGGAAATGCCCCGTTCTCCTCCGCCAGATCCACGCTCGCTTCGAGCGCCGACAAGTACACCTCTTCGGAAATGGCGGTCGAGAGTTCGCGCGCGCCGGCTGAATCAAACGGAAGCCGGAGGGCGAAAAAGACGTCTTGCAGCCCCATGACCCCGAGGCCGACCGGTCGCCAACTCGGATTGGAGGTGGCGGCCTGCTCACTGGGATAGAAGTTGATATCGATCACTCGATCGAGGAAGGTGACCGCGGTACGGACCGTCGAACGGAGCTTGTCCCAATCCAACGACCACACTCCGGAGGACTCCGTCAGGTGTTGAGCCAAGTTAACGGAACCGAGATTGCAGACCGCCGTCTCCGTGTCGGAGGACACTTCAATGATCTCCGTACACAAGTTGGAGAGATGCACCACGTGGTGATCAAGCAGAGTTTGATTGCATTTGGCGTTCGAGGCGTCCTTAAAGGTCATCCACCCGTTGCCCGTTTGCGCCAGTGTCCGCATCATCCGTCCGTAGAGATCGCGCGCCGAGACCGTTTTCGCCGCCAGTCCCGCCGCCTCCGCCTCTCGGTAGGCCTCCGTGAAGCGATCTCCCCACAAGTCAACGAGGTGTGGGACGGCGTCGGGACTGAAGAGCGACCACTCCGCATCGTTCTCGACCCGGCGCATGAACTCGTCGGGAATCCAGTGCGCCAGATTGAGATTGTGCGTACGCCGAGACTCCTCGCCGGTGTTGTCGCGCAGTTCCAAGAACTCTTCGACGTCCGAGTGCCAGGGCTCCAAGTACACGCAGGCCGCCCCCTTACGACGTCCTCCCTGATTGACCGCCGCCACCGACGAGTCCAGAGTCTTCACGAAAGGTACGATTCCGTTCGATGCACCGTTCGTTCCGCGGATGAGGGCCCCGCGCGCCCTCACTCGTGAGAACGAAATCCCGATGCCTCCGGCGAACTTGGAGAGGCGCGCCACTTGGTGATAGCGGTCGTAGATGGAATCGAGCGAGTCGAGTGGCGAATCCACCAAGTAGCACGACGACATCTGCGTGTGGCGAGTCCCTGAGTTAAACAGTGTCGGGGAGGACGGGAGATAGGTCAAGCTGGCCATCAATGTATACAGGGACACCGCTTCAGCGGGCGTACGGGACAAACCGCAGGCGACTCTCAGAAAGAAGTACTGGGGAGTCTCGATGACGGTCCGCTCCACGGGGTGCCGTAGGAGGTACCGGTCGTAGACCGTGCGGAGCCCGAAGTACTGAAATCCGAGGTCGTAGCTCTCGACGATGGCGTAGTCCAACTTTCGCGCGTTGGAGTCGACGAAGTGCGCGACCTCGTCGCTAATGAGTCCCTGACGGTGGCCGAGGGCGATGGACTGGCTAAAGGTGGCGACCCCGTGGCCCCGCACTTCTTTGTGGATGAAGTTGCTGAGAAGTCGAGCCGCGAGACGGGAGTACTCGGGCTCCTCGCCGATCATCTCCACCGCGGTGTGGATGGAGAGGGCGTCCAACTCCGCGGTCGTCGCCCCGTTGTAGAGGCCACTGATGGTCTTGGTGGCGACTCGCAGAGGATCAACCTCGGCGAGGCCCACCGCGCAGCGTTCGACCGCACGAACAATCTTGTTGACGTCCACCTCTTCAAGGTCACCGTTGCGTTTCTTCACTCGCATGACGGCGCGAGTCTTCGGAATCTCACCGTCAAGGGTTGGCTGGCTCTCGCGAACGGGGGTGGTTACGGTGGTCACTTTTCTCCTCTAGGTGAGTCGCGAGATGCGTCCACGCGCCGAGAGGAAGACGACGACCAAAAAGGAACCACGGGGGCCCACCTAATTCGTCCGTCGTGGACCTCCCCTCGAGGTCGCCGACCGCCGAACGTTCCCGCTCGACGCACTGGCAGGTCTTCGGTCTCGTGGGCACCCGACAACGTCCGTCGTCGGACCTACTAACTGACGCTTCCCAGACGTACGTCCAGTGCTCGTGCCAGCGTTTGTTCCCATCCACCGCTGCGGGGCAGACCCGGATTCTCACCGGAGTTCCCTCTTGCCTCCCCGTGACTTTCGACCCGGAGAACCAGTAGCGCGACCACCATATCTTGTGGTTGAACCTACGTCAAGTACATTCCCTTGTGGTGGAAGGTTGAAGGTTGAAGCCCGGTAAACCCCCAGGATTGCCCTTCCGGAGTCATATGTTCAGTCACGGCGCCATCGGAGACTCAACTCTTCGTCGTCCTCTATGGTGCGAGCGCCACTCTCTTCCGCTGTAGGGAGTTCGACTCTCGCATCTCGGAGCTACGCCTCACCGTCACAGCGCAGGAATCTCCGTCTCGGTAGGGTAGATATCGTTTGGCTACAAACGATGACCGGCGGGGGGCCCATGACCGACGTTTCACAGATCATCACGTCACACGACACCTACGTCGAGGGGGTGCCCCACGACGCTTTCGCGGCGCTCCGTCGTGACCAACCCGTCGCGTGGACCACAGAAGCCGACGGTGGTCGAGGATTCTGGAGTATCACCAAGTACGAGGACATTCTCTACGTCTCGCGTCACGCTGATCTCTTCTCCTCCCGCTTCGGGATCCGGATGGAGGACATGGACGAGGAGGAGACCGAGGCTCGACGCACCCTGATGGAGATGGACTCGCCGGAACACACGCGGCTCCGGCGCCTCGTCGCGCGCCCCTTCACTCCGCGGGCCGTCGCCGACTACGAGGGCGTCGTGCGGGAACTCGCCGCCGAGGTACTCGGGGAGTTACGGGGTCGCGAAGAGTTCGACTTCGTGAAGTTGGTCGCCCGGGAACTGCCGATGAAGATGCTCGGACGACTCATGGGACTACCCAACGAGGATCTCGACTGGTTGGTTAGCCGAGGCGACGCTCTCATTGGCAACACCGATCCCGAATTCACGGACTACGTCGTCGACCAGACCGACACCAGTGCCTACCGCCTGCTACCGTTTCGCTCCCCCGTCGCCCTCGAGCTCTTCGAGTACGCCCAGCGCGCCCTCGACGAGCGGCGCCTCGCGCCGACCCACGACATCATCACCGCCATCCTTCAGCCGAACGCCGAGGGTGACGCCCTCGACGACGTCGCCCTGAAGAACTTCTTCACCCTGATGGTCGCCGCCGGCAACGACACCACGCGCTACACCATGGTGAGCGGGGCCCGTCTCTTCAGTGAGTACCCCGAGCTCTTCTCGGCCCTCCCCTCGATGGACGTCGCGGCGATGAAGACCCTCGTCGACGAGGTGTTGCGCTGGAGCTCCACCACCATGCACTTTCGCCGCACGGTGACGAGTGACACCGAGCTGCGTGGTCAGACCCTGAGGGCCGGTGACAAGGTGGTGCTCTGGTACGTGTCGGGCAACTTCGATGAGGACCAGTTCGTCGACCCCTACCGATTCGATCCCTCCCGCACCCCGAACGACCACCTCGCCTTCGGGCTCCACAGCGCTCACCTCTGTCTCGGAGCCCACCTCGCTCGCCTGGAACTACGAGTGATGTTCGAAGAGATGGCCAGATCCTGGAGTCGCCTCGAGGTACTCGGCCCCGAGGAACGACTCCGCTCCAACTTCATTTCCGGCGTGAAACGGCTTCCCGTTCACGTGACGTGGCGCTAGGCCCGCACCAGGTAGGTCACCCGCAGCACGCGATAGGCCGGAAGATTAGCCGACGAGTTCGGTCGCTCCTTCATCACCAGCACCCCCACACTGAACCCCCCCAAGCGCGAGACCCGCGCGAGCTGAGTGAGATAGGTGGCGACTCGTACTCCCCGCAGATCCGCGAGGGCGTGAGCCACGCGAGGCGCCATCTGATTGGGGGCGTACACCTCGAGGGTGACGTGACGGATGCCCCGACGGGTGAGGTCTCGTAGATCGTTCACGAGACTTCGTCGCTGCGCCGGGGTTACCACCAGGTTGCTCGAACGCCCGGGAAACCCGGCGAGGGGAAGAATCCAGGACACCGTGCGGGTCGCCGGAGTCGTGACGAACCGGAGGGGACCGCTAAAGGCACCCTCGCCGGTCGCGTTCAGTGCGGCCACGTCCACCACGTAGGTGTGATTAACGAGCAAGCCATTAAAGACGTAGCGAGTGGACGTGATTCCGGTCGAGGGCGTCACGGGGATCCAGGTCGATCCGTTCGTGGCGGAGTATCGAACTAGGTACCCGGCGATGGCCGTTCCGCCCGAGGCAGCGGGGGGTGTCCACGCCACCTCCACCCGACCACCGTTCTTCACGTCCACGTGGAGGCCCCGCACGAGAGAGGGTGAGGCGAGGTAAGTCACCGGCGTCGTGGTGTTAGCGAAGGGACTCGCCCCCACCGAGTTGAGGGCGGCTACGCGGAAGAGGTAGGCGACGCCACTCGCCAAGCGGGTTGTCGTGAGGCTGAAAGTGGTGCCCGACACCGTCGCGATTCCCCGCCACGTCTTACCGTTCGTGGGAGACGCCTGGACGACGTAGTGAGTGAGGGACGAGCCGCCCGACGTGCTCGGCGCTCGCCACCTCACCTGAAGAGATCCGTTGACTTCACTAGCGCTCACACTCTGGGGCGCCGAAGGTGAACCCACCGGCACCAGGGCCGGCGTCGTCACGAAGGCACCCTGTCCGGCGGCGTTCACCGCCGCGACGCGGAAGAGGTAGCGGGCCCCGTTGACCAATCCGGTCACGGTGTAGGAGTAGGCCACCGTCGAAATGGCCCCATTGATGACGGTCCAGGTCTTTCCCCCGGTGGAGGAGGCCTGCAGAACGTAGTACTGAATCACCGATCCGCCCGTCGAGGAGGGTGACGTCCAGCGAACGAGGGCGCTGCGCGAGCCGACGGAGGACGCGGAGATGCCCCGTGGTGCGGCCGGTGGGCCAACGGGGGTAATCGTGGAGGAACGGCCCGGGGCGCCCTGGCCCGCGGGGTCGACGGCCGCGACTTCGAACTGATAGCCCGTCCCGACCGAAAGCCCCTTCACCACGAGGGACACCGTGGTGCCCGACACCCGGGAGATGACCGCCCAGGACTTTCCTCCGTTCGACGAGCGGGAGATGACGTAACCAGTGAGGGGAACGCCTCCGGTGTAGGAGGGAGAGACCCAGGCGAGGGTGATGGAGGTGGGGCTGGAGGAGACGCCGACGACGTTGCGCGGAGCACTCGGCAGATTGATGGGCGTCACGGCCGAGGAGTACGCCCCCTGTCCCGCGTAGTTAAAGGCGGCCACCCGAAAGAGGTAGTGCTGGCCGGCCACCAGTCCACTCACCGCTTGACTAGTGGCGCTCGAGGGAACACTGGCGTTCGCCGTCACCCAACTCGCGCCCTTCGTCGAGGAGTACTGCACGATCCAGCCGGTTACGGGAAGTCCACCGTTCGTGAGCGGCGCCTTCCAGAACACGGTCGCTCTGGTCGCCACGC
The DNA here is from genome assembly GCA_018971385.1 of Acidobacteriota bacterium. Taxonomy (GTDB): domain Bacteria; phylum Actinomycetota; class Acidimicrobiia; order Acidimicrobiales; family RAAP-2; genus RAAP-2. The sequence goes on along the minus strand of JAGXAY010000054.1, from coordinate 1,240 downwards.
TCATCGTGGCGCTCACCGCCTGGGGCGCACTCGGGGCGCCGAGGGGTGTGATGAGGTTGCTCAACACGGCGAAGGGACCCGCTCCGGTGTTGCTCACCGCCGCGACCCGGAAGAGGTAGCCCACTCCGTTCACGAGACCGGTCACCGTGTCCGAGGTCGCCGAACCGACGGGCGTCCCGGCGGCGACCCACGTCGCTCCCCCGGTCGAGGAGTACTGCACGTCGTAGTAGAGAACGGTGAGGCCACCGCTCGAGAGCGGAGGTGACCAGGTCAACGTCACCGATCCCGGGGCGCTCGCCGACCCCGAGAGTCCCTGGGGGGCGAGGGGCACCGTACTCGGAATGACGGCCGGGGCGGAGAGGTAGGGACTTAAGCCCAACGCGTTCTCGGCGGCGACGCGGAACTGGTAGGAGGTTCCGTTCGCGAGCCCGCTCACCGTCAAACTCGTGGCACTCGCGGCAACGGGTGACCCGGCGACGGCCGACCAGCTCTGACCGGCGTTAGTCGACGCTTGAATGACGTACCCGGTGAGGGGAAGTCCTCCCGTGGAGGTGGGAGCGGTCCAGGTCACCGTGACCGCTCCCGAGCCGGCCCGAGCCGCGACACCGAGGGGGGCCGAAGGACTCGAGATTTGCGTAAACACGGCGTTCGAATAGGGAGAGGGGACGAGACCGTTCAGTGCGGCCACGCGAAAGAGGTCGGAGCTCGGCGAGGGGATGTTGGTGAGGGTCGCCGTCGTTCCGGAGATGTCGTTCGCGGGCGCCGTGACCCAGGTCGTGCCCCCGTCGCTCGAGTACTGCACGAGGTAGGAGGTGACGTCGGTTCCCGTGGCACTGGGCGCAGTCCAGGTGAGGGTCACGGACGTGGGAGCGGGGAGGGCTACCGAAAGATTCGTCACGGCGCCCGGTGCGCCGAGGAGCCCCACCGCACCGGCGGTGGAGTCGAGAAACCACACGTGGTTCGCGTCGCTCGCGACGGAACTCACTACATCAGTGCCCACCGGAGTGGTTGAACCCACGTAGGCCCCGTTCAAGCCAAACTCGTAGATGGAGTTCGTTTGCCCACTCACCGAGGAGGTCATGTAGAGGTCGGACCCGTTCGACGTGATGGAACTGGGGTCTACCGGGTTTGTCGCAATGGTGCTGGCGTACAACGGGTAGCTATTCGAAAGGACCAAGTTCGGAGCCGTTGGATTAAGGCCGGTGTACCTCAACAGATCATTGGTCCCGGCGATGGTCAC
>JAGXAY010000053.1 GCA_018971385.1 Acidobacteriota bacterium | reverse complement strand
GACGACACGTGATTGTGACAGGAGCACCATGGATTGTTCCCATCTCGTAACACGGAGTTCTCCCGAGAAGGGCGCAATCCTGGGATCCGTCGCCGCGCTGAGAGATTGCTGAGAACGACGGGCCCACGCAGATGTCAACGAGTGGTTAGTGCTAAACATTCGGCGACGTGACGTCGCCGCGACGGCGACTCGTCGTCGCCCGAGGAGGGTCGTGAGTCCGCTCGTCTACTACTGGCAGAAAGTGAATCTCCAGTCCTACGCCACCTTTCGTGGGCGGGCCTCTCGCCCCGAGTACTGGTGGGCGCTCCTCGCGAATCTCATCATCTACTTCGCGTTGTTCTGGGTGCAGATTATTCTCATCTTCGTCGCCCCCTCCGGCATCGTCGCCTCCCTCTCGTACCTCTACAGCCTCGCGTTCCTCGTGCCGGGACTCGCGGTGGGTGTGAGACGGCTTCACGACACGGGGCGAAGTGGGTGGTGGCTCCTCATCGGACTGATTCCCGCGATCGGCTGGATCGTGTTAATCGTGCTCTTCACCGTCGAGGGTCAGCCGAACTCCAACCGGTACGGGGACGTCCCGGCGCGCCTCTAGCCGCGTCTCATACCTCAGCGCGTCGTGTCGCTACGGCGTACTCTCCTCACGCATTAGAGAAACGGAAGGTACTCCCGCATCTCCCAGTCGGTCGTCGCGTTCGTAAATCGCTCCCATTCCGTGCGCTTCACGGCGATGTGTTGAGCGCAGAGCACCGAACCGAGCGCCTCGGTGAGGACCGTATCCGACTCGAGAGCGTCGAGGGCCTCCGCGAGAGAGCTCGGCACTCCGACCGTCGCTTCAATGGTGTCGAGTCCGTTGCCCGTCTCCACAGCGGGAAGGGCCAGGCTCTCGACGACTCCCAGGCGAGCGGCGTGCAGTACCGCGGCCATGGCCGTGTGGACGACGGCCGCTCCGTCACTCAGGCGGTGTTCGATTCGTCCCGCCGCCCCACGTTCCGGCGGAATCCGGACCGTCGCCCCCCGGTGGTCGTAGCCCCAGTTCGCCCAGTAGCCAGACAGAGAGGCCGGGCGGAGTCGCTTGTAGGCGTTCACCGTCGGCGCACAGACCCCGGCGAGACTCCGGTGGCGGGCGAGCAGGCCGGCGATCATCGACTTCGCGAGATCGGAGACTCCATCCGGGGCCGACGGATCGTTCATGGCGTTCGAGCCACTCTCGTCGCGCACCGAGACATTGAAGTGCAGTCCCGATCCCCCCTTTTCCGACACGGGCTTTCCCATGAACGTGAGTAGGAGCCCCATCCGCTGGGCCACCTCCCGAGCGAGCAGTTTGAAGAGAAAGCCCTCGTCAGCCGCTCGCAGGGCGTCGGCGTAGCGGAGGGTGAACTCGAACTGGGGAGAGTCGTACTCGGAGTTCACCGACTCCAGCGGAATCTCCGCGCGTTCGCACGCCTCCCATATGGCGTCGACCAGTCCGTGAGGATCGACCGCGGGGCCCGTTCCGTAAACGTAGGCCCCCGGGGTCTCGAGGGGGCGATACCCACCGGCGCCGTCGGGGACGAAGACGTAGGCCTCGAACTCCATACCGACGTAGGGCTCGTAACGAAGGTCACGCCAAGCGGATATGGAACGGCGGAGAGCTCCTCGGGGAGAGACCGGCGAGGGCCCCTCGTGATCACCGAGGTCGGCGACCACGACGCGGGTGCCGGGTTCCCAGCCGGGGCGCGACTCGGCTAGATCGTAGGTACCCTGAAAGTCCGGCAGGCCGTCGTTCCAATGCGATCCGGGGGTGTAGGGCGTCATCCCCCGGTCGTAACCGAGGGCCCAGGTCCCACTGCAGTGGCGAACCCCGCTCTCGGCCAACTCGGCCGGCACGTACTTTCCTCGCGCGAGTCCCAAGTGATCGGGCCACAGGACTCGCAAACGCCGGTACTCCTCCGACATGTTTCCCCCCTACTTTTTGGTTCCGCACTCCCCGGTTGAAGCCCCTCGACGGAACGTGGCCGAGATTATCATTCAGATACAAACGATTTGGCCGGGGGGAATGAACGGTGGAGTTTCGTCGGATACTGCTCGAGGGTACGCCCACCGAAGTTCTCCTCGACGGCGACACGTTGGTCGCCCGGGACGGACGTCGCGTCGCGGCCGAAGCGGCGACCCACCTCGTTCCGGTGAAGCCTACGAAAATTCTCTGTTGTCACCTCAATCACGTCTCTCGAGTACGGGAGTTTCAGATCGAGTTACCCCCAGCACCCACGTACTTTCAAAAGCCCCTCTCCTCTCTCACGGCTCACGGTGGCGCCGTGGTTCGACCGAGTAACTGTCGCTACCTCAACTACGAGGGAGAGGTGGCCATCGTGGTGGGTCGACGGGCGCGCAACATCGCACTCGAGGACGCCGCTCACTACATCGCCGGGTACACGATCGCGAACGACTTCGGGCTCCACGACTTTCGCGACACCGACGCCGGTTCGATGCTCCGGGTGAAGGGGGCCGACACCATGTGTCCCCTCGGACCGGGACTCGTCACCGAGTGGGACTTTCGTGGCAAGGCCCTGCGCACCCTCGTGAACGGCGAGGTTCGCCAGGACGGCTCCACCGAGGAGATGGCCTGGGACATGCACTACCTCCTCACCGACCTCGCTCGTCTCATCACCCTCGAACCCGGGGACGTCATCCTGTCCGGCACGCCGGCCGTCTCTCGCCCGGTCGAACCGGGCGACGTCGTGAGCGTCGAGGTGGAGGGGCTCGGTACCCTCACGAACGTGGTCGTCGAGGGTCCCGAACCGGTCTCGGACGAGGTGGGAGCCCAGCCGACGGCCACCGAGGAGGTTCTCTCGACCGCCCTCGGTGGAGAGTGGGAGTGGCGAGGACAACGTCGCCCCGTCGCCACCCCTCGTGACGCCCTCCCCTTTCCCCGCGTCCACCCGAGGTACCAGAAGTGAGCCGCGTCGACGTCGAGGGAGTCTCGGTCTCCCCCGATCACTTCATCAACAACGAGCGAGTGAGTTCACCCACTACCTTCGAGGACCGTTCCCCACTCGACTGGTCGTGGAAACTCGCTGACGTCGCCCGAGGCGGAGCTCGCGAGGCGGACCTCGCGCTGAGCGCGGCCCTCGCGGCGTTTCCCGGTTGGTCGGCCCTCACCAGCGAGCAGCGAGGTCACTACCTCCACCGACTCGCCGACCTCGTGGACGAACACGTCCCCGACATCGCTCACGTGGAGACGCGAGACATGGCGATGCTCGAGGAGAGTCTGCGCCTCCGCGTGATCAGTCGGGGTGCCCGGAATTTTCGCGCCTACGCCGATCTCGCCCGGGAGTACTCGCCCCGTCGCTGGAGTTCGAACGGCACCGAGAACGTCGTTCTTCGTCAACCCGCCGGCCCGACCGTCGTTATCACTCCCTGGAACGCCCCCTTCATGCTCTCCACGTGGAAGTGCGCACCCGCCCTCGCCGCCGGCAATACGGTCATCTTGAAGCCCGCGGAGTGGTCTCCCCTCTCCTGTTCCCTGTTGATGGATCTCGTCGAGGAAGCGGGATTCCCCCCGGGTGTCTTCAATCTCGTCCAGGGACTGGGCGAGGAGGTCGGGGCGGCTCTGGTAAACGACCCGCGAGTCCGACGCATCTCCTTTACCGGATCGCCCGAAACGGGTCGGCTCATCGGGGAGGCCGCCGCGAAGAACCTCGTTCCCTTCACCGCCGAACTCGGCGGCAAGGGCCCCTTTCTCGTGTTCGCTGACGCTGATCTCGAGGCCGCCGCGGAGAAGGCCGCCGTGATGTACGACGACGCGGGACAGGTCTGTCTCGCGGGCACCCGCCTCCTCGTCGAGAAGTCCGTCGTCGAGGAGTTCACGGGGCTCTTTCGGGTCGCCGTCTCTCGCCACGTTCTCGGAGACTCCCGGGACCCCGCGACCACCCTCTCCCCGCTCATTCACCCCGACCACCTCGCACGAGTACGGGGTTTCGTCGATCGGGCCCGTGAGTCCGGGGACCACGTCGTCTTCGGGGGATCTCCAACCTCGACGAGCGGCCTCTGGTTCGAACCCACTCTGATCGAGCCGCGCTCCAACGACTCCGAGGTCGTCCAGCACGAGGTCTTCGGTCCCGTCCTCACCCTCCAGACCTTCGCCGACGAGGACGAAGGGGTGGCTCTCGCGAACTCCACCCCCTACGGACTCTCGGCGATCATCTACACGAGTTCAAGCGAGCGCGCCGAGCGAGTGGGGCGACGAGTCCGGGCCGGCACCATCTGGGTGAACTGCTTTCTCGTGCGCGACCTCACCGCCCCCTTCGGGGGCATCGGCATCTCCGGGATCGGACGAGAAGGCGGGGAGTACGCCCTCGACTTCTACTCGGACCTCACCACGCTCCAGATCAAGGAGGGCACCACTCATGGGTGACATCGTCGGGGCGGGACTTCTCGCTCACGTTCCCACCATCGTCCTACCGGACGACGTCCGGCGGGGTCTCAATCACGGTAAGGAGAGCACGCTCTACAGCGGACTCCACCAGCTTCGTCGCGAGGTCTTCGACGTCCTCAAGCCCGACGTCGTACTGGTCTTTGACTCCCACTGGTTTACGACCGTGGAGTTCGTCGTCACCTCGGCCGAGCGGCGCTCGGGTTTGTATACCTCCGACGAACTCCCCCGCGGCATGTCGAGCGTGCCCTACGACATGCCCGGACGCCCGGCCCTCGCCCGGCGCATCGCCGAGATCGCGGAGGAGACGGACCAGTGCTGGATCACGGCCATCGATAACGAGCACCTCCCCGTCGCCTACGCCACCTTGAACTTCCTCCCGTTCCTTCAGGGCGAGGAGGCCTGGCTCTCCCTCGGGGTGTGTCAGACGGCCGAACCGGAGGACTTTCGAACGGTGGGCGAGGTGGTGCGTCGCGCCATCCTCGAGAGTGACGACCGCGTCGTTCTCATCGCCTCGGGAGCCCTCAGCCACACCTTCCACTCCCTCCGGACTCTCCGAGACCACGAATCGGCCGGCGAGGAGCACATCTACTCCTCCGACGCGAGGACCTTCGACCACCGCGTCATCGACGCTCTCGAACGGGGCGACCACGCCCAGGTCCTTCGCGAGATGCCCGAGTTCCTGCGCGTGCGGCCCGAGGGCCGTTTCGGTCACTACCAGATGATGGCCCACGCCCTCGGGGGCGAGCAGTGTCGGGCCCCCGGAGTTCGCTACTCGGAGTACGAGAACTCGATCGGCACGGGCCAGGTACACGTTTGGTTCGATCGCCCGGAGTCGGGCTGGACGGGAGAAGGATGGTAGTGATGAACGGTCTTCCCTTTCCCCGTACCGAGTCGGGGCGCGCCTCGATACTGCCCGCGACGCCCTGGCACTACTCCGGGGACCTCTTAACGGTCGAGTTCCGCACTCACCCCGACAACGTGCGGCGCCTCCTCCCCCCCGAGCTCGGTCTCGCGCCCGAGGACCCGGGAGCCGTCGCCATGATCTGGGCCGACTGGCAGAGCTGCGGGGACGACGGAGTCGAACTCCTCGATCCGGTGCGCAGTCAGTACAAGGAGGCCTTCGTCGTCGTGCGCTGCACCTTTGAGGGTCGGCTGTACTCCCGCTGCGTATTCATCTGGGTCGATAAGGACTTCGCCCTCGTCCGGGGTTACCTTCAGGGGTACCCGAAGAAGTTGGGGTCGATACACCAGACCCGACCGGTCACGGTGGGTCGGGCCGGGCCCCGACTCTCCCCCGGTGGTCGCTTCGGAATGACGCTCGCGGCGAGTGATCGCCGGCTCGCCGACGCGACGGTGACCCTCACGGGAGAGTCGGAGAGTGCCGGGTTCGTCAACTCTCACCCGATGCTCCATCACCGGTACTTCCCGATGATCGAACTCGACGGGCGAGATTCACTCCACGAGGTGGTCACCATGGCCGGCGTCAACCTCGACCTCGGTCCGGCCTATCGGGGTGAGGCCACCCTGGAACTCTTCGACTCGCCGAGCGAGGAGTTATCCAGCCTCCAACCTCTGGAGATCATTGGTGGCTACTTCCGCAGCGTCGGAACGACCTTCGCCGGAGGCCGTACACTCAAAGCCCAATGAGTCGCCGGATCTCCTCCCCCGCCCCCCACGACAACCTGCTCGCCGAGCGAGACATTCGGGCTCGACTCGAAGGTCGGCCCTTCGACTTTCGGGCCATGAGTGCCGTCTCCAATATTTATCGCGCGGGTACGGCCGTGAGACTCCACATGGAGCGGACCGTACTCGCCGACTACGAACTGAGCTGGGTCGCCTTCGCCGTCCTCTGGATTCTCTGGATTTGGGGAGCTCAGGAAACGGGTCACGTGGCGACCGAAGCGGGTATTACCAAGGGCACGCTCACTGGAGTGATGAAGACCTTGGGGTCGAGAAAGCTCATCCGCCGCCTGCCTCACAAGGACGACCGACGTCGCGTGTCCATCGATCTCACCAAGAAGGGCGAAAAGTTGATTGGCGAACTCTTCCCGCTCTTCAATGAGCACGAACGTCAAGTGACCTCGGTGCTCACCCCTGGTGAGCAAGACGAACTCGCCCGCATACTGCGAAAAGTAACCCACTCCGTCGTGGAGAGCGAGTAGGGCCTGCGGCGAAGACTCTTCCGAGTCAACGATCCCACGAGTGTCCCTCAGCCCCCGAGACGACGGTTAGTCACTTCCCGACTCCGACAGAGGACCATGCTCGGTTTCATAAGATGACACTTCGGCGACACGTGATTCCATCTCCGGAGTCATAGCGAGAGAACCTCCCGCCTTGACCTGGTGGTATACGAGGCGACCGAGTTCGCGAAGCGCCGCGTCCGCTTGACGACGGGCCTGGATCTCCTCGAACTTCGCCTGACCGACTTTGCCCGCCTCTTGAGCTTTCTGGGCCAACTGGGCCGCTTGGTTCTTGACCTTGTCTACGAGGGCCATAGCCACCTCCTTACGACAACACCGTCAGCCTAGGGGCTCTTCTTGGTCTCGCTACAGGGACTCCGCCACCCTCTTTAGCGCAGCGAGGGTCTCGGGAATTCCGGTTCGAGCGGCCTCTTCTCGAAGGGTGATCTGGCGAGGCGCGTCGTCACCGAAACGCTCCTCGAAACTGGCCCGGCCGCCGGGGAGAAACTCCCAGGACTCGGTGACCTCCGTCCCGCCCTCGAGCGCCGCGAAAGAATAGGTCCAGCGAGTCCGGTCGCCACCCACCACGAAACTGAACACCTCACCCCGAGTCGCCGCCTCGACGAGGCTCTTAGTCTCCCAGGTCCGTTCCGGCGTCACGTTGCGACCAGTGAACCACCGTCCGACCGCTGGTCCCTCCCCCTCGTCCCACCAGCCCTCGACACAGACGGGACTCCACTCCCCCATGCGGGTGACGTCGGAGACCATGTCGTAGAGCACGTCAGCGGGAGCGGCGATAAACACAGAAAACGAGAGCGAGTCGGTCACGTCACGACCCTAGTGCGAGTGGACCGTAACCCGAAAGAAAGAGGGTCTCCTGCTAGATTTGAGTGGATGTCACCTGCGCGGCGCCGACGGCGGGTCAACGTGCGCCGACGCCGTTTTATCGCCGCTCTCCTCCTCGTGACCCTCGTTGTTCTCGGACTGAAATCCCTGGGTGTCTCCTTCGGGCTACCCGGAAGTAGCACGACCACGAGTTCGTCGACCACGAGTTCCACGACCACGAGCACTCTCCCGCCGACGAGTTCCACCTCGACCAGCACGAGTACCAGCACCACGACGAGTACCACGCCACCCACGACCACCACCACTCCGTCCTCCTTCGCGGTAGGAGTCACTAGTTATCTCGAAAACGAACCGGCCGGACCCCACAACGGCCTGCGCGTCTTTCCCGTCACGGTGCGCTACCCGGCTGAAGGAACCCCCGGTCTCGTTCAGGCCGGACTTCACCCCTACCGAGACGCCGGAACCTTTCCTCTCCTCGTCTTCTCCGCCGGTTTCGAACTAGCCCCGGAGACCTACGCCGGACTCCTCGACGCCTGGGCGGCGGCCGGATACATCGTCGCCTCCCCGACGTACCCCCTCACCGTTCCCGGTCCGAACGTCCAGGTTCTCGAAACCGACATCGTCCACCACCCGGGCGATCTCTCGGCCGTTCTCGACACCCTCATCGCCGACAACTCCTACGACGGGAGTCGCTTTCACGAGCTCATCAACACCAACGAGATCGGGGTCGTCGGTCAGTCCGACGGCGGGGACGTCTCCCTGGCGACCGTGGCCAACACCTGTTGTCGAGACCCGCGGGTTCGCGCGGCCGCCATCTTGTCGGGCGCCGAACTCTCCTGGTTCCCCGGTACCTACTTCACCGCCGGATCGACGCCGCTCCTCGTCGCCCAAGGCACGAACGACCTACTCCTCAATCCGGTCTCCTGCAGCACCCAGATCTACGACCACGCACCCGCCCCGAAGTACTACCTGTCACTCCTTAACCAGACCCACTTGAGCGCCTACGTGCCGGCCGGTCCGGAGCGTTCCATCGTCGCCGCGACGACCATCAACTTCTTCAACGCCTACTTGAAGAACGAGACCGGGGCGCTCGCCGCCATGACGAGCGCCGGGAATAATCCCGGTCTCTCAACCCTCACGAACCAGGCCTTCGTTCCGGGTCCGCCCCCGATCGTGAAGGGAAAGCAGTCCTGTCCGGACTCGCCCTACGGCCTCTCGGCCGCCGCGGGTTAGCTGGAGGGCTTCACGCCCCGCACGATGTGGGCCTCGGCGACGATGTTCTTCGCCGAGAGGTCGATGAATCCGGCGTCGGAGTAGAGCTTCATCCACGCCTCGGGCGTGATGGGACGTTCGCGGAGGCGAAAGAGGTAGCGCCCGGCGTTCTTCAAGATCCGCCAGTAACCGGGGAGACCCTTCTTCGCCATCGCGCGCACCTTGCTCTTGATGATGACCCGGTCCCCCGCCGAGGCGCCCCGTCCGAGCATCATGTCGGAGGTGATGAAGACCCCCCCGGGTTTCAGCCAACCGTAGACGTGGCGCACGACCTTGCCCTTATCGGCGTCGAGGAGGTGGTGGAAGGCGTAGTTCGAAATCACGAGGTCGACCGAGTTAGCCGGGAGCTCCACCGTCTCGATGGGGGCGACTCGTCCCGTCACCGAGGTGAGACCCTCTTTCTGGGCGAGGTCGAGCATCCGTTCCACCATCGCGCCGGCGACGTCCACTCCGAGAACGACCCCACCCCGGCGGGCCATCTCGAGGGCCAGGCGCCCCCCGCCGCAGCCGAGGTCGACGCAGGAGAGGCCCTCGGTGACGTTCGCCATCTCGATCGCCGCGGCCGCGACGTTGACCATGCCGGCGTCGTTGCTGTGATCCCACGTGTCGGCCCGACGGTTCCACACCTTTCGCTGGGTGGCGATGGCGAGCTCGGTGACTCGCTGTTTGGCCCTCGCCTGCGCGGAGTTACCTTCGGTCTGAGACATGTGAATCCTTTGTCGAACGAGCCCATTTAGCCTACAAGAGTCCCCCGGAGACCTCCCTGTGACCCGGGTAAGAATCAGCCGGGACTACTCGACGAGGAGAACGATCTTTCCCCGTACGTGTCCGCTCTCCGACAACTCGAGCGCCTCGCGAGCCTCGCGGAGTGCGAATCGGGCGGCCACCGGGAGAGCGAGAGTCCCCTCGGCCGCGAGATCGAGCACCGCCGCCAGTTCGTCGGGGCGATGCTGTACGACGGGAATCCCCGCGCCGAGGGTAAAACTGTCCGGAACGGCCGAGACCGTGCGGGAGAGATCGGCCACGAGCTCGAGGGTCGCCGCGACGTTGCTCTCCCCCCCGGCCGCGTCGAAGACGGCGCTCGGAGTGGCGATGGCGCGCACTCGTTCGGCGCGTCCGTCGCCGTAGGAGACGGGGTCGGCCCCCAGAGCGCGGAGAAAGTCGTGGTTGGCGGATGAGGCGGTCGCGATCACCCGAGCCCCGAGGTGGCGGGCGATCTGCACGACGGCGAGACCGACGCCCCCGGCACCCCCGTGGACGAGCAGAACGTCCGTCGAGC
>JAGXAY010000173.1 GCA_018971385.1 Acidobacteriota bacterium | reverse complement strand
GGCAAGGTCGGACGCAGTTCGTACCGCGTGCCCTTCGTCCTCGAGATGCCGACCGACGAGAGTAATCATGTCGGTGTCATCCTCTACTACCAAAATGGACGCCATGGTTCGTGTGCTACGTCCCTTCCGTGCCGTGAGGGTCTCTATGACACCCTGAGTTTACGAGACTCATGCCGTCGACAATGGCCACCGGGCTAAGAGTTGAACGGCTCGTCCTTATACTGTTCAGGAGGACGTTGACATCCTCGTCGACGTGGAGGAGCCTCCGAAAACGCATGAAGGTTAGATTTCTCGTCGTCGCCCTAGCGATAGTGGCCACGGTGTCGTCGCCCCTGCTGGCCGCGGGGGCCACCCTCAGTCAAACTGTCACCCTACCGAGTGGATCTCTCGGCCTCTACCAGGGATACCTACCTCTCCTCTCCTGTTCATCGGCGTCGTTGTGCACCGTCGGTGGAGTGGAACTGAACTCTCAGAACATCCAGCAGGCGTTCGTGGCGAGTGAGGTCAACGGAACGTGGAAGGCCTCCAGAACGCTGACTCCACCAAACGGGTACAAATCCAGTCAGGGCGTGACTCTGGCAACGCTCGAGTGTCCCGTCGCCGGTGACTGCTCAGCTACCGGTCAGTTCGGTACGGCAGCCGGTCAGTATCCCTTCACGGTGTCTGAGATCCACGGTGTGTGGCAAGGAGGGTCTCGCCTCGCTCTGCCGAAGAATGCCGCTACCTCGAACCAGTTCGCCAGCCCGCACGCGGAATGGTGTGCCTCGTCGGGCAACTGCGTCACGGTCGGTACCTACATCGACTCGGCGGGTAATTCGCAGGGTTTCGTCGCGTTTCAAACGAAGGGACGATGGGGATCGGCTCACGAGCTCGCGCTACCAAAGAACGCCAACATTGATCCACACGCCTCACTCACCCAACTGAAGTGTCGTACGACAGGCGACTGTGTGGCCGTCGGCAGCTACATCACGTCCGACTCCTCCACACAAGCCCTCGTCCTCCCCGAAGTACGCGGACACTGGCAACGCGGCTTTCCCCTCGCCCTACCGGCCAACGCCAGTGGCTTCTCGGGTGCCGGAGCGAGTGAACTGACCTGTTCAACGTCACTGTGTACGCTCGTCGGCTCCTACCTCACGTACGGTGGATCTCTCGAACCGATGGTGGCCCAAGGGTGGGGGACGGGGTGGAGTCGAGCGACTCCGTTACAACTACCAAGTAACGCCGCCCGCAATCCCCAGACGCTGTTTTACGGCTTCGCCGGCGGAGTCTCGTGCGACGCGTCCGCAACTTGCGCTCTGGGCGGCCAATACCTCGACAACACCGGCCGCTATCAGGGTTTCCTCGCGGTGGGCCTGAAGGGCCGCTGGGGACCCACCACCGAACTCGTCCTGCCGAGTGGGGCCCAGCAGGCGGGGCATAACGGAGGTGTCGTATCCGTCTCGTGCGCTCAATCGGTGTGTCACGCCGGTGCCGCGTATATCGACTCCACCGGCCAGTACCAGGCCTACATCGTGACCCGCACCTCCACCGGTTGGCACACCGGAATCACAGTGGCGTTGCCCGGCGGGGCCACGAGCGTTGGCGTCGACGGTGGTCTGTACTCCATTCAGTGCTCCACGGCCACCACGTGCTTAGCCACCGGCTCCTACCTCACCACACCCACCCGCTACGGGGGTTTTGCTATTCACCTGCCCTGAGTGGGCTGGTTCGTTAGCCGGATACATTTCAACTAGAAAGCACCTCGCGGTCTCTCCGCCGTCAATGTCCGGTAACCAGAGATTCCTATCGTGAGTCTGTGACACCCACGGATTCGGCCCCCCTCCCTGGTCTATCGGTGCGTGTCACCCTTTCGCGGAGACGAGGGTGGTAGCCATGGTGGACCCCGAGGGTCGGCAAGTCATCCTCGTCGTGGAGGACGAAGAGAGCTATCAAGACGCCCTTTCCGTCGGGCTCACAGTT
>JAGXAY010000172.1 GCA_018971385.1 Acidobacteriota bacterium | reverse complement strand
AGACAGTTCGGTCTCTATCCGATGCAGCCGTAAGTGAACTGAGAAAGGTTGTCCCTAGTACGAGAGGACCGGGACGAACGCAGCTCTCGTGTGACAGTTGTCCTGCCAAGGGCATGGCTGTTTTGCGACCTGCGGGTGGGATAAGCGCTGAAAGCATCTAAGTGCGAAGCCCGTTTCAAGATAAGTTCACTCACTGGGTTAACCAGGTAAGGCCCGTGGCCAGACGACCACGTTGATAGGCCGGAAGTGTACGTGCGGTAACGCATTTAGCTGACCGGTACTAATCGGCCGAGGGCTTGGAATTCGATGCTCGTGCTCGTTCTAAGACGCTCCAGGAGCCGGTAACGCCGGTTCGGCCTTCGGGCAGAGCGCACAGTTTCCGGTGGTTATGGCGGTGGAGATATACCTGTTCCCATTCCGAACACAGAAGTCAAGCCCACCAGCGCCGATGGTACTTGGGGGTCCCCCCCTGGGAGAGTAGGTCGCCGCCGGGATTTCTTCGAAAGGCCCCAGCTCACGCTGGGGCCTTTCGCACGTTAGGACCCGATGTGGCCAGTGATCGTCGGCTTGACCCAAATGTTCCTTGACGCCGGAGGAGGCTGCTCATAAGGTCTCCTTGAGGGCAACGTAAGTGGGGGGCAACGTATGGCGTCATCGCGTGTCTGGTGGGGTAGTGGTCGTCGGAAAGTGGCGGCGAGTGCGGTCAGTGTCGCGGTGGTCGGTGGAGGGATACTGGTCGCCAATTTGGCGTTCGCCTCCTCGACTCCGACGACGACGATCATGGCGTGTTCGTCGAGGAGTGGGGAGTTACGTCTCGTGAGTTCTGCTTCCGACTGTCGACGAGAGGAAACGTTCGTACAGTGGAACGTCGTGGGTCCCCAGGGGGCCATGGGGCCGACGGGAGCCAAGGGTTCGACGGGTGCCGTCGGAGCGACGGGACCCAAGGGCGCGAGCGGAGCGGTGGGCCCGAAGGGTTCCACCGGTCCCGCCGGAGCGGTCGGGCCCCAAGGGCCCACCGGTCCCAAGGGGGCTACCGGTTCGCCGGGGGCACCGGCCGTCTCGAGTGTGCCTAATCAGAATGTTGTGGGAACGATGGAGTACGCCGAGTACTTGCCGGGCGCCGCTATGACACCCGGCTCGACGAGTTTCGCACCCTTGTCGGCGCCCATCGACCTCTACTCGTTTTCCACGGGCCTACAGTCTGCGCTGAACATCGGGTCCCAGTCGTCCGGAGCCGGAGCGGGGAAGGTGACGTTGGTCCCGACAACGATGAGTTTTGCTATCGGACCGGACCTGCCGTTGTTGTCTTCTCACGTGATGTCGGGTGTCGCTCTCGGCGAGATTGTGGTGAAGTTGTACCAGCCGGGTACCACGACGACGGTGGAAACATTGACGTTCACGCTGGACGGGATCAAGTCATTAACGACGAGCAACGACGGAGCGGCCTCGTCGAGCCCATTGGTGACCATGACGGTGGAGTCCGGAACCGTGAAGTACGGCGTGACGCCGACGAAGTCCAGCAACTTACCATCGAACGCTGGCTGGAATCTCGTTCAGAACAAGGCGTTCTAGGCAGAAGGGGTTCGCCGCTTCGTTTGTGCCGTCGATAGTTGCGACAGATTTGTCCGCGGTGAGGTCGCCCGGAGAGGTGCCGTCGTTAGCGTCGGGCCATGCGTCAAAGACCGAGTGCCGCTCATATCCCGACCGAACCTCCCGTCGGCAACGACGGTTTCACCCTGATCGAACTCCTCATCGTGATTGTGGTGCTCGGTATTCTCGCCGCGGTCGTGGTCTTTAGTCTCGGGGGTGTCGCGACTTCCGCCTCGGTGGCCGCCTGTCAGTCGGACGTGAAAACCATCGAGACGGCCATCGCCGCCTACAACGCCCAGACGGGGGGAACCCCCGTCGTGACGACGAGTCTGCTCACCTCGGGGTCTCACCCCTACGTCACGAGTTGGTCCTCCAACTCCGGCTA
>JAGXAY010000009.1 GCA_018971385.1 Acidobacteriota bacterium | reverse complement strand
GGGAGAGCACCTGGGCTTTCTCCCGGGAGACCTCATGGCGAAGGTCGACCCCTACCTGCGACCCCTCTACGACGCCCTCTACGACATGCTGACTCCCGAGGGGGCCCAGCGCCTCATCGCGAACGGCACCATCGAGGTTGCCCCCCTCGCCTTCATGCGGGGACGCACGCTGAACGACTCCTTCATCATCTTGGACGAAGCCCAGAACACCACCCCGGAGCAGATGAAGATGTTCCTGACTCGCATCGGGTTTAACTCGAAGGCCGTCATTACCGGGGACGTCACCCAGATCGACCTCAACGGCAAGACCTCCGGCCTCGTACGCATTGAACACGTGCTCTCCGAGGTGGAGGGCATCTCCTTCGTGCACCTCGGCGCGCGCGACGTGGTGCGTCACCGCATCGTCGCCGACATCGTCGCCGCTTACGAGAGGGCCGAGAGTTGAGCGACATCGATATCTACGTAGCCGACGAGCAGACGGATCGCCCCCTCGAGCTGGAACGCTGGAGCACACTGTGTCGCGCCGCTCTCGTCGACGAGGGCGTGAGTGGGCTCGCCGAGGTGTCTCTCATCTTCACCACCGAGACCGTGATGGCCGAACTCAACCAGCAGTTCATGGGTAAGACCGGTCCGACCGACGTGCTTAGTTTTCCCATCGACGCCGAACCGGAACCGACCGGCCGGGTCCCCGACGCCGGCGGGGCCGGACCCGGAGAGCCCCCGATGGAGGAGATTCCCCAACTGGTCGGTGACATCGTCATCTGTCCCCTGGTCGCCGCGCGTAACGCCGTCGAGCACGAGTGCAGCTTCGAGGACGAAGTGGCGCTCCTGATTGTGCACGGGGTCTTGCACCTGCGGGGCTGGGATCACGTGGAGGACGAGGAGGCCGAGCGGATGGAAGCGCGCGAGCGCGACATCCTCGCCCGCCACTACGCCTCGGACCGAGGGTGATCGCGACCCTCTGGACGGGTGCCGACACCGGGGTGGCGGTGGCGGTCGTCGTTCTGCTCCTGCTCTCGGGCTTTCTCGCCATGGCCGAGACCTCCCTCACTCGAATGAACCGCTCCCGGGCCCGGAGCTTGCGCGAGGCTGACCGACGGGGTGCCGTGACCCTGGTCGCCCTCGTCGAACAACCGGAGAGTTTCCTCAACACGGTGCTCCTCTTCGTGCTCATCTGCCAGCTGGTCTCGGCGACCCTCGTGGGCATCCTCGCCGGACACCTCTTCGGGGCGGCCGGGGTCATCGTGGCGACCGTCGTCGAGGTGGTCGTGATCTTCACCCTCTTCGAGGCCATTCCGAAGAACCTGGCCGTCGCCCACCCCGACTCCGCCGCTCTCCTGAGCGCTCCCGTCGTCGCCGCCCTCGTGAACTTTCCCCCACTCACCTGGATCTCGAAGGGGCTTCACCAGGTGGCCACCTGGGCCATCGCCCTCGTCGGGGTGAGGGGGCCGGGGTCCCAGATCACCGAGTCCGAGGTCATCGCTCTCGCCGATGTCGCGCACGAGGAGAACGTGATCGAGGAGGAGGAGAGGGACTTCATCCGCTCCGTCTTCGAGTTCGGTGACACCATCGTGCGCGAGGTGATGGTGCCCCGGGTCGACATCGTGGACGTCGCCCACGACGCCCCGATCTCGGAGGCTCTCGAGATCTCCATTCAGACCGGACGCAGTCGCCTCCCGGTCATCGGCGAGGGCGGTATCGACGACGTCGTCGGGATCGTCAACCTGCGCAACCTCGCTCGCCTCGTGGGGGAGGGCCACGGGGACGACCGGGTGGCGGTGCACCTCTCCGAAGCGCACTTCGTGCCCGAGACGAAGAAGGTCGCGGCTCTGCTGCGCCAGATTCGTGAGGGTAACAACCACCTCTTCGTCGTCGTCGACGAGTACGGGGGAACCGTGGGGCTCGTCACCCTGGAGGACGTCCTCGAGGAGTTGGTGGGAGAGATCACCGACGAGTCCGACCCCGACGAGGACGACGTCGCGGTCCTCGAAGGGCACGGTCTCGTCCTCTCGGGGCGCTGGAACATTGATGACGTGAACGAGGAGTACGAGTTGGATCTGCCCACGGGAAGTTGGGACACCGTCGGGGGTCTCGTGATGGACCTCGCCGGGGGCGTGCCGGAACCGGGGGAGACCTTCGATCTCGGCCCCTATCGTCTGGTCGTGCAACGTCTCGACGGGCGACGGGTGGAAGAGGTGTTAGTGGAGCGGGGAGGTGTCGCGTGACCCGTTCCGGATTCTGCGCCCTGGTCGGACGACCCAACGTCGGCAAGTCGACTCTGGTGAACGCCATCGTCGGCACCAAGGTCACCATTACCTCCAACACTCCCCACACCACCCGGGGTCTCGTACGGGGCATCGTCACCGAGGGTGAGACCCAGGTGATCTTCGTGGACACTCCGGGGCTCCACCGTCCCGCCTCACGGCTCGGCCACCGCCTGAACGAGGCGGCCCGGGCCGGCACCGACGGAGTGGACGTCATCGCCGTGCTGGTCGACGCCTCGGCCGAGATCGGAGCCGGGGACCGGACCGCCCTCACTCTCGGTCTCGACACGGCGCGGCCGCGGGGCCCTCGCCTCGTCGTCGTCGTCAACAAGATGGATCGTTCGGGGGGCGAGGGAACCGCCCGTCAACTCCTCGAGGTGCAAGGGGTCGTCGAGACTCTCGCCCGGGAGCGGGGCCGCGAGGAGGTGCTCGACTCCGTGGAGTACTTCCCGGTCTCGGCGCGTACCGGACGGGGAGTGCCGGATCTCGTCGCCTTCATTTTCGCCCAGATGCCCGAGGGCCCGTGGTTCTTTCCCGAGGAGGAGGTGTCGGACGTCCCCGAAGCCGTCTGGGTGGCCGAACTCGTCCGGGAGCAGTTGGTACGAAAGACTCGCCAGGAGATTCCTCACTCCATCCACTGTCGGGTGAGTGAGTTCGAGTGGCCCCACGTCACCGTCGAGATTGTGGTGGAGCGCGAGTCCCAGAAGGGGATGGTCATCGGAAAGGGTGGACACCTCCTCAAAGAGGTGGGTATCGGGGCTCGACGTCAGCTCCCCGAGGGTTGCTACCTTGAACTTCGGGTGGTGGTCGAAGATGATTGGCAGCGCCGGGACGACGTGATGGACCGCTTCGGGCTCTAGCCGTCGTGACCAGGTGGGTCGTGGACACCTCCGATGCCGGGTGTACCCCGGAGGGCCGAGTGTTCCCGGTAGTGATGGTGGGGGTGCGTGACCTCCCCGCCCGGCGGCACGTACGTCGACACCATGTGAGCACTCGCCACTGTCGACGAGAACCCCTGACCTCGAACCCCGAATGGGCCGGAACCTCACCGAGTGGATGAATCCGTTACCGAAGCGACGGAGCGAACGTTACGGTGGTGCGCAGTTCGCCTCTCCGGGACCCGACCGTCGGCGGGGACTCGTGGGGACAGTGGCGCTCGGCTCGAGCGATTAACCGGTCCGAGCTCGCCCCCGTCACACTCGCGGGGCCACCAGGTGACGGGTGTGACGAGAGATACCCATCCCGTGGCTGACGTGGGCGACCGGGCGCCCATCGTCCATTCCCAGAACTAAGGCGAGACGGTCCCTCGGGATCCCTCGAGCGCTGGCGTTCAGGTGGGTCTCTTGAGCGTGTGGTGATGTCTGAACATCCCTCACTCTGGCCCCCGGGGCTCAGTGAGCGGGGCTCACTGTAAGGGAGGCTCGTGGTCCAGGAGGTCCGGGCGAGGAGTCGACGAGTCGTGTCACGCCCCCGTCACGCCCCCGTCACCTCCGGAGGGCCCCGAGCGCACGTCGCGACGTGAGGGCTGCGGAAACGGCTGATTCGATGCCGCCGGCGACTATCCGGGTCACCTTCCACCCCTACACTGACCACCTGTGACGAAAAACACCCTGCGCGTCGGACTGCTGGCGTACGGTGCCATCGGTCACGAACACAATCACGCGGTCCAGCACACCCCCGGGCTGGAGCTCGCTGCCGTCTGCGACTCGAATCCCGAGCGGGTGGCCGCCGCCCTCGACCTCGCGCCCGACGCGAGCGCCTTCACAGACGCGAGCGCCATGTTGGATTCCGGCCTACTCGACCTCGTCGTGATCTCGACCCCACCGAATAGCCACTACCAGTGGGCGAAAGAGTCGCTTCGGCGAGGCCTCCACGTCGTCCTGGAAAAGCCGATGGCGCTCACGACCGACCAGTGTGACGAGTTACTCGCGTTGGCGTCAGACCGTGACCTGCTGCTGGTGGTGTACCAGAACCGTCGATACGACCCGGACTTTGTCACGATGAGAGAGATCATTCGCTCGGGGGAGATCGGGGACGTCTACCACTTCGACAGCTTCGTCGGAGGGTACTCGCGACCCTGCGACTACTGGCACTCCGACGCGGAGGTCTCCGGGGGGGCCATCTTCGACTGGGGCAGTCACTTCATTGACCAGATTCTGAACGTCATCCCCGACGAGGTGGCTCACGTGAGCGGACACAATCACAAGCGAGTGTGGCATCACGTCTCGAACGCGGACCACGCACAGGTCACCGTGACCTTCTCGACCGGTAAGCAAGCGACGTTCGTTCACTCCGATCTGGCGGCGGTACGTAAGCCCAAGTTCTACGTGCTCGGCACCGAGGGTGCCATCCTCGGTGAGTGGGACCCCGCCGGTGAACCCGCGGTGGCCGACCTCCCCGCCCTCGTGAGCGTGCACTACGGTGACCGAACGTCACGCGTGGCGCCCCTTCAACCGCGTGAACCCTACGCCTTCCATCGCTCGATCGTCGAGTACCTGCACCACGGGGTTCCCATGGAGGTCAACGCCGTGCAGTCTCGAAACGTGGTGGCCATCATGCAGGCGGCTGAGCAGTCGGCCGCGAACAACGCCCTACCGGTGACCCCGGTGCTCCGGCGGTCCTAGGACGTGTCCGTCCGCTGGGGGTTTCTCGGCGCCGGCTTCGTCGCCAGCCGGGGTCTCGCGCCCGCGGTGCACACCTCGCGGGGCGCCTCGTTGTACGCCGTCGCCAGTCGTGATGAGCGACGCTCGGCGACTCTCGAACCAGAGCGAGTTCACGCGTCCTACGACGACCTCTTGGCCGACGACCGCGTCGACGCCGTGTACATCAGTCTCTCCAATGGTCAACACCGTGAGTGGGTCGTGAAGTCACTGGAGGCGGGTAAGCACGTTCTGTGTGAGAAACCTCTGGGAATTCGTGCCGACGATACCCACGCGATGTTCGAGGCCGCGGCGACCAACGGACGCCTCCTCGTCGAAGCGGTGTGGTCTCGTTGGCATCCCCGCTTCGCCCGCCTCGTTCACCTCGTGGCGAACGGGGACATCGGGGCCGTTCACCACATTGAGTCGGCCTTCACCTTTGTCTCCGACATGACCGACAACTATCGCCTCGATCCGGCGATGGGCGGGGGGGCACTCCTCGACGTCGGGTGCTACCAGGCGCACTCGTGGGTGGCCCTGACCGGAGGTGCCGACGAGTTCACCATTCTGCACCTCGAGCGCACCCTCGGGTCGAGCGGAGTCGACCTCACCACCGAGGTGACGGTGCGGTTCGCCGGCGACGTCACGGCGCACTCCCTCAGCTCTTTCGCCCTACCCTCTCGTCAGGAGTTGGTCGTGCGAGGAACGGACGGCGAGATCAGCACCGCGCGGGGAGAGTCCTTTACCACCTGGAACGAGGCCAGCTCCCTGCGCGTCAACGGCGTGGTCGAGGAGTTTCCCGAGACGAACGCCTTCGTCGTCATGGTGGAGAACGTCAGTCGAATGATCAGGGGTGAGGATGCGTGGGTAGTCCCCCCGTCCGACTCCGAGCGCGTGGCGGCCCTTCTCGACTCGATCGCGCGCCACCCGTGAACCGGTGCCCTCTGGTTCTCGGCACCCGAGAGACTCGAGGGGTCAACTAGGCCGCACCGCGAGGGGTTGTCCAGCTCTCGGGGTGGTCGCCGGCGTGGGCGTCGCCGTGGTCCTGGTAAAAAGTGGATGAGGAAGCCTCTTCGCGTCGGTCACTCGGAACGAAAGGGAGAAGAATGAACGTCGCCTCAGTGGTCGCGTCACTGTTCAACGGGGAGCTCCCCTTTCGGGTCGAAGCGTACGACGGAAGTGTCGCTGAACCAACGGTCGTGTCCGCCGCGAACTCGACGACTCTCACCATTCGCCGGCGCGACGCCATCACGCGGGTCGTGACTCACCCGGGCGAACTGGGGCTGGCTCGGGCCTACGTGGCCGGCGATATCGAGATTGACGGCGACCTCGACCCTCTCTTCGAGTTGGCGACGCCACCCCTTCACAAACTTCTGTCGGGCCGAACTCTCCCATCGCTGATCGGCGAGGTCGGCACCGCGGCGATGAAGCCTCTCGCACCACCGTCCATCGAGGCGCGCCCGCGTGGCGTGATGCACTCGCGCGCCCGAGATCGCCAGGCCGTCACCCATCACTACGACGTGTCGAATCGGTTTTACGAGATGGTGCTCGGCCCCTCGATGACCTACTCGTGCGCGGTCTTTAGGACCCCCGACGACACGCTCGAGGAGGCTCAAACCCGAAAGGTGGACCTCGTCGCGCGCAAGTTAGACCTCCAGCCCGGCACGCGCCTCCTCGACGTCGGGTGCGGGTGGGGCGCGATGGGGATCCACGCGGCGAAACACTACGGGGTGCGCGTGGTCGGGGTCACCCTGTCGCGAGCCCAGCGCGACTACGCCACCGAGGCGGCTCGACGGGCCGGCGTGAGTGATCTGGTGGACTTTCGGATTCAGGACTTTCGCGACGTCACCGACGGACCCTTCGACGCGGTGAGCTCCATCGGTATGTCGGAACACGTGGGCATCAAGTCGTTGCCCAAGTACACCCAGATCATCTTCGACCTCTTGAAGCCCGGTGGTCGATTCCTCAATCACGCCATCGGCAAGCCCGTCTCCTTCGAGGAGAATCCGAGACCCACTCGGGCCTCCGAGTTCACCCGTCAGGTCCAGATCGCCCTGGGATTGAGGGGTCCCTCCAAGACGGGCAGCGCCTTCATCAATCGCTACGTCTTCCCCGACGGTGAGCTGCACGAGGTGGGCACGTTGGTCTCGATATTTCAGGCCCACGGCTTCGAAGTTCGCGACCTCGAGAGTCTTCGTGAGCACTACACCATCACGCTGCGGCACTGGGTGGAGAACCTCACCCAACGATTTGACGAGGCGGTCGAGGAGGTGGGCGTCGAGCGCGCCCGCGTGTGGCGACTCTACATGGCCGGGTCGGCGGTGGCGTTTAGGCGACACCACTTGGAGATTCACCAAATTCTGAGTGTGCGACCCGACGGAGGTCGAAGCGGCTTGCCCCTTCGGCCCGATTTTGAGCCACTGCTGTAGATCTCGGCCGCCGTTGAAAGATTATTGGTTCGCACCTCGAGTGAAGTGATGGAACGTCGATGGGGCGACGGCGAGGGGGAGGGGTAACTCGTCGACGGTGAGGAGTGGAGTTTCCGGGTGAGCCCGTTCGATGACGGGCGGTGTTCCTTCTCTGTACTTAGCTGGCGAGACCAATACGGTGAGGGACACTCCCCACGCTTCGATCGAAGGTCCGTGACACGGGCCGGCGAGTACTCCACGCAGCTCCACTAGCCCCGCAATCTCGCGTGGTGATCGACCGACTGAATGGGTAGAGGTCCTCCGACAGCCTCGCCGAGTGAATGAGTTCACTCTTCTCGAGCCAACGACACAGCACCTCAAGAAGCCAGGACTCTCATCTCCCCTGAACTCTCGTCCGCCACCGTGGGTCCGCGCCCGGCGAACCTCATCTCTCCACGGCCCCCTGGGCGGAACCGGTTCGATGTGCCTCGTCCACCTCGGCCCCTAGAGGTCGGTGTCGGCCCGTCTACCTCGGCTGGGTCGGTGGGTGTCCGACATCGACGTCTCGTCCCCTGGCGCCTCAAGGACCGACGCCCACGGTCGACAACCGGATCGTCTAGGACGCCTCGAGCACCGTTGGAGTACGACGAGCCGATCGGATCACCAGCCCCAAACTCGCGGGGAGGAGAACGAGCGCACCGACGCCGAGGAGGAGTTGTGGAGCGCCGATGTACTTCAGGCCACTCAGGAGGACGAGGGTGGCGATTATCGGTCGTAGGTGTCGGGAGAAGGACCGCGAGGAGAGGCGAGCCCCGAGAATGACGGCCGGCACGGAGCCGAGAATGATGTCGAGGGTCACTCCGAAGTGCACGTGACCAAAGAGCAGCGTGCCGAGCGTAGCCGCCGCCGTCAGGGGGAGGGACTGGGCGAGATCGGTACCCACGAGTCGATCGTTCGCGAGGCGGGGGTAGAGAGCGAGAAGGAAGATCACGATGAGAGATCCCGCCCCCACGGAGGTGAGACCCACCATGAAACCACCGAGGACGCCGACGGCCACGAGGGGGAGTCGGCGAACAACGAGGGATTCGTCGGCGTCCACGTGGGGCACGAAGGGTCGGGTGAGGAGGGCTGCGGCCCCGATGACCAGGGCGGCGCCGAGGATGCGCTGCACCAGGTGTTCGGCGCCGTGCGAGGTCCCGAGTTGGTGGAGAGTCCAGGCCCCGAGGAGGGCCGCCGGAACGGACCCGAGACAGAGGTAACCGACGAGGGACCAGTGGATGGTCCGACGACGAAGGTGCACCGAGACCCCGAAGGGCTTCATCACGAGGGCCGCCACCAGGTCGGAGGTGATGGCGGTCGAGGGAGCGATACCGAAGAGCAGTACGAGCATCGGCGTCATGAGGGCCCCACCCCCGACACCGGTCAGTCCAACGGCGAAACCGACGACGGCGCTCGCGAGAACGAGGACCAGGTTGAGGTGCACCTCGGCAGTATATTACTATTTTCTAGTGAAATAGTAGTTTATACCGCCTCGTGCTCGTCCCTGATGGCCTCGAGGAACTCGACCACCTGGGATCGCGTCCGGGTGCGTCGCATCGGGGGGAGTTTGCGAAAGAGCTGACTGCGGTAGGTGGCCTCGGCGAGACGGGTGTCGAGAACGGCGACAACGCCTCGGTCCTGCGCGGATCGGATGAGGCGTCCCACCCCTTGAGCGAGGAGCATCGTGGCGCGGGGGAGATCCACCTCGACGAAGGGGTTGGAGCTGCGCTCTCGACGAGCAACCGCTAGGGGGTCGTTCGGCACGGCGAAGGGGAGTCGGTCGATCGTGACGAGACTGAGAGAGTGCCCGGGTACGTCGACGCCCTGCCAAAAGCTCGTGACCGCGAAGAGGCTGGCCTCGGCCGTCTCGCGGAACTCTTCGATGAGACGCTGGCGCGAGAGAGTGCCCTGGACGAGGATCGGGGTCGACACCCGACGTTCCACCGCCTCGGCGACCCGAGCCATCACCGTGCGGTTGGTGAAGAGGGCGAGGGTGCGTCCCCCGGCGGCGTTGATGAGGGTGATGAGTTCCTCGACGATGGCCCCCTCGGCCCGCTCGTCGTTGCGGGCCGGAAAGTCCTCCGGTACGTAGAGCAGAGCGTGGGAGCGGTAGTCGAAGGGGCTCGGTACCTGGAGGGAGGTGGCCCCCGTCAGTCCGAGTCGCGGGGCTAAGGAGTCGGGCAGGGTGGCCGAGGTGAGGACGGGGGTCACGGCGCTCCAGAGATCCTCTCTCAAGCGCGGACCGAGGTCGAGTACGTTCAGTTCGAGAACGAGGTCCCGGTCGCTCCGCGTGAGATAGACCAGTTCGCCACTGGTCGCCTCGAGGAGACGAGTGAGGTCGGTGAGGGCGTGCTGGGCCGGACCGAGGGCCCGGGCCCGTCGCGCCTCGGCCCCACTCGAGTCGACGGGTGTCGTGCGTAGCGCTTCGACGAGGGCACCGAGGACGGCTCGGGCGACGTCGAGCTCCTCGCGGGTCGCGGGGCTCAGCCCGCTCGTCTGGTCGGTGGCGAACTGCTCTTCGAGCACGCGGGCGAGAGACTCCCCGCTGCGGCGTACCGAGTCACAGAGCACCTCGTCGTCGATGAGAGGGGAGGCCGACTGGGCGAGGGCGACGAGGCGAGAGGGGCTGAGGGAGGTTCCGAGGAGGGCCGAAAAGATGTCGGGCACTTCGTGGGCTTCGTCGAAGACGACGAGGTCGTGCTCGGGCAGCAGCATGGAGCCCGAGGCGAGGTGGGAGGCGTAGAGGTGGGTGTTCACGATCACGACGTCGGCCGCCTGGGCCCGGTCTTTGGCCAGTTCGTGAAAGCAGTTGTGACCCTGGGGGCAGGTGGCTCGCCCCACGCACTCCTGGGCGCTCACCGAGACGCTGCGCCAGGCCCGCGGATCGACGTCGAACTCGACGTCGTCTCGCTCCCCGGTCTCGGTCTCCTGGGCGAAGCGCACCAGGCGCCGGACCTGACGGGCGAGGGAGACCGGTACGGCCGAGCCGTCGTCGAAGCTCAACTGGTCGGCCCCGGCGTTCTCGACCACCTTCAAACGGCAGAGGTAGTTCTGTTTGCCCTTTAAGACCGCGACGGAGGTGGCGGGGAGGACGCGCTGGAGGAGGGGAGCGTCGTTCAGGGCTAACTGGTCCTGGAGGTTCTTCGTGGCCGTGGCGACGACGACCCGCCGGCGTGCGAGGGCCGCCGGAATGAGGTAGGCGAGAGACTTGCCGACGCCGGTCCCGGCCTCGATGAAGGTCGGCTCCCGGGTGGTGAAGGCCGTGACGACGCCGGTCAACATCTGGCGCTGGCCCTCGCGAATCTCCCCGCCCCCCGGGATTCGGGCACTCACTCGGTCGAGGACGGCGAGTGCCTCCGCGACGTCGATGCCGACCGCATCACGCAGCTGGCGTTCGGGAACCTCGTCGAGGACGTCGGGTTCCTCGACGTCGGGGTCGAAGGAGTTCACCCACCCACGTTAGAGGCGGGGGGGTGTCGAGCCCGGGCAGTAACGTAACCGTGTGCCCGATCCGCGTCCCGTGCCGCTTCCCGCCACCCTGGACCGCTCCCGTATTCCCCGTCACGTCGGCATCGTCATGGACGGTAACGGTCGGTGGGCGACCCGTCAGGGACTGCCGCGCACCGAGGGTCACGGGGCGGGGGAGAGCGCCCTCGTCGATACCACCTACGGGGCCCTTTCTCTCGGAGTGAAGGCTCTTACCGTGTACGCCTTCTCCACCGAGAACTGGCGTCGCCCGGTGGACGAGGTGCGCTACCTCATGAACTTCAATCGGGGCCTCCTCGAGCGGCGCCAGCACGAACTCCACGAGGTCGGCGTCCGCATCACCTTCTCCGGTCGACGGGACTGGCGCGTTCCCCGGGGAGTGTTAAAGCGCATGGACGAGGCCGCCGAACTCACCGCGAGGAACACCGCTCTCACCCTCAACATCGCGTTCAACTACGGGGGGCGAGCCGAGATCGTCGACGCCGTGAAGCGACTCGTGGAGGACGGCGTCTCGGCCGCTCGGGTGGACGAGAAGGCCATCGCGTCCCGTCTCTATCACCCCGAACTACCTGACCCCGACCTCATCGTGCGCACCTCGGGGGAGTATCGCACCTCCAACTTTTTGCTCTGGGAGATGGCCTACTCCGAACTGGTCTTCACCGACGTCCTCTGGCCGGATTTTCGTCGGGAGCACCTCTTCTCGGCCATCGAGGAGTACCAGGGCCGGGATCGACGCTTCGGAGCGCTCGAGAGTTGAGCGCCAAACTCCTCGCCTGGATCCTCGGAGCCCTCTTCTACCTCGCTCTCTGGTTCGTTGCCCTGACCGCGAACCACGCCTGGATTGGGCCCCTCGCCACCCCCCTCGTGCTCGGACTACTCGTCGCCGGAGGCGTCTGGATTCAGCGCTTCGTCGGAATCTCGCCCCGTCACCCCAAGTTCGAGGGGCGAGATCGTCACGGTCGTGAGGATCCCTCGGCGTGAAGGAGTTGGCCGACGAGGGGGTGGTGCTGCGGACCTACTCCTCGGGGGAGGCCGACCGGGTCGTGGTCCTGTGGACGAAGCACTCGGGCAAGGTGCGACTCCTCGCTCGCGGGGTGCGTCGCACCAGTTCTCGCATGGGCGGCGCCCTCGAGCCCCTAGCCCGCGTGAAGGTCGACGCCGTGCAGTCCCGCGGGGCGCTCTACGTGACCCGTCACGTCGCCCACGTCGAGCGCTACGAGACGATTCGCACCGACTACGAACGGATCCTCGCCGGGCTCTCGGTCATCGAGGCGATTGACGCGATTCCCCTCGACGACTTCGCGGACGCCGAGCTCTACGAGCTCCTCATCCGGGTACTACGCACCCTCGACGATCCATCGTTCTCCCCGGCCCTCGTCGCGCCGGCCTTCTTCGCGCGTCTCCTCGTCCACGACGGGGTCGCCCCGGAGCTCTTTGCGTGCGCCCAGTGCGCAAGCGAGGGCCCCCTCGTCGCCTTTCACGCCCCGAGTGGGGGTGCCCTCTGCGGGGGGTGTCGTACCGGGCGCGTGATCTCGGCGGAGGCCCTCGCCCTCGCCCGTCGCATGCTCGGGGGTGACCTCGCGGGCGTTCTGCGAGAGTCTCACCCGGCCGGCGAGACGGAGATCACCCTCCTTCTCACCGAGGCGGTCGAGGATCACCTCGGTCGGCGCCTGAAGAGCGCCCGGGCGGCCCTCGAGAGTACGACCACTAGAACGGTGCGGTGACTTCGCCGACCGTTCTCTGGTTTCGCCGCGACCTGCGCCTGAGTGATCACCGCGCTCTCCTCGAGGCGTCCCGTCATTCGGGCGTCGTCGGACTCTACGTTCTCGATCCCGTCCTGCTCGCCGGGTGCGGACCCTCCCGCGCCCACTACCTCGCCCAGACCCTCACTGCCCTCAACGAATCGATGGGGGGAGCCCTCGTGGTGCGAGCGGGCGATTCGGCCGAGGTTCTCGCCGAGGTCTGTCGAGAGGTCGGAGCCACGCGGGTTTACGTCACCGAGGACTTCGCCCCCTACGGACGATCCCGGGACGAGCGGGTGAGGGATCACCTCGCCGCCCTCGGTGTCGAACTACTCGGGATGGACACCCCCTACGCCGTTCGACCGGGCACGGTGCGCACCCAAGCCGGCACGCCCCCCAAGGTCTTCACTCCCTTCTTTCGGGGCTGGGAGGCGACCTCTCCGCCCCCGCCCCTCGACGAGGAGGTCACCCCGGAGTGGGTTACTCTCGACTCTCTCGAGGTGAACACCATCTTTCGGTACGCCGGGACGAGGCGGCCGGACCTCTTCGGGGACCTCCCCGACCCGACCGCCACGACGTTCGCCGACGTGGGTGAGGCGGGGGCGCAGCGTCAGCTCGAGCAGTTTCTCACCCGACTCGAGAGCTACGGCGAAGCTCGCAACACTCCGGGCGAGGAGTCGACGTCCCGGTTGAGTCCCCACCTTCGTTTTGGCACCATTCACCCCCGGCAAGTCCTCGCGGCGACGCGGGGAACGTCGAAGTCGGCCGGAGTCTTTCGCTCCGAGGTGGCCTGGCGGGAGTTCTACGGCGACGTCCTCTTTCATCAACCCCAATCGGTGTGGCGAGCCCTCCAGCCGGCGATGGAGCACCTGCGGGTCGACGACGGGGAGGAGGCTCGGAGTCGATTCCGAGCCTGGGCTCGGGGCGAGACCGGTTACCCCCTCGTTGACGCCGGGATGCGTCAGCTCCTCGCCGAGGGGTGGATGCACAATCGGGTACGTATGGTGTGCGCCTCCTTTCTCGTGAAGCACCTCCACCTCGACTGGCGCTGGGGCGCGCGGTGGTTCCTCTGGTGTCTCATCGACGCCGACGTCGCCTCCAACCAGCACGGCTGGCAGTGGACGGCCGGGACCGGCACCGACGCCGCCCCCTTCCATCGAGTCTTTAATCCGACGCTCCAGGCGGAGCGTTTTGATCCCGAGGGTCGCTACGTACGGCGTTACGTCACCCCCCTCGCCGAGACTCCCGCGCCCCAGTGTCTCCAACCGGGGGGTGGTGGGGGACTGCTCGCTCCGGCCGGTTACGTCGCTCCCCTCATCGACGCCGCCCGGGAACGCGACGAAGCCCTCGTCCGTTTCGCCGAAGTGAAGGCCACCCGATGAGTTCACCGTCGGAGTTCGGGGTCTACGTCCACGTGCCCTTCTGCGCCCACCGGTGCGACTACTGCGCATTCGCCACCTACGCCGATCGGGACCACCTCATGGGGGAGTACGTCGAGGCTCTCCTTCAAGAGATCGCTCGGGCGAAGGAGGGGGGTCTCCCCGTCGCCACCAGCGTCTTTTTCGGGGGTGGAACCCCGTCTCGCCTCCCGGCGGAGCAACTCGCCCGCGTCCTCGAGGCCCTACCGAAGAGCGAGGACTGCGAGATCACCGTGGAGTGCAATCCCGAAGACGCCTCTCTCGATCGGCTGCGGGCCTATCGATCGGCGGGTGTCACCCGCATGAGCTACGGCATCCAGTCGACTCGACCGGCCGTCCTCGCCGATCTCGGGCGTCGTCACGGCACGGGGGCGCACCGGGAAGTCGCCGCGCGCACCAGTGAGGTCGGTTTCGCCAGTTGGAACATGGACCTCATCGTCGGCTCCCGGGCCGAGTCCCTCGCCGACGTCGAGGCGACCCTCGAGGACATTCTCTCCCTGGAGTCCCCGCCTCCCCACATCAGTTGCTACGCCCTCACCCCCGAACCGGCGACCCCCCTCGGACAGGACCCGGCCCGTCACCCCGACGAAGACGACACCGCCGACGCCTACGACCTCGTCGGTCGTCGACTGGAAGAGGCCGGTTACGAGTGGGAGGAGATCTCCAACTGGGCGAGACCGGGGCACGAGTGCCGCCACAACCACGTCTACTGGGACGATGGGGACTACGTGGGTTTCGGATCAGCCGCCCACTCTCACCGGGGCCATCGACGCTGGTGGAACGTGCGGACTCCGGATCGCTACATCCAGATGGTGAAGCGGGGCGAGACTCCCCTCGGGGGCGAGGAACTACTCGGTGACGACGCGCGTGCGTTTGAACGGGACTCCCTGGCGCTGCGTACCCGGCGCGGAGTACCCCGTGAGGCCTTCGATTCACTCGAGGAGATTGCACACCTCATACGAGTGGACGAGGGCCGCGTCACCCTTCGCCCCGAGGCGCGCCTCGTCGCCAATCAAGTGATCCTTCGACTGCGCAGCGCCGAGGAGGCCGTCACTCCGGAGCGTTCGTAGGACTCCACTAGCCTTGACCCATGGCAGAACCGGTGTACGCCCCCGATCACCTCGACAAGGTCATCAATCTCGCGAAACGACGGGGGTTTATCTTCCCCTCCGCCGAAATCTACGGCGGTTTTCGCTCCACCTACGACTACGGCCCCCTCGGGGTCAACATGTTGCGCAACGTCAAGAACGCCTGGTGGAGCGCGATGGTCCAGCGGCGCCAGGACGTCGTGGGTCTCGACGCGGCCATTCTCTCGCCCCCCGCCATCTGGGCAGCCTCGGGCCACTTGGAGACCTTCACCGACCCCCTCGTCGACTGCAAGAAGTGCCACGAGCGTTGGCGTGAGGACAAGATCGACGGCGTCTGCCCCCAGTGCGGCTCCCGGGAGTTCACCGAGGCTCGAGCCTTCAACTTGATGTTTAAGACCCAGGCTGGACCGGTCGAGGGGGACGGCGCGACGGCCTACCTGCGACCCGAGACGGCCCAGGGGATGTTCACCAACTTCGCCAACGTCCTCCAGACGACTCGTAAGAAGCCTCCCTTCGGTATCGCCCAGATTGGTAAGTCCTTTCGCAACGAGATCACCCCGGGCAACTTCGTCTTTCGTACTCGGGAGTTTGAGCAGATGGAGATGGAGTACTTCGTCCCGCCCGCTGAGGCCGAGGAGTGGTACCACTACTGGATTGCGACCCGGTTCGCCTGGTACCTCGACCTCGGAATTCCTGAGGACTTTCTCCGCCAGCACGTTCACGCCAAGGAGGACCTCTCCCACTACTCCCGCGGCACCACCGACGTGGAGTTCTTCTACCCCTGGGGTTGGGACGAGCTCGAGGGCATCGCTAATCGCGGCGACTACGACTTGACCCAGCACTCCACACACTCCGGCGTGCGTCTCGAGTACTTCGATCAGGCGAGCGGGGAGCGCTACACCCCCTACGTGATCGAACCGGCGGCCGGAGCGACCCGGGCCATGATGGCCTTCCTCCTCGCCGCCTACCACGAGGACGAGGTCGGGGGAGAGACGCGGGCCCTCCTTCGTCTCGACTGGCGTCTCGCGCCCTACCAGGTGGCCGTGCTTCCCCTCTCGAAGAAGCCCGAGTTGGAGGGACTCGCCACGAGGGTTGTCGATCTCCTCGGCGCGGAGTACGTCGTCGACACCGACGTCACCCAGTCGATCGGCAAGCGCTACCGCCGCCAGGACGAGGTCGGTACCCCCTACTGCGTGACCGTCGACTTCGACTCTCTCGAAGACGACGCGGTGACCGTGCGGGACCGGGACACGACGGACCAGGTGCGCGTGCCCCTCGCGGGCCTTCTCACCTATCTCCGGGATCAGACCGGACGCGCTTAGGGGGCCGAGGGCCGCAGGAGGGCCTTCACGGCCCGTCGCTCGTCCATCGCCCGGTACGCCTCCGCCGCCTCGGCGAGGGGCAGATCCAGATCGAAGACTCGTCCGGGGTTGATCTCCTTGGCCATGATGCGCGACGTGAGATCGGGCAGGTAGTCGCGCACCGGGGCGGGCCCTCCGTGCAGGTGCACGTGGGACATGAAGAGGTCTCGTCCCTCGAAGGTCACGCCGTGGGACACGCCGACGAAGCCGAGGTGGCCACCGGCTCGAGTCACTCTAAAGGCTTGGCTCATCGCGGCCTGGGTGCCGACGGCCTCGATCACGCTCGGGGCGCCGAGTCCTCCGGTCATCTCCCGCACGAGTTCGACCCCCTCCTCACCGCGCTCGGCGACAATGTCGGTCGCCCCGAACTCCCGGGCGATCTCTTGACGAGCGGCGTGTCGACTCATGGCGATGATGCGCTCGGCGCCCATCAACTTCGCCGAGAGCACGGCGAGCAGGCCCACCGCGCCGTCACCCACGACGACCACGGTGGAACCGGGTCCCACCTGGGCGGCGCGGGCTCCGAACCAGCCGGTCCCGAAGACGTCGGAGGCGGCGAGTAGTCCCCGTAGCTGGGTGTCGTCCGGGGTGCCCTCGACGGCGACGAGAGTGCCGTCGGCGAGCGGGACCCGCAGAAGTTCGGACTGGGCGCCACTCATCAGTTGGCGGTGCACGCAGGAGGTCTGGTAGCCGGCGCGACAGATCTCGCAGGTGTTATCGGAGGCGAAGAAGGAGCCCACCACGACGTCCCCGGGGCGAAGGGTGGTGACCGCTGAGCCGATCTCCTCCACGACGCCGACGTACTCGTGGCCCATGTGTTGAGGGGAGCTAAAGGCGTCCTCGCCCCGGTAGCGCCAGAGGTCACTGCCACAGACGCACGTGGCACTGAGGCGCAGGACGGCGTCGGTCGGCTCCTGAATACTCGGGTCACTCAACTCCTCGACTCGAATATCTCCCGGGGCGTGCATGACCACTCCGCGCATGGCGTCTCGCTTTCTCTCGACTCCGTTCGAGCGTAGCGAGAGGTACTAGGCCGTCGTTCTCAGCGGGGTGGAACGCTCGAGGAGCGCGGGAGCGAGGGCCGCCAGGCCGAAGAACAGTCCCACGAGACAGGTTCCCCGCCAGCCGGCGTGACTGTAGGCGGCCCCCGAGGCGAGCGAGCCCAGCGAGGCGCCGAGAAAGAAGGAGAGCATGTAGACGGAGTTGATGCTGCTCCGCTGATCGGGCGCGAGGGCGTAGATGATCGACTGGTTGGAGACGTGAACCATCTGAGTGCCGGCGTCGAGCAGGACGACCCCGACGAGAAGCATCGGCAGTGACCCGGGGGCGAGGTAGAGGAGAGCGAAACTGAGTACCACGAGCCCAGCCCCCATCCAGGTGACGACGTGCTCGCGACGCTGGTCGGCGTGTCGTCCCGCGAGGTTCGCGCCGAGGATGCCGGCGAGACCCACGAGCCCGAAGAGTCCGATGACACCGGTGGAGTAGTGAAAGGGTGGCCCGGCGAGGTGGAAGGCGAGGGTCGTCCAGAGCACGGAAAAGGCCCCGAAGGCCGTTCCCCCGTACCAGCAGCGCCGGCGCAGAGTGGGCTGGTCGAGAAAGAGTCGGAAGGTGCGCCCGAGGAGGCTCGGGTAGGTCACCCGGGGTCGAACGCCCTCGTCCGGTAAGACCCGGGACAGGAGGAGGGCGATGAGAACGAGGGCTCCGGCGGCGGCGCGGTAGACGCCGCGCCAACCGACCGACTCACTCAGGAATCCCGCGACCGTGCGGGAGAGCAGGGCCCCGGCGAGCAGACCGGTCATGAGGCGCCCCACCGAGCGACCGCGGGTCGCCGGATCGGCGAGGTCCGCCCCGAAGGGGATGAGGATCTGGCCGGCAATCGAGGTCAACCCCACGACGAGGGTACTGAGGGCGAAGATGGCGAAGGTCTGCGCGAAGGAGGCGAGGGCCATGGCCAGTCCCGCGAGGAGAAAGATCACGACCACTAGTCGTCGACGAGCGACGAGGTCGCCCAGGGGAACGAGAGTGATGAGACCGACGGCGTAGGCGATCTGGAGGAGCGTGACGAGGCTCGACGCGGCGAAGGTGGAAACTCGAAAGTCTCCGCGAATGAGGTGGAGGAGTGGCTGGAGGTAGTAGAGGTTGGCGACGATGGTCCCGATCGCCACGGCCATGATGCCCGTGAGCGCCGGGGTCAACCGACGTTCGGGGTGACTCACGTGACGCGGCGGTACTTCTGAACGGCGAAGGGGGCGAGCACGACGACGGCCCCGAGGGCCCAGGCGAGGGTAATCCACGTCGAGGATCCGTGGGGGAGTCCGAGCATGAGACCGCGCACAGCGTCGACGACCTGAGTGACCGGCTGGTTCTGGGCGAAGGGGCGCAGCCAGCCGGGCATCGTGGCGACGGGCACGAAGGCGGAGGAGGCGAAGGTCAGGGGGAAGATGAGGGGAAAGGTCATCGCCTGGGCCGCTTCGGAGTTGGGGGCGGCCAGTCCGATAAAGGCGAAACCCCAGGAGAGGGCGTAGGCGAAGATCAGCATCAAGAGGCAGGCCTGGAGGTAGTTGAGAAAGGTCCCCGATGGTCGAAAGCCGACGAGCAGTCCCACGAGGGAGATGGTGATCACGACGATGACGTTGCGCAGGAGATCCGAGACGGTGCGCCCGGCGAGCATGGCCATGCGGGCCATCGGGAGGGCTCGGAACCGCTCGATGAGGCCCCGTTGGAGATCTTCGGCGAGACCAATGGCGGTACCGACGGCCCCGAAGATGGTGGTCTGCACGAGCACCCCGGGGATGAGGTAGTTCACGTAGTGGGGAACGGGGATGGCTCCACCGAGGACGTAGCGAAAGAGGACCACGAACATCACCGGTTGAATGAGGGAGAAGACCACCTGCACCGGGACCCGGACGAGGTTGCGCAGGTTGCGCACCGTCACGGTGCGAATGTCGCGGATGGCCCAGAGAGCCCCTCGACCCTCGGTCGGATAGGTCGCGACGGACGTGTCGTTACTCACGAATTCCTCCCGGGTCGTACGGGTGTGTCGTCCTCGACGCGGTGGCCGGTGAGACTCACGAAGACGTCGTCCAGGCTCGGTTCGCGCAAGGTGAGTCCGGTCGGGGCGAGACCGGCCGCGTCGAGACGACGGAGCGCTTCGGCGGCGGTCGCCGGCCCGCCTTCGACCGGCAGGTCCACGACGGTGCCCTCAACGACCGGGCTCTTCGGGCTGAGTGGTCGAATGATCTCCACCGCTCGGGAGGCCGCGTCCACCGTCGAGAAACTGAGCGAGAGGACGGTCGCACCGAGCTGCTCTTTCAGTTCAGCGCTCGTCCCCTGGGCGATGATCTCCCCCCGGTTGAGAACGACGAGGAGTTTCGCGAGGCGATCGGCCTCCTCTAAGTACTGCGTCGTTAAGAGAACTGTCGTGCCCTGCTCGACGAGTCCCTCGATGATGCTCCAGAGGTCCTGGCGACTCTGGGGGTCGAGGCCCGTCGTGGGTTCGTCGAGAAAGAGGACGGGCGGGTGTCCGACGAGAGCCGCCGCGAGGTCGAGGCGACGTCGCATACCTCCGGAGTAGGTCTTGACGCTGCGCGAGGCGGCGTCGGTGAGGTTGAACTCACCCAGGAGCTCTCGCGAGCGGCGCGCCACGAAGCCCTTATCGAGGTGATTGAGGGCCCCGATCATGGTGAGATTCTCGAGTCCGGTCAAGTTCTCGTCCACCGTCGCGTACTGCCCGGCGAGTCCGATGCGACGACGCACCTCCTGGGGGTGGGTGGCGACGTTGTACCCGTCGACGACCGCGGTGCCCGAGGTGGGGGCGAGAATGGTGGAGAGAATGCGGACCATGGTGGTCTTGCCCGAGCCGTTCGGCCCGAGGAGTCCGAAAACTTGACCCCGGGGTACGTCGAGAGAGACTCCCTTGAGGGCTTGGACGCCACCCTTTTTAAAGGAACGAGTGAGGTCGCGGACCTCGACGGCGACGTCGGACATGACGGGAGTCTACGGGTCCTCGACCGATGGAGCGGCCTCGACCCACTACCCTCGGGCCATGGCGATATCCGAGGACGACATCGCCCGGGTGCGGGCGGCGACAGATATTGTCGCCCTGATTACCGAGCAGGTGGCTCTGAAGCGGGTCGGGCGGCGCTGGGTGGGCCTCTGTCCCTTTCACGCGGAAAAGACCGGGTCCTTCTACGTGAACGCCGAGGAGGGTCGGTACCACTGCTTCGGGTGTCGGGTGTCGGGAGATCAGATCACCTGGTTGCGCGAGACTCAGCGACTCGACTTCGTCGACGCGGTGCGTCAGCTCGCCGAGCGCGCCGGTATTGAACTCACCGAGGACGAGAGTGAACGCCACCTCCACCAGGAGCGGCGCCGCCTCTACGAGGCGATGGATCAGGCCGTCGAGTGGTACCACGATCAGTTGATGAACGCGCCCGAGGCGCGGGTCGCCCGGGAGTACTTGAAGAGTCGCGGTATTAACGGAGAGGTGGCCCGCCGATTCAAACTGGGCTTCGCCCCCGACGAGTGGGATCGCCTGACGACCTCGCTGAAATTCAGCCCCGCCCAACTCGAAGGTACCGGACTCGGGTTTAAGAACCGTCTCGGTCGCTACCAGGACTTTCTGCGAGCGCGGCTCATCTTTCCCATCTTTGACTCCTCCGGTCGAGCGGTCGCCATTGGGGGCCGCGTGATCCCGGGCTACACCGACGAGACCCGTCGGGAGGGTAAGTACAAAAACTCTCCCGAGACCCCTATCTACTCCAAGCGCCGCACTCTCTACGCCCTGAACTGGGCCAAGGACGACATCATCCGCGAGGGTGAAATCATCGTGTGCGAGGGCTACACCGACGTGATCGCCTTCTTCGAGGTGGGCCTACCCCGGGCGGTCGCGACCTGCGGCACCGCCCTCGGCGAAGATCACTTTCGTACCCTGCGCAACTTCGCGACCCGCATCGTTCTCGCCTACGACGCCGACGGGGCCGGTCAGAGCGCCGCCGAATCGGTCTACCAGTGGGAACGTCAGTACGAGGTAGACGTCGTTGTCGCCTCGCTTCCGGCCGGGCACGACCCGGCCGAACTCGCTCGAGAGGATCCCGACGCGCTGCGACGGGCCGTCGCCGAAGCGATTCCCTTCATCGAGTTTCGTCTCGAGCGCGTACTTCTCGCCGCCGATCTCTCGACGCCGACCGGTCGGGCCAAGGCCGCCGAGGCCGCCCTCAAAGTGGTGAACGAACACCCGAGTGACCTAGTGCGAGATCAGTACCTCATTCGAGTCGCCGACCGACTCGGACTGGACGTCGACACGCTTCGCCACTCGGCTCGCGGCACACCGCGGCGTAGCTCACCGGTCTCGTCCAACGAGACTCCGCCCCCCCGCGCCCCCGTCGGAGACCTTCCGCGCCCGGGTACCGAAGCCCTGAGACTCCTGCTCGCGAATCCCGCGGGCGTGCGCGAGGACCTCCCGGCTCGACTCTTCGTCGATCCCCGTCAGCGACTCGTCGCCACGGCTCTCAGTGAGCACGGGTCGGTGTCGTCGGCCGTCGATGCACTGCGCAGTCGGGGTGAGGTCGAGGCGGCCGAGCTTCTCGACGCCCTCGTCGTCATGGATGCGCCGGCCGAACTCGATCCCGAGGCCGTCATCGCCCAACTCGTTCGCTCCGCCGTCACTCACGAACTACGCGTTATCGACCGGGAGTTGCGCCAGGGCGTGATCGAACCGGGTCTCGCGATGTCGGTGGTGCGCGACGTGAAGGAGAGGGTGAACGAACTGGAAGGCCCGACGCGTCAGGCGGCCATCGCCGACCTCCGTGAGTGGCTCGAGGCCCGGGGCGTCGCGTGAACCGGGCGCGCGTCGGGGGCCTGGAGATTCTGCCCCCCTTGCGGGCCGACGAGGAACGGGAGTTGTTGAGAGAGATTGAGGCCGGGAGACGAGCCTCCCGCGAGCTCGAGACTGAAGTTGATCCCCAACGTCGCCGGGAGCTACGCGCCGAACGAGACCGCGGAGAGCGGGCCGAGACCCGATTGATTCAGTCCACCCTCGCTCTCGTGCGTCACCGAGTCGTCGAACGGGGGTACCGCTTCTCCGACGAAGATCTCGAACTCGCCGGTGTCGAAGGGCTCGTGAACGCCCTGCACCGATTTGACCCCTCGTCGGGTAATCGCTTCTCCACCTACGCCTACTACTGGATCACGAAACTGGTCAATCAGGCGATTCGTCAGCAGGCCGGTCTCACGGAGTCGGAAATGGACCAGATTCTCGCCCTCCAACGACTGCGGCGAAGTGATCTCTCGAAAACGTTCTCCGCACGTGATATCGCCAATGCCCTGAAGATCACCCCGGAGCGGGCGCGCGAGATTCGTGAGTTGGAGCGCACTCTCGTGAATCGACGAGTGGTCGACGTGGACCGGGACGTGGACGACATCCCCCAGGCGGCGCCATCGGTGGATGACGCCCCCCACTGGATTATCGAGACGTTGAAGCGCCTCTGCGGGGAGGACTTCGACGCGTTCTGGCAGTGGACCTTTCGGACGACCAGTATTGAGGAGATGGCCCAGGGACGAGGAATCTCGCGCCAAGCATTGTCGAAGCGTCTGGAGCGCTGTCGTCGGGCGGTGAGAGAAAGCCCCGAGGCGCAGCGCCTCCAGGCCTGGTTCGATCGGCGCTGAGCCCGCGGGACCCTTAAAGTCCGGTGCTAATGTGAAGTGCCCTCGGGTGCGGTCCCAGATAGCTCAATTGGCAGAGCAAGCGACTGTTAATCGCTAGGTTGCAGGTTCGAGTCCTGCTCTGGGAGCCAACGGCGCCGACTGGGGCAAGGGCCTTTCCCGGTACCGTCAAGGTGTGGCCTCGTCCCTATTGATCTACGACGGAGACTGCGGCGGTTGCTCTCGCGCGGCCCGCTGGATTGAGTCCCGTTGGCCCGACGGCGTCGCCTCCATCGTCGCGTACCAGGCGCTGGGCGCTGACGGATTGGCGCGTCACGGACTGACGCTGATTCAGGCCGAATCCCAGGTGTGGTGGGTGGACGAGCGTGGACCAGTCGGGGGGGAGCGAGCGGTCGCGCGAGCCCTCCTCGTCGCGGGTGGGGGGCTCTCGCCGCTCGGCCGAGTGGTGGACAGCCCCCTGATGCGACCCCTGACGGCGAGGATCTATCGCTGGGTCGCTCGTCATCGTCACCTTCTTCCCGGAGCGAGCTCCGCCTGTCGCGTCACCCCCTAGGGAACGAGGGGCGGCTGGGGCTGAAGTGATCGAGGGCGACCGAGGAGGTAGCCCTGTCCGAAAGCGATGCCCATACTTTCGAGAAGTTGCAGATCCCGAGTCGCTTCGACGTGTTGCACCACGATGTCGATGTCGTGGACGCGGCACAACTGAAGGAGTGCTGAGAGCTCGCCGCGTCCCTCCTCCGTAGCCCCGAGTCGTACCCAACGCATATCTATCTTCACTTGACGCGGGGTGTATCTCGCAATGAGAGTTCGAGAGTCGGAACTTAAGTCGATGTCGGTGAGGGCCCAGCTCACCCCCTGGGGCAAACGGGGGGAGAAGGAGTGGTCCGAGATATCGCGGGCGTTGATCTCGAGGACAACCGGGCGCTGCAGGGGACGTAGTAGTGAGTGGAGAGCCCCCGACAGGGCGAAGGCGGGTGACGCGTTGAGGGCGAGGTAGCCGGCGGGGGGTAGTTCGTGAGAACTCTCGACGGCGTAACGAGCGAGGAGGGTTTCGAGTTCCACGCCGCGCCCTTCAGCTGACGCCTCGGCGATGCGGAAGTGGGGAGCCCCGCCATCCAAGAATCGACTGAGGGCTTCGTACCCCACGATGTGGCGTTCTCTCAAGTCCCAGATGGACTGAAAGATGACCTCGGTGTCGGTTCGCCGGTGAAGGCCGTCGAGCGATAACTGTCCCCGGGGTGAGGAGGAGCTCCCCGACGACCCCACGTGCAAGATGGTGGCCCAGTCCTGGTTGGCCCGCTCCGTCGGCGTCGCGATGGGGGTGGGGGTGGCTCGCTGCGGCTTGTAGAGACGCAACTGAAGATGACGAACGACGTCGACGGCACTGTGACGCAGTCCGATGAAGCGCACGATGGCGATGCTCAGCAACGTCATGTTCACTCCCGCGAAAAAGGCGTTTACCCAGTGACGCAGGTGAATGTCGTGAACGGTGGTGTAGGCCGCGACGGCGACGATGAGGTAGGGCGCCACGATGAAACTCAGGGCGGGAACGGTACGTTCCCGGACTTTGGGGGTTCGCCCGAAGGCGCTCTTGTCCGACAGGATTGCCTGAATGAGTGAGGTTCCGACTCCCGCCAAATTGATGGGGATGAGTAGCAGATTGAACCCATACGTACTCGCGAGATCTCGCCTGCGGTACCCGAGTGAGCGCAGGTCGGACGCCATCGCGGCGAAGTAGGGCAGGGGTAGGAGTATGAGGATGGGCTGGAGAAGGGACGCACTAAAGGGGTAGACGAGGAGCAGCACGAGCGCGAAGGTGCTCCAGGCGATGGACGCCAAGTAGTTCATGCGAATGAGTTGTTCCGAGAACCTGGTCTCCTTACCCCGTTCGCTCTTCTCCCGGGCCATCTGACGGAGCTTTGGAGCGATGATCAGGCCTCCGTTAGCCCAGCGTCGGCGCTGAATCGCGAGTGATCCGAAGTCGGGGGGCGTCGCCGAGTACGCCAGGTGTTCCGGGTAGTTCACGAGTCGCCAGCCCCGACGGGCCAAGTCCAGCGTGGACTCCGTGTCTTCGATGACCGTCCGGTCCGAAATGTAGCGATGAACGGGCCAGTCCCCGACGTAGGTCGTCTCGACGACGTCGTCGAGCGCCCGTTTACGCAGTACGGCGTTCGCCCCCACCCAGAAGGTGGCGTTGTAGTACGTCATGCCCTGGTGGGCGATGTGCTGAATATCGGTGGTCGCCCCCGCGATGCGCTCGAGGGGAGAGGAGGAGCCGGGGAAGGCACTGTAGGGACTCTGGGCCACCGCCACGTCGGCGTTCTGTGTTTGCTCCATGAGATAGACCAAACGAAGGCAGTACTCGGGCAGGATGACCGAGTCAGCGTCCAGGGTCACGACGTAGTCAGTGTTCGGAATCTCGAGGCTCCGTCGACCGGATCCGGCGGGAAGAAGGACGCGACCGGCCACGGTCTCCACGTCGTGGTACGAGTGGCCCATCAGGCCGATGTAGGAGTTGAGGTTCATCGCCTTGTTGGGCTCGTGAGACAGATTGGCGTAGAGCTTCCGTTCGAACGACGTCACGTCCGCTCGGAAAGTCCAGGCCAGCCGACGGTAGAACTGGTGAAGACGTTCGGCCGGTAGGACGACTCCCTCGTCGCTGGCCCGGGTGAGGGCGAGGGAGGTGGTGATGAGATCCTCCGCGAGTCCCTCGAGCACACCCTGATCGAAGAAACGTTCGGCGGGATCGGCGTGGAGGCTCGGGTCCCGCCACCCGAGGACGGTGGTGGCGGCGGATTCGTAGAGTGCGGCGAGATCCCGCATCGTTCGCTCGTCGGGTTGGTGGGCGCGTGGCGAACTCTCGAACTCCTCGAGGGCTCGTCGAAAGGTCGTAGCCGGCGTCTTCAGTAGCTCCTCAATCTCGCGAGCCGAGTCGCGAGCCGCCCGCAGTAGACGGCGCTCGGAGGATTTCTTCGGGTGGGGGTTGTTGTCAATCAGGAGGACCACCCTGATAAAGGGATACTCCTGGAGGGCCGCGGAGAGCAACGTATTGCGAATGACCCGCGGCTCTTCTTCGTAGGAGGGCACGATGACGGTGAGAGTGGGGAGGTGGTGGGCGAAGTAGTCATCAATCACGGCCCGCGGGACCCGTTGGTGCTGGCGAGTGCGGTACATGTAGCCGAGCCTCGTCATGAGGTACGCCAGGGACGAGGCCGTGAGTAGCGTGACGACGAGCAGATAGACCACCGCCTCCACCTTCGACCTAATGGAGTGCGCCTGACCATCAAAGAATTGACCGAC
Organism: Acidobacteriota bacterium; assembly: GCA_018971385.1. Taxonomy (GTDB): domain Bacteria; phylum Actinomycetota; class Acidimicrobiia; order Acidimicrobiales; family RAAP-2; genus RAAP-2. The sequence goes on along the minus strand of JAGXAY010000009.1, from coordinate 15,659 downwards.
GAGCCACGAACCCACGTACGTCATCCACACCACGAGAGTGGCGACTACCGCGACCCGGCCCATCATGACGCGTCGATCGGTGATGATGGGGGCCAGCGTCTGTACCGGTCGATCCGCGTAGGAAGTGGCCGGTGCGGGTGATGTCGTCGTGCTGAGTTCGGGCGTCACGGTTGATCTCCTCGGGGCCGACAAAAGGGACTCCGCGTAGTTTCAACCAGAAAATGACGAATTGACCGGGAATTGTGAAGGAATTGCCAGAGGCTCTCTAGCCTCTCTCGAGAACCGTACCCACGTTGGAGGCTCGTCATGTCCGATCAATCTCGTTATGCCGATACGTCGGAGTGGACGGACGACGACGGCCGCGACGACGAGCCCCGTCCGGAGTACTCGCCCCTGAGAGTGACCGTGGCGCTCCTCGTGGGCGTCGCTCTCCTCGCGGGCGCTGGTTGGTGGTGGCGAGCCCAGTTCTCGACCCGGGCCGCCGCGTCGACCACGAGCACTGGTACCTGGTTCGCCCCCTACGTGGACACCACCTTGACCCCGACGTACCAGTTTCAAGATCCGTCGCAAAACGTCGCCCGCCAAACGGTGCTTGGATTCGTCGTGTCGGGAGGCGGCTGCACACCCTCGTGGGGGGCGGCGTACACCCTCGTCCAGGCCGACAACACCCTCAATCTCTCCAGTCGAATTGCTCAGTACCGGTCGATTGGAGGCGACATCATCATCTCCTTCGGTGGGCGAGATCACCTCGATCTCGCGCAAGCGTGCCCCACGACGGCCGCGCTGACGCGAGCGTACGAGGCGGTCGTTAGCCATTACCACCCGTCGATTCTGGATTTTGACGTCGAAGGGTCCGCACTCAATAACGTCGCGTCTCTTCACCGACGAGCTCGGGCCATCGCCGCGGTCGTGAAGGCGAGCGGAGGGTCTCGTCACTTGGGTGTGTGGCTCACCATTCCGGCGGGCCCCGGTGGCCTCTCCTACTCCGCGCTGCAGACTGTGGAGAGCGTTCTCGCCGCCGGCGTGGTGCCGGCCGGAGTCGACGTGATGGCCATGGACTTTGGGCAACCGGAGCAGTCGATGTCGGGGGCGGTCGTCTCCGTGGCGACGGCCGCTCAGGCCCAAGTGAACCAGCTCTATCAACGCTACGGAGTGTCGGGAGATTTGAACGCGAGATTTGGCGTGACGGTCATGATTGGTGAGAACGACACTCCCGGGGAGAATCTGTCGATCGCGGGGGCGACGCGAGTGGTCTCGGCGGCGTCACTTCATCACTGGGGTCGGATCTCGATGTGGTCACTCAATCGAGACGACCAGTGCGGCTCCGCCTTCGCTGAGATTGGCGTGCTCTCGACGACCTGCTCCGGCGCGACCGAGTCCGCGCTCGGCTACTCCCGTCTCTTTTCGGGCGCCTTTAGCGCTCGCGACGGCGTCGGGGCTCCGGCGACCACGTCGGGAACTGTCGTAGCTCCCTCGAACGCCCCGGGGCCCTACCCGCAGTGGTCCGCCTCAGTTCCGTACCCACCGACCTACAAGGTGGTGCGCAACGGGGAGATCTATCAGGCGAAGTGGTTCTCGCAGGGACAGGATCCGGCGACGGTCGTCCAGTACCCGTCGCAAACTCCGTGGCAACTCATCGGGCCGGTCCTGCCCGGTAGTCACCCACCCACGACAACCACGTTGCCCACCGGGACCTATCCCGCGTGGTCGCCGCGGCGGACGTACGTGGCGGGTCAGAGAGTCCTCTTCAACGGACTGCCGTATCAGTCCAAGTGGTACAACGTGGCGCAGTCGCCAGCCGCGGCGGCAACCAATCCGACGGGATCACCCTGGACGGCGCTCTTCACGTGGCCCGGCGAACCGGCCCTGGGTTAATCGGGTCGGGGGAAACGGCTCTCGTTCCTCGCTAGTTTGCTCCGCACCGCGGCCGCGAGATCCACCTCCAGCACGTCGGCCAAGCGCAGGAGAAAGATGAAGACATCCGCCATCTCGTCGCGAATGAGCCCGAGGTGTTCGACGGACAGCGCGTCGAGCTGAGCCTCGTCGGGAGTCAGCCAACGAAACTCGGCGACCAATTCTCCGGCCTCTCCGGCGAGGGCCATCGCCAAGTTCTTCGGCGTATGGAACTCGGTCCAGTGACGCACCTCGGCGAACTGGCGCGCCTCGTCCATGAGATCCTCGATGTCGCTCACCCGTCCTCCTTCACGTACCTCCAGTCTGGCTGACGCACTCGCCGACCCGCCGAGGGGTTGTGAGGAGACGACGTGTCGGCGAGTGTGCTAGTCATGGAACAGCCCATTCGGTGACCCCGGGTCGGCTGGAGGAGGGTTACGTGAGTGAGGCTCTGAGTTCCCCGAGCACTCGCCGTCACCGCGCGTCCTACGACGAGTTACTCCAGGTCGCGAGGAACCTACGCTGGACCTGGAAGATTGACGCCCGGCGTCTCTTCGCGCGCCTCGACCCTACGGCCAGTCCCGGCGCGCTCGAGTGGCCGGAGCAGTTACTCCTCGGTCTCGGGCGAAGCCGGGTGGAGGAGCTGCTTCGCGACGAGGAGATTCGAGATCTCGCCGACGAGGTGGTGCGGAACTTTCGCACGTATATGGCCCACGGGGCGAAGACCTGGTTCTCCGGAACACACCGATCCCAGCGTGATCTTTTGGTGGCCTTCTTCGCGGCGGAGTTCTCCCTCACCGACTCTCTGCCGATCTTCGCCGGTGGTCTCGGGACGGTGGCGGCCGAGCAGATGAAGGCGGCGAGCGCCCTCGGTATTCCCCTCGTGGGCGTGGGACTGCTCTACCGGGGATCTTCTCACCAGTGGCTCGACCGCGAGGGACGCCAGCACGAGGCCTGGGACATGATGTCTCCGGAACAGATGCCCATCTCGCGAGCCCGCGACTCCCAGGGGCGCGAGGTCCAGGTGGCGGTGTCCCTGCCCGGACGGGACCTCCAAGTAGCGGTCTACGAGGCCCAGGTGGGACGCCGGCGACTCTTCCTCCTCGACGCGGCCCTCGAGAACAACTCGGAGGCGGACCGTCTCCTCACGACCCAGCTCTACGACTCGCGTCCCGACGTGCGCCTCGCCCAGGAGCTCATACTCGGCGTCGGAGGAATGCGCGCCCTGGCGGCGCTCGACCTGATTCCGACCACCGTTCACCTCAACGAAGGGCACTCGGTCTTCGCTCTGCTCGAACACCTGCGTCGGGTCATGGCCCGCGAGGGCCTCAGTTTCGAGGAGGCCCGGGTGGCGGTGCGCCCGAGTCTGGTCTTCACCACGCACACTCCGGTCGCCGCTGGTCACGACTACTTCGCCCCCCACCTGGCTCGGGAGTATCTCGCTCCCTACGCGGCCCAGCTAGCCATCTCCACCGAGGAGTTGGTGTCCCTCGGCCGGGTCACCCCCGAGTGGGAGGGGGACAGCTTTTGCCCCACCGTCTTCGCCCTTCGACTAGCCGGCCACCGTAACGGGGTCTCTCGACTCCACGGCGAGGTCACCCGGCGCCAGTGGTCGATGCTCTGGCCCCGCACGCCGGAGGTCGAAGTGCCGATCACTCACGTCACGAACGGAGTGCACCTCGAGTCCTGGGTCACGGGACCCTTCGCCGAGTTACTGACCTCCGCAATCGGGGCCCAGTGGCAGACGACTCCCGGGGACCCGGTGATGTGGTCCAAGCTCACGCGGGCGAACGACGCCGCCCTCTGGCAGGTGAAGAACAAGGCCCGAGCCGACCTCGTAGAGTTCGCCCGTCGCCGCGCCCGTAAGGACCTCGCTCGCCGCCACGCACCCACCGAGCGGGTGGCGGCCGTTTCGGTGTTGCACGAGGACTTTCTCACCATCGGATTCGTCGGGCGCTTCGTCGCCTACAAGCGGCCCACCCTCCTACTGCGTGACCCCGAGCGTCTCGCCGCCATTTTGAAGAATCCCGCACGTCCGGTGCAGATCGTCTTCGCCGGGAAGGCCCACTCCAGCGACGAGGGGGGAAAGCGTCTGCTCGCCGACATGATTGACTTCGCCTCCCGCTACGGCGTCAGTGACCGCGTGGTCTTCATGGTGGACTTCGACACCACCATGGACCGCGCGATGACCCAGGGGGTGGACCTCTGGTTGAATACTCCCCGACGTCCGCTCGAGGCCTGCGGGGTGGGGGGTATGAAGGCGGGTATGAACGGGGTGCTCAATCTCTCGACCATCGACGGGTGGTGGGACGAGGCTCTCGCCGACGCTGACCCGAGCGCGCCCCCCATCGGTTTCACGATTGGAAACAAGGAGCGGTGGGAGGACGAGTCGGCCCAGGACGACTTCGACGCCGACTCGCTCTACACCGTGCTCGAAGAGGAGATCGTGCCCGCCTTCTACGAACGCGACGCCGACGGGGTGCCCCGCCGCTGGCTCGCCTCAGTGAAGCAGTCCATGTCGACCCTCGCTCCGACGTGGGACTCCCTGCGCATGACGCGGGAGTACACCGAGCGCTTCTACCTGCCCGGTCTCGTGAAGTCGGAGCAACTCCTCGCCGGAGGCGCCCAGTCTGCTCGCGATCGGACGGCTCACCAGCGTCGCCTCCGCGCGCACTGGTCGGAACTCGCGCTTCGAGTGGAGAAGGAGGTTCCCGTGTCCACGGGCCTCGATCTCGAGGTGGGGGTACACCTCGGTGCCCTCGAGCCGGCCGATCTGTCGGTTCAAGTGTGGCGAGAGGCGGAGGGGTGTCGGCCCCTCGACGCTTTCCTCTTCGATCGTCGCGACGTCCACGCTCGTTACCGCGTTCACCTCGACGCGACCGACCTCGAGAACGAGTGGGCGCTTCGAATCGTTCCCTCCCTCGTGCACACCGACGGCGACGTGGAGGCCGGACTGATCGTGTGGGCCTCGTGAGTCTCGACGCCCTTCACGAGCTCGCTCGACTGCGCGGCGTCTCGACCCACTTCGTGGACGGACTCTCCCGCACCGTGTCGGTGGCGCCCGACACGCTGCTCGCGGTACTGCGCGCGATGGGGGACCCCGGGGCGCCGCGAAGCGTGGAGGACGCGCCGCGCGCCCTGCTCGAGTGGCGCCAGTCCGTCACCGACCGCATGGTGGAGCCCGTCTATGTTCTCGACGAGGGGGTCGACCACACGGTGGGCCTTCGCCTCGTTCGGCGCGCTCCGACCTATCAGTGCCGGGTGGAGTTCGAGTTCGGGGGCGACGTCTCCTGGCAAGTCGCCGGTAGCGAGCTCGATCCACTGCCCGGCGAGGAGCGCCGGTTCGGCCTACGCCTACCGGCTCTGCGCGTCGGATACCACCGCCTCTGCGTGATGACCGGAAAGCGTTCCGCGTGGTCGACACTGATTGTTCGTCCACTGCGGGCCCGACCCAACCGCTTCGCCGACGACTGGCGCGCCATCTCGGTCCAGGCGCCGGTCTTCTCCCTTCACTCGGAACGTTCCTGGGGATCGGGGGACGTCGCCGACCTCGACGCCTTCGCCGCCCTGGTCGCCCCCCGGGGGGCGAGCGTGGTGGCGACCCTGCCCCTCCTGTCCTCCTTCGGTCCCCACGACTTCGAGCCCTCGCCCTATCGGCCGGTGTCTCGGCGATTCTGGAACGACCGCTACATCGCCCTCGATCAGGTGGAGTTTCTCGAGGACTCGCCGGCCGCCCAACACTTGATGCGTCACACGTACGGACCCGAGGCCCGCCGCGCCTGGCGAGACGGTCAGCGGGTGGATGCGGCCGCGGCCTTTAACGCGAAGCGCAACGTCATTCAGGCCTGGGCGGCGACCCAGAGTGAGTTCATGGCCCTCTACGAGAAGGGTCTGCGCTCCTACGTGATGGAGCATCCCGAGGTGAACGACTTCGCCCGATTCCGCGCGGCCGGAGAGACCATGGGACGTAACTTTCGCACGTGGCCGACGACCGCTCGATCGGGACTGCTTCGTTGGAACGACGTCGACCCCACTCGAGTGCGTTACCACCTCTTCGCCCAGTGGATCATCGATCAGCAGATGCACCAACTCTCGGCTCGCCTCGCCCAGCGGGGACAAACCCTCCAGTTGGACATTCCCGTGGGGGTGCACCCCGACGGTTACGACGTCTGGCGCTACCCCGACGAGTGGGTGGCCGGTTTCTCCATCGGAACTCCGCCCGATCCCGTGACCCGGGACGGTCAGAGTTGGGGGGCGCCACCCCCCCACCCCGAACGGGTGCGCGAGAGCGCCCACCGTCAATTTCGCGAAGCGCTCCGGTGCCACATGCGCGTCGCCGGCGTCGTGCGCCTCGACCACGTCATGGGTCTTCAGCGCCTCTTCTGGGTGCCCGACGGCGGGACGGGGCACGACGGCACCTACGTCTCGATGCCCCTCGACGAACTGATGGCCGTCGTGGCCATTGAGGCCCAGCGCTTCGGCGTCGACGTAGTGGGAGAGGACCTCGGCACCGTCGATCCCGCCCTGCGCGACGCCATGGCCCACGAGGGACTCCGGGGAATGTACGTGGCCCAGTACGCCCTCGAGGAGCATGAACTAGCCCCGGTGCCCGCGGGGAGTGTCGCCTCCTTCGCCACTCACGACACCCCGACCTTCTGGGGATGGTGGGAGGGCGTGGATATCGACGAACGGGCCGAGCTGGAGATCCTCAGCCCCGAGAGTGCCGCCGAGGCCCGTGAGCAGCGCCAGCGCGACGTTGGCCGACTCCGGCGCAGTCTTCACCTCGACGCTGACGCCGGCGCCGAGGAGGCCTTCCACCTTCTGCATCGTCGTCTCGGTGAGTCGGACGCGGGTCTCGTTATGGTCCAAGTGGAGGACCTCCTCGGTGAGACGCGAGCGGTGAATCTGCCCGGTACCTCGAGTGAGCGCTCGAACTGGTCCCAACTCTGCGGGCAGTCGCTCGAGGAGATGCGCCACTCCGAGACTCTCTCGAAGCGACTCGCCCCCCTCGCGCTCTCGCGCGGGGTGGAGCCGTCGGTCGTGCCCTACTCCCGCTGGAGCCCCGACGACGTCTACCTCTTCAACGAGGGCCGCCATTTTCGTATCTTCGATCACTTGGGAGCCCACCCGAGCGTGGTCGAGGGGGTGGAGGGCTGCTACTTCGCGGTGTGGGCCCCGAACGCCGAACGAGTCTCGGTGGTCGGTGACTTCAACGGCTGGGACCCCGGTGCCCACCCGTTGACCCCCCGGGACTCCTCGGGCGTCTTCGAGGGCTTCATCCCGGGAGCTCTCGAGGGCCAGGTCTACAAGTACCACGTGCGCTCCCGCCTCGGCGGAGCGGAGTTCGAGAAGGCCGATCCGGTGGGGACGCAGTTCGAGATTCCCGACCGCACCGGTTCGCGCATCTTCCAGTCCCGCTACGTGTGGGGTGACGAGGCGTGGATGGCGAGACGTTCGGCGTCCCACCATCGCCCCATGTCGATCTACGAGGTGCACGTCGGATCGTGGCGTCGAGTCCCCGAAGAAGGGAACCGCCCGCTCACCTATTTGGAGATGGCTGAACAGTTGCCGGGGTACGTCGCCGACATGGGATTCACTCACGTGGAACTCATGCCGGTGATGGAGCACCCCTTCTACGGTTCGTGGGGCTACCAGAGCGTGGGCTACTTCGCCCCCTCGTCACGCTTTGGCACTCCGGACGACCTACGAGCCCTCGTTGACGCCCTCCACGGAGTGGGCGTCGGGGTGATTCTCGACTGGGTGCCGTCCCACTTTCCTTCCGACGCCCACGCGCTCGCGGTATTCGACGGTACTCACCTCTACGAGCACGCCGACGAGCGTCAGCGGGTGCACCCCGACTGGTTGAGTTGGACCTTTAACTACTCCCGGAACGAGGTCCGGAGCTTTCTCACCTCGAGCGCGAGTTACTGGATTGAACAGTTCCACGCCGATGGCCTGCGTGTCGACGCCGTCGCCTCGATGCTCTACCTCGACTACAGCCGCCGTCCGGGGGAGTGGGTGCCCAACCGCGAAGGGGGTCGAGAAGACCTCGACGCCATCGATCTCCTGCGCTACGTGAACGACCATCTCCACGGGGCTTACCCCGGAGTCGTCACGATCGCCGAGGAGTCGACCGCGTGGGCCGGAGTGACCGCCCCCAGTCGAGAAGGGGGACTCGGCTTTGACTTCAAGTGGGACATGGGTTGGATGCACGACACCCTCACCTACCTCGGACGTGACCCCATCCACCGGCGCTACCACCATCACGAGGTGACCTTTCGGGCCCTCTACGCCCACCACGAACGATTTGTCATGGCTCTCTCCCACGACGAGATGGTGCACGGCAAGGGGTCCCTCTTCACCAAAATGGCCGGTGACGACTGGCAACGATTCGCCTCACTGCGCCTTCTCTACGGCTACCAGTACGGGTTGCCCGGTAAGAAACTCCTCTTCATGGGTTCGGAGTTCGCCCAAATTCGGGAGTGGGATCACGAGCGCTCCCTCGACTGGCACCTGCTCGCAGATCCCCGTCACGAGGGGGTGAGGCGCTGGGTCCAGGCCCTCAACGAGATCTACCGCGGGGAGCGGAGTTGGTGGGGCGACGACGCCAGTGAGATGGACTTCGGATGGGTGTCCTGCGACGACGTCGACCAGTCCATCCTCGCCTGGCGGCGCGGGGTGGGCGAACGGGCGACCTACGTGGTGGCGAACTTCACGCCGGTGCCCCGGGAGAACTACGTCATCCACTTCCCCGGCGAGGGCGAGATGGTGGTTCTCGCCCACTCCGACGAGGCGATCTACGGTGGTTCTGGTTACCCGGCCTCGGCCGAGGCCCCTAACCTGGGCTCTGAGGTCCGACTCCGACTCCCCCCGCTCGGCGTGATGGTCCTCACCCGAAAGGTGTCATGACCCCCCTCGCCGGTTTTCACTTCCACTTCTACCAACCCCCGCGGGAGAATCCCTGGCTGGGGGTTGTGCACAACGAGTGGTCGGCCTTTCCCTACCACGACTGGAACGAGCGCATCGCCGCGGAGTGTTACCGGGCCATGGTGGCCGTCGCCATTGAGGGGGAGGGGGGATCGTTGGAGTTGGTCGAACCCCTGACCATGAGCTCGTTCAACGTCGCGCCGACTCTTCACCACTGGATGGAGGTCCACGCCGTCGACGTCGAGGGGTCCCTTCGTCACGAGATGGCCGAGAGAAGTCACCGGGGGGACTCGCCGGTGATGGCGATGCCGGCGGTGCACGCCATTTTGCCCCTGGCTCGACCGGAGGATCGACGTCGCCTCATCGCCTGGGGTATCGCCGACTACCGTCACCGCTACGGTTCGGACCCCGAGGGCATGTGGCTCCCCGAAACCGCGGTGGACGAAGCGACTCTCCTCGATCTCGTCGACGCCGGGATCACCTACACCGTTCTCATGCCGAGTCAGGCCCGACGGGTGCGCCGCGCCGGGGAGGAGTGGCGAGAGGTCGATCAGTCCAGTCTCGACACCACCCGGGCCTACCGAGTCGTACTCTCCTCGGGACGCTCCCTACGGGTGGTTTTCGGGGACGGAGAACTCTCCCGACTCGTGGCCTTCGGGGAGCTCCTGAGTGACGGGAACGGACTCGCCGATCGCCTGGCCGCGCGGGCGGGCTCCGACGGGGCGGCCCTCATCGTGGCCGACGGGGAGACCTACGGTCACCACCACCGCTTCGGCGACGTCGGGGTCGCCTGGGCTCTTCGTCGCCTTCGCGAGGGTCACGGCATCGAGACCTCCCTCGGAGAGTGGTTGGAGAGTCACGATCCGGTTGACGAGGTGGAACTGCAGCCGGTGTCGGCGTGGAGTTGCGCCCACGGCGTGGAGCGCTGGAACTCCGACTGCGGGTGCGTCACCGGGGAGCGCCCCGGATACGACCTGGCCTGGCGGCGCCCCCTGCGCCACGCCCTGGACTCTCTGCGAGACGAGCTGGTGGAGCGTCTGACGGGGGCTCTCGAGGACTTGGTCGAGGACGTTCCCGGCACCCTGACCGAGTACGGACGAGTACTCGCGGGGGCGACGACTCCGGTCGAGTTCGTCCGCGAGCGAGCCGAGGGGCTTTCCGAGGAGCAGGTGGTGCGCGTCCTCGAACTCGTCGAGGGCTATCGACACCTCCTCTACGCCTTCACCAGCTGCGCCTGGTTCTTCGCTGATCCGGCCGACATCGAGACGAGTATCGTCCTGCGCTACGCCCAGGTGGCCATCGAGATGGTGGCCTCGGCGACCGGAGAGGATCTCACCGAGTGGTTCATCGACCAGCTCTCCGGGGTGCGCTCCGCCCTGACCGGCCGGGCCGGCCGGGAACTCTGGCGGGGGGCGGTCGAGTCCGAGCGGGCTGACGCCGCTCTCGTCGCCGCCGGAGCCCTCGCGGAGTACCACGTCCACCGGGAGTACGCCCACCGACGCCGGGGCCACTACTCCTATCGGGTGAACGGGCGGGAGGTCGTCGTGAGAGACGAGCGTACGACGCGCTCGACCACTTTCGTGGGAGACGTCACGACTCACCCCAGTCGGGGTATGAGTGTGCGCGTGGTCGGCCCCGCGGGTGAGGAGGAGTTCGATCTCTCCCACCTCGGTCACGACGTCGTCGCCCGAGTGGGCGCCGGGTGGTTGCGGGGCGTGGGCAGTCACGACTACGAGGGGGCAACCGACGCTCTCGCCGCCGAACTGCTCCGTCGACCCGGTACCCGCGACGACGACGCCCTCCTGCAAGCTCTCGCCTGCGCCCCGCGGTGCGTCTCCCCCTCGGGTGAGACCGCGCTTCGACGGGCCCTGATGGCCCTCGTCTCCCACGGACTGGACGACGTTCGTCGTGAGACTCTCGGCCCCCTCGGGCGAGCGGTCGGACTCGCCGAGATGTTCCCGGCGACGGGAACGGTTGACGAGTTCTTGTAGGTTCTAGGGATGGAACAGCGATTTGACGGCGCCCGCGACCTTCGACGAGCCGAGGAGCGCCTCCACCGGCGTCTCCCCGAGCCCCTCGAGGACCTGGCCTGGATCTCCTTCAACTACCTCTGGTCCTGGACTCCCGGGGGCGAGGACCTCTTCAACCTGATTGACGCCCACCGGTTCGAGTTGGCCGGTCACAACCCCGTTCGTTTCCTCCTCAACCTGCCCGAGCGAGACCTGCTACACGCCGCCACCGATCGGGAGGTCCTCGACCTCCTCGAGCGAGTGGCGACCCGGATGCGCACCGAACTGGACCGTCCCACCTCGCGGGTGCTCCCGAGTGGACCCGTGGCCTTCATGTGCGCCGAGTTCGCCATTCATTCCTCCCTCCCCGTGTACTCCGGAGGTCTCGGCGTACTCGCTGGGGACTACCTGAAGGAGGCCTCCGACCAGGGCCTCGACACCGTGGGGGTGGGGTTGCTCTACCGGCGGGGCTATCTCCACCAGCGCATGGACGTCTCCGGCTGGCAGCACGAGTTCTGGGAGGTCATGAACACCGGCCAGATGCCCCTCGTTCGGGTACGCGGCCCCCATAATCAACCCATCGTCGTCTCCGTGCCCGTGGGCGACGACGACCTGCTCGCCCAGGTCTGGCGGGTCAACGTGGGGCGCACCGTCCTCTACCTCCTGGACGCGGAGTTACGGGAGAACACCGCCCTCGAGCGATGGACGACCGCTCGGCTCTACGAGGGTAGCCACGAAATTCGTCTGGCCCAGTACGGCTTGCTCGGGGTCGGGGGAGTGCGGGCCCTCGAGGCGATGGGAATTCGCCCGGCGCTCTACCACATGAACGAGGGCCACCCGGCCCTCGCCGCGCTCGAGGTGGCCTCGCGCACCGCCCGAGAGCTCGGAGGGCAACGACCAGACCTCGCCCACCTCGTCGCGCAGGGTCGGGATCGTTTCGTCTTCACGACCCACACGCCGGTGCCGGCGGGTAACGAGACCTACGACCCTTCGACCTTCTTCTCCGTCCTCGGGCGCGCCGTCGAGCAGATGGGTTTCGGTCGCGACGAAGTGGCCCGCCTCGCTCGGGTGAACGGCGAGGACCCCCACGAGCCCCTCGGGCTCTCTCCGCTCGCCATCAAGGTCTCTCGATCGACGAACGCCGTCTCCGAGCGCCACGGCGAGGTGGCCCGAGAAATGTGGCGCCCCCTCTTTCCCGGACGTGAGGCGGCCGACGTCCCCATCTCCTACGTGACGAACGGCGTGCACCTCCCCACCTGGATGGCCCCCCCGATGCGGGACCTGATTGGGCGTTTTTGTGGAGTGGAGTGGGAGCGTCGCTGCAGTGACCCCTCCATCTGGAGCCATTTGGACGAGATCTCGGACCTCGACCTCTGGGCGGTGCGCAATCAGTTGCGCCGACGCCTCATCGAAATGATTCGTTCCAAGGTCTCGGTCGATCGCTTGGCCCGGGGCGAGAACGTCAGCCTCGCCTCGGCCGGCCAACACCTCTTCGATCCCGACGTTGTCACCGTCGGCTTCGCCCGTCGGCTCGCGACGTACAAGCGCCTCGACCTCGTTTTCTACGACGCCGAGCGCCTGGCCCGCATCGTGCGTGAGGGCGACGGCTTGCAACTCCTCGTCGCCGGTAAGGCTCACCCCCTCGACGAGCACGGAAAGTCGGTCGCGAAGAATCTCTTCGGGGTGATTCGTGACTTCGGACTCTCGGATCGGGTGGTGTTCTTGGAGGACTACGACCTGCGCATCGCGCCGGCCCTCGTCTCCGGCGTCGACGTGTGGCTCAACCTGCCCCGTCCGCCCCTCGAGGCCTCCGGGACGAGTGGAATGAAGGCGGCGATGAACGGAGTGCTCAACCTCTCCGTGCTCGACGGTTGGTGGGCCGAGGGATTCAACGCCCAGAACGGTTGGGGTATCTCGGGTACCGTCGAGTCCGACCCCGGCGCTCAGGACTACCGGGACGCCCACCTGCTGTACCGAATCTTGGAAGACGAGGTGAAGCCCCTCTTCGCCGCCCGTGATCTCTCCGGTGTGCCGACGGCGTGGCTGGCGCGGGTGCGAGACTCGCTACGCACCCTGTCGCCGGAGTACTCGACGACGCGCATGCTGAGCGACTACAACACCACCATCTACCGGACTCGCTGAGATCAGCCGAAGGCCCGATCGGGCCGAAGCCCGTCCTCGATCTCGGCCCGCATCAGTTCCTGGGCGAGGTCGAGGTCCTCGGCGTGAGTGACACCGATGCAGCGCGAGTCGGTTTCCAGGACCCGGAAGATGAGGTGGTCGCGAACCATGCTCTCGGCGGCGAAGGTCGGGAGAAGAACTTCAGCACTGAGTTCGAAGTCGTGCTCGTCCATAGCCCGGTGCAGGAGGGGCCACACCAGGGGCTGAAATCCCCAGAGGTTCATGGAGACGAGGACGTGCGGATCGATCTCGCGGGGTACGAGTCCGTCGTCAGCGATGAAGTGATCGTCGACGCGGTGCACGTTTCGACGTTCGACGATCGCGCTCAAGCGGCCGTCGTGGGCCCGGCAGGTCCCCCGGGACACGGGGAGGTCGCCGATGAGGGAGTTCTCGAGGCGAAAGCCCACCAGGCAGTTGTCCTGTTCCTCCACGAGGAAGCGACCGAGCTGGCGAAAGGCGTCGGGTCCGTAGATGTCGTCGGCGTTCGAGATACCGAAGGGAGTGTCGTGACCGACGGCCTCTTCGGCGCTCAGGACCGCGTCGACGGTGCCGCGCAAGGTGTCCTGGAAGGCGAAGTCGACCCGGAGGTGACTCGGCCAGGTGGACTCGATGTGCTCGCGAATGATGGGGCCCGTCTCTCGGTTAATGACGATGACGAACCGTTCGAAGCCGGCCGAGACCGCGTCGGAGGCGATGAGATCAATCGTCGCTTCGCCGTGCTTACCAATGGGGGCGAGCTGCTTAATGCCCCCGTAGCGCCGGGCTCGACCCGCCGCCAGAATCACCAGTGTGGGTCCCCGCATGTCCGCCACGCTAATCAGGGATTACGGACGGTGCAACTACGTTACGGAACTGATACATCACGGCCGGGCCATGACCTCTCGTCCCCCGGGGCCGAGATCCTCGAGAACGGCCCGCGCGGCGTTTCGTCCGGGGCGTCCCGAGACGGAGCCACCGGGGTGGGAGGTCGAACCCGTGAGGTAGAGGCCGGCGACGCCGGCGCGTGGGCTGAGCCACCCGGGGAGAATCTGACCCTCGTCGTGGAACTCGCCGCCGTGACAGGACCCGCCGAGATTGGCGGGGCTGTGCGCGGCGAGAGAGGTCGGTGACTCGACGACTCGGGCGAGGATGTTCTCCTCCTCGAGCCCGCGCACGTGGGGTCGGGCGAACTCGACTAACTGGTCGGCGTAGTGCTCGGCGTCACTCGCCGTCCACTCGTGTCCGTCGACGCGTTCCGGAGCGATAGTCAAAAACTTGTACGCCGCCCCCGGGGCGCGGGAGGGATCGACAACCGTCGAGTCGACCATGAGGAGCCAGGGGCTCGTGAGGTCCACCTCCCCTCGCTCCGCGGCCGCGACCTGAGTGTGCAGTCCCTCGGGGCTTCCGAGACCCGCGGCGACGGCCGGGCGCCACTCTCCGTCCACTCGATAGGTCGGGTGCTCGCGCAGAGCGAAGTGGACGGCGAAGACCGAAAGTCCGGGTCGCCAGGTCTCCTTGGCTCGCAGGAGATCGGCGCTCGGTTCATCCATCTGATCGGCCAAGCGGCGAAGGTGACTACCCGCGACCACCGCGCGCCGGGCGAAGAACTCCCGCCCGTCCACTGTTCGTACTCCGACGCAGCGGTCCCCCTCGCGGAGGTACTGAGCGACGGAGGCGTCGAGGACGACCTCTCCTCCGTGATCAACGAGGTGACGCTCGAGGGCCCGGGGGAGAGCCTCCGATCCACCCCGAGGGGTGGTCCAGCCGAAACGAATGCGACCGGTAACGATGGAGGCGGGGAGGACCCCGGTGCCCGGACGTATCGGGGACTGAATGGTGGCGAAGGCGAGCCAGGTGATGGCTCGACGAACGACGGGGTGAGTGAACTTCTCTTCGATCACCTCGCGGGCGCTACGCCGCCGCAACTCCTCGTAACGTCGAGCCCACTCGTCGTCGGAGGCGGGGAGTCCGGACTGGACGTAGGCGTGAACGGTGCGCAGGCCCTCTTCCCACTCACTCACCATCTCGACGAGCGCGGTGGCGTCGCTCGGAGAGTAGCGGGCGACGCGCTCCCGGGTGCGTTCGAGGTCCGGGTGAAAGACGAGGCTATCCTCCCCGGCGTTCGGAAAAACGACCGCGGGATCACTCACGATGTACTCGAGTCCGTAGCGTTCGAGGAGTCCGAGTTCGTCCCGGGAGATGAGGGGGTTGGACTGGATAACGACGTGGGCGCTCGAACACGAGTCGTGACGCCAACCGGGCAGGGTAAGTTCCTCGGTCGCCGTATTGCCCCCGATAAAGGAGCGCGCCTCTAGAACCACCACTTCGAGGCCGGCCTCGGCGAGATACGCCGCACAGGTCAGTCCGTTGTGCCCCGCGCCCACCACAATGACGTCACTCGTCCTCGACATCGTCTCCCCCTCGGTACTCGGGGTGACTCTAGAGCGAGCCGCCACCGAGTCGGGGGTGGAAAATTGTCAGTGTGTCGTTGTGGTCCTTCGAGGTGGGGCCTGGTGAGGTCGAGCCCGCTCGGTAGGCTGGAGTAGCGGGGCCGTAGCTCAGTGGTCAGAGCAGGGGACTCATAATCCCTGGGTCGTGGGTTCGATCCCCACCGGCCCTACGAGGTCACGCCAAGTCTCCCGGGACCCGTAGGTGAGCACCCGGTAATCT
>JAGXAY010000052.1 GCA_018971385.1 Acidobacteriota bacterium | reverse complement strand
CATCGACACACCTGACATCGTGCGCGAGAACTGGGCGCAAGCTGGCGTGTACGACACTCTGGAGGAGGTCTACGACCGAATCTTGGTTTACGGCAATGCCGACCTCTTCGACGTTGCCGCCCTCTACGGTCTCTCCGACGGAGTCTCAGCGAAGTTGACCTACTGCGGGTACGTCAGTCGTCACCGCTACGGAACCTCGGCTCGGGATAACGTTGACGACTTTGTGCTGGGCATCGCCGGAGGTGGCGGCGACGGTGCGGAGGTGCTCGCGGCGACGTTGAGCGCGAGCGCGGCCCTAGCACGGCGCTGCGTCGTTACGACGGGCCCCCTCATGAGTGAACCCGATCGTCGGGACCTCGAACGTTTGGCGGCGTCGTACGATCACGCCACCATTGTGGAGTTCGTGAGCGACCCGAGCGAGATGATGAGTCGCGCGAAGGTGGTGGTCACCATGGGTGGTTACAACTCGCTGTGCGAACTCATTGCATTGGGGGCTCCCACCGTCGTGATACCCCGAGTCCACCCGCGCCGAGAACAGGCCATTCGGGCCCAGATGTTCGCGGACCTCGGCATCGTGTCGGTCGAGTTGCCCGGAGAGGACCTCGCGAGTCGATTGAGAGACACCTTGGCCCGAGTGATGGACGCCGAGGAGGCCACCTCCTCGACGGTGCTCGACCTCGGCGGGCTCGATCGCATCGAGACCGCCCTCGAAGTAGAGGCCAGCGCGAGTCGTCGTCACGCAGGTTCCCGCCGGACGGCTCGATCCACGTCGAAGGCGTCGTCATGACCGGGACTGTGGCCTACCTGACGAAGAGGTTTCCTCGGCTGTCGGAGACGTTTATTCTCGACGAAATTCTGGGCCTCGAGGCGGCGGGGGTTCCTCTTCGCCTCTACGCTATCGCTGATCCGCACGAAAAATTAGTGCAGCCCGACGTCTCTCGGGTGAAGTCGCCGGTGGTGTATCTCCAGAGTGGCGCTATGGGCCCGGAGCGTTGGCGGGCGTTCCGCGAGACAGTCGTGGCCCACGCACAGCTGCTTCGCGAATCGCCACGCCGGTACCTCGGTGTCGTCTCCTATATCGCCCGCCGACGCCGGCACCTCTCGACCGTGAAGAACTTTGCTCAGGCCGGTCGCCTAGCGGTTCTGTTGCGAGAACACGACACCCGTCACCTGCACGCGGCGTTCGCCCACGGACCGGCATCCGTGGCGCACTTCGTTCACCTCCTCACCGGCCTGCCCTACAGCTTCTCCGCGCACGCCAAGGACATTTACGTGTCGGCTCCGGACCTGCTCGCTCGTAAGGTGCGCGACGCGTCCTTCGTTCTCTCGTGCTCCGAGTCGGCGCGCTCCGCTCTCACCTCACTGTCGGGAGCGGACACCACCAAGGTCATCTTGGCCCACCACGGAGTCGATACTCAACGATTTACCTCATCAGCGCCGGTAGGGTCGTCCGGCGTCGACGAGTCACCCCTACGCATTCTGGCGGTCGGTCGACTCGTCGCGAAGAAGGGGTACCCCGTTCTCCTAGGCGCCCTCAAGATGATGAGCGAAGCCGGTCGGACTCCGCGGTGCACGATTGTGGGAGAGGGTACCGACCGTGAGCATCTGACCGCTCTGGTCAATGACCTCGGTCTCACCACGACGGTGGAGTTCGTGGGTTCCCAAACTCACCAAGAGGTAGCCGAACACTTCCATCGCGCCGACGTCTTCGTCCAGGCGAGCGTGGTCCTGGCTAACGGCGACCGCGACGGTATTCCTAACTCGTTGCTCGAAGCGATGGCGAGTGGGTTGGCCGTTGTCGCGAGCGACGTCGCCGGTATCCCTGAAGTCGTCACTCCGACGTCTGGTCTTCTCGTTCCCCCGGGTGATTCCCGCGCCCTCGCCCGCGCCCTCGAGAGGCTCGATGACGACGTGGCCCTGCGCCAACGCCTCGGTGATCAAGCCCGCGAGCACGTGGTGGAGAAGTTCGATCGGACCGCTTGCGCGCTACGTATCGCCCCCCTCTTCGGCGTGGAGGTCGAGACGCGGACCGACGCACTCGGCCAGGTCACGGCGCCGAGCGTCGCGGATCTCGAGGGATAGAGACGTTGTTTCAGTACTTTCGCCCCCACGTGCGCCCGGTTCGCGGCTTGTTGAGTGCGGGCCTGCTCGCCAGTGTGATGTCGGCGGTGATGCAGTGGATCGCTCCGTGGCCGCTCAAATACATCTTCGACAGCGTGATTAGCCATAAGCCCTTGCCGTCGTGGATGTCGGGGCTTCCGAAGAGCTCCAGCTCTCTCTTGTGGTTCATGGTTGGCGTAATGGCGGTCGTGGCCGGGTTACTAGCCCTGTCGGACTACTTCTCCACTCGATTCGTCGCCACCGCCGGTCAGCGAGTCATCTTCGCAATTCGCGGCCAGTTGTTTCGCCACATTGAGGCCCAGGGTGCCGGGTTTCATCAGCGTCGCCGTGTGGGTGACCTCCTCGCGCGTCTAGGGGGCGACGTACAAGCGATCCAGAGTGCCGTCGTTACCGCACTGCCAACCCTCGTACGCAACGTCTTGACCCTCGTCGGGATGATCACGATCATGTTCGTGGTCGACTGGCGATTCTCCCTGCTCGCGATGATTCTCGTTCCCATTCTCGGGTTCGCGAGCCGCTACTACTTAAACACGATCAAGTCGATACAGCGCCGCGCGCGCCAGGCTGACGGTGAGGCCAGTTCCGTGGCCCAAGAGGTGTTGACGTCGATGACCGTCGTTCAAGCCTTCGGCGCCGAAGACGTCGAGGCGAAGCGCTACGAGGAAGCGACTGGTCGAGGACTAGAGGAGAATCGACTGGCCATCGTGGCGCAGTCCCAGTTCACGCCCCTCGTCACTTTGGCGATGACCATGTCCACCGTCGTGGTCATCTACTTCGGAGTGCGCTCCATTAACTCGGGACAGTTGAGTGCGGGAGACCTCCTGGTCTTCATGGCCTACTTGCGCGGGATGTTCAGCCCTATTCGCCAGCTCTCGAAGCTCGCCGGCGTCGTGGGCCGCGCCCACGCCGCGGCCGATCGAGTGATCGAGATCTTGACGACTCACGAAGAGGTGTTGGTGGCGCCGAACGCGGCGCACCTGCCCCGGACTCGCGGAGCGATCACCTTTCGTGACGTAAGTTTTGGCTACGACGAGGACACGACGGTGCTCTTCGGGGTCGATCTCGAGATTGCGGCCGGTACGCGTCAGGCGCTCGTGGGACTGACCGGATCCGGTAAGAGCACTCTGCTGCGAATGATCCCGCGGTTCCTCGATCCGACCTCGGGTGTGGTCACCCTGGACGGGGCGAATATCGCTCAGGCGAACCTTACCGACCTGCGCCGACAGATTGCCTACGTGCCCCAGGAGCCCTACCTCTTTCGCGCTACGGTCTGGGAGAACATCCTGTACGGACGTGAGGGGGGCGAGCGCGCGACGGCGATTGAGGTCGCGCGACGAGCCGGACTTCACGAGGTCATCGAATCTTTCCCGCAGGGCTACGACACAATGATCGGCGAACGTGGTCTCGCCCTGTCGGGGGGGCAACGTCAGTGCGTCTCGATTACTCGAGCCATGGTCCGACAGGCTCCCGTACTCCTTCTGGACGAGCCCACCGTGGGCCTCGACGCGGAGTTGGAGTCGCTGATTATGGCGGCCCTGGAGATTGCGGCGGACGGGCCGACCACGATCATGGTTAGTCACCAGCTCGCGGGACTGCGCTGGGTGGACCAGATTGCGGTCCTGAGCGAGGGGCGGATACTCGAAACCGGTAGCTACGCCGAACTCGTCGCTAACCGGAGTGTCTTTTGGAGTTTGAGTGAACTCCAGAGTGCTCACCTCCACGAACACGACGTGGACGAGTCGGTGTCGCTGTGACAACGAACCATCAAGAGAAGAGGAACAACATGCACGACGAAAAGAACACGCACCACACGTCGGTCCGAGCGAGCAAAGTGTGCGTCGTGGGTGCGGGGTACGTGGGACTCACCGCGGCGGTGTGTCTGGCCGAATTGGGCCACACCGTCGTATGCGTCGAGTCCAACCCCCAGCGACTCGGGATGCTCTTGAGAGGCGAAGTGCCGATTCACGAGCCCGGCATTGACGAACTCCTCACCCGACACGCGAGTAGTCGTCGCCTCTCGTTCACCGACGACGTCGAGGTGGCCATGGACGGAGTCGCCGTCGTCTTGTTGTGCGTGGGGACGCCACCGCGCCCCGACGGGGAACCTGACTTACGCCAGCTCGGCCGCGCCGCGACGCAGATGGTGGCCGCCGCGCGGAGCGACGTCCTCTTGATTGTGAAGAGCACGGTACCGCCGGGATCCTGCGAAGCGCTCGAACTGCTCGCGGCGGGACACGCTCGTGAGGGAGTCAACGTCGCGGTGGCGTCGAACCCCGAGTTCCTCCGAGAGGGTCAGGCCGTCTGGGACTTCTTCAATCCCGACCGGGTGGTGGTGGGAATCGACGACGCGCAGATGCAGCACTTGGTCACCGATCTCTATCCGGCGCAGTGGCCCCTGATTGTCTGTGATCGGCGTAGTGCAGAACTCGTGAAGTACGCGGCCAACACGTTTCTCGCGGTCAAGATCTCCTTCGCGAACGAGGTCGCTCAACTGTGCGAGGCGCTGGGTGCGGACTCTCAGAAAGTGCTCGCCGGAGTCGGTCTCGACGCGAGAATCGGCGGGGCCTTCCTCTCGCCCGGACCGGGTTTCGGTGGATCGTGTTTACCGAAGGATCTGGGGGGCTTCATCGCGGTGGCTCAGTCGGTGGGCCAGCTCGCCCCCCTCGCGCGCGCGGCTCAAGTGGTCAATGGCGAGGCGCTCGTGGGCCTTCTCGGAAAGCTCGAGGTGGCTCTAGGGTCTCTGTCGGGCAAGCGAATCGCCATTCTCGGACTCGCGTTCAAGCCGGGTACCGGTGACGTGCGATTCTCTCCCGGGGTGGGACTGGCCGACGCGCTCGCGGAGCGCGGGGCCCTGGTCCGAGCTCACGACCCCGTCGCTACTCCGGTCAGTACCACGATGGAACTCGTGGGTGACCCCTACGACGCCGCGCAACGGGCCGACGCCCTGGTCATCATGACGGCGTGGCCCGAATATCGAGAGCTCGATCACGAACGCCTGCGCGAGACGATGTCGGGCCACGTCGTAATCGACGCGGTCAACGTCGTCAGTATCGGGGAGGTGGCGCACGTCGACTTCGACGTCTACGGAGTGGGTCGCGGGCTGACCACCGACTTCGCGCCCGTGCTGTGGCCCCCTCTCGAATGGATGCTCGACGCCGAACCGCGACCGGTCACGGTGCCCCAGTGACGACGCGTCCATCGGTGCTCTACTACTGCCAGCATTCGGTGGGGTTGGGCCACCTCGTGCGATCTCTCGCCATCGCCCATGCGCTGAGTGAGGGATTTCGCGTCGTGGTCGCGAGTGGGGGAGCAGTTCCTCCGGAACTGGCGGTGCCCCCGGGAGTGGAACTGGTAGCCCTGCCGGCCATTGGCTCGTCCGACGGACGGGGCTCCCACCTCATCAGTCTGGAAACCGGACTCGATCTGGAGGAGGTGTGGCGGCGGCGTCAGAATGTGCTCGAGACGTTACTCGATGAGGTTCGCCCCGTCGCCCTCGTGATCGAGTTATTTCCGTTTGGTCGCCGAAAGTTCGCGCGTGAACTGGTTCCGTTCCTCGAAAGAGCCGCCTCCCTCGACCCGGCTCCGGTGACTGTCTCGAGCGTGCGCGACATTCTTGTCGATTCGAAGTACAACCAGCGAGAGCTCGACGACCGTGCCGCCCTTCATCTCAATCGTTACTTCGACGCGATCATCGTGCACGCGGACCCGAATTTTGCGACCCTCGATGAGACGTTTCGTCCCTCGATTCCGGTCAAACCCTCCATTCACTACTCGGGTTTCGTGGTGCGTTCCGCTCACCGACCACCCCGCCTGAGACCTTCGGCACCCGAGGTGCTCATCTCGGCGGGGGGCGGCAAGGTGGGGGAGTCGCTATTTCGAGCCGCCGTCACGGCGCACCGTCGATACCTTGACCCGCTCGGAGTGCGCACCCGCGTCGTCACCGGACCGTTTTTGGACGCGTTAATTGTCGAGCAACTCGAGGCCGACGCTAGGGGTTGTGCGACGCTAGAGATCTCGAAATTCGAACCCCACCTCTGCGAAGCGATGGCGTCGGCGTCGGTGACGGTGAGTCAGTGTGGTTACAACACCGCCCTCGACATCATCCGCGCAGGGGTGCCGGCCCTCGTCGTTCCCTACGACGCCGACGGCGAGACCGAGCAGGCGTTTCGCGCAACTCGACTAGCCCGCAAGGGGGTGGTGAAATCGCTGTCCATGGATGACCTGACTCCCGAAACCTTAAGTGGGGCCATCATCGGCACGCTGTCCATGAGGACGCCCACGGTCACGTTTGACCTGGGAGGGAGCACGGAGACGGCCCGCATCGTTCATGACCTCGTTGAGCAGCGGACCCGTCGGGTCCTCTCACTCCGTTGAACGAGTCTCCACTTCGCCCCGTGGCCGGTTCCTCCGCGATCGCGGCGCGCGTCCTCCTCGTCCGACACGCCAGTACGGACTGGAACGCGGGAGGATTCATAACCGGCTGGGCGAATCCGGAGTTAAGTCCGCTCGGTCGCGCGCAGGCCCGCGCCACTGGAGATCTACTGCGTCGCCGGGGCGAAGTTCCCTCGCACGTCGTCACCAGTCGGAGCGCTCGGGCTCTCGACACCGCACTCGAGATTCTGCGCGTTCTCGACCTTGACCTGGAGGTGCGCGCCTCCTGGCGATTAAATGAACGTCAGGTCGGGGCGCTCCAGGGGCTCGACCGCGAGGCCGCGATACTGCTCTACGGTCGCACCGACTTTCGTGCGTGGCGGCGCCAGCCCTACGCGCAACCACCAGCACTGGACGAAGATGATCTACGGCATCCCCGCCACGACCCCCGTTACGCCGACGTCGACCCACGTCGCTTACCGGCTTCTGAGTCGCTCGCTCAGTTGAATCAGCGACTCGTCGAGGGGTGGGTGAGAGATATTGAGCCGTTGACTCTGGGGGGTGACACGGTTCTCGTGGTGGGTCACTGTCACAGTCTGCGAGCCCTGGCGAGATTCCTCGAAGGATCGTCGTCGCGAGCAGAAGAGTACTTCGGTACCCCCGCGGACTGTGTGACCTACGTGCGTGACGAGCGCGGGTGGATGTTCGTTTCCCAGGAGTCTTCGTCACCCGCCTCGGCGACCGACGTCACGACGACGTTAAAGAACGAGTAGGTCGGGAGTTCGTCGTTCTAGTGGGGAGTTGGTTCGCCCGGAGGCGGTTCGCTCCGTTCGACCAGGGGTAGATCGAAGGTGAATTCGCTCCCCGCACCCGGAGTGCTCGTGAGATAGATGTGACCACCGTGCGCGCTGACGAGTGCCTCTACGACGGCGAGCCCCACCCCCGAACCCGCGGTGCCGCTGGCGTTAGTTCCCCGATAGAAGCGACCGAAGACGGAGCCGTGTTCCGCGAGCGGGATTCCGCGACCCGTGTCACTCACCGTGACGCGCCCCTGGTCCCCGTGGGGCTGAACAACGATGCGGACGCGACCACCCGCGGGGGTGAATTTGTCCGCGTTCGATAAGAGATTGACAATGACCTGTTCGAGCCGGTGGGCGTCTCCCCGCACGTTGGTGGGGGAGAACTGCACCGATAAGTCGACGCCACTCTGGACAAACTGCGGGGCGAGTCGCGCGGCGGCGTTGGACGCTACGCCGGCCAAGTCCAGTGGTGCCATCTCGAGGGCGAGTCCGGCGGCCTCAGCCGAGGAGAGGACGCGAAGGTCCTCGATAAGTCGAGTGAGTTGATGGACCTCTTCGGAGAGAGACACGATCGCTTGGTTGTTGAGGGGGGTATTACCGACGGAGAGGTCCTCGAGTTGTGCGTGCAGAACTGAGAGGGGGGTTCTCAGTTCGTGCGCGAGGTCCGCCACCATCGAACGTCGTAGGGCGTCTTCAATCTCGAGTTGTCCAGCCATCGTGTCGAAAGCGGAACCGAGTTCGACGAGTTCTCCGGTCGTGTGCAGTGGGCCCACGCGGCTCGCGCGATCGCCGGTGGCGAGTCGACGAGTCGCCGCCGTGAGTACGCGCAACGGTCGAACGATCCGGCGTGTGCCAAAAATGGATGCTCCGAGGGCGACGAGGAGCGCTAGCCCCGAGGCGACCAAGACCGATGTTTCGATGGAACGACGAAAGGCGACCTCTTCGGGGAGAAGGCCATTAGGAGGAAAGATGAAGGTGCCCGTCGCGATCACCTTCGGGCCGACCGTGATGTCGACCGTTTTCACGGTCCCTCCCGGTACTGAGGGAGGAACGAGCAGGTAGATCATGGAATTCGCGCGGATGACGACACCAACGCCAATAGCACGCACCAGGTCCCTCGACGCGGCGAGGTCCCGCGGTTTCCAGTCGAGGTCCTTGTCGCGCAAGTAGGTCGCCCGCACTGAGTTGACGATGGCGGTGGTGCTGGCCCGCTCCTGCTCATTATTAGCGTTCGTGATATCGATGTCGGTCAGGAGCAACGTCAAACTGGCGAGGAGGACCACTGAGGTCATGGCAACGAGAATCGAGGCCAACGCGAGGCGGACCCCGAGAGGACCGAGCCACTCGGAGCGCTTCCAGAGACGACGCGTCACGACAGTTCGTCGCGGGTGAGGCAGAGTCGATATCCCACGCCTAAGACCGTCTCAATGAGCGTGGGATTGGTGGAGTCGTCGTCGAGTTTGCGGCGCAGGTTCTTAATGTGCGAGTCAATCACCCGCTCGTAGCCCTCCCATTCGTAGCCGCGCACCACGTTCACCAGTTCGTAGCGCGAGAAGACTCGACCCGGCACCCGTGCGAGTTCGACCAGAATGCCCCATTCGGTGGGGGAGAGATTGATGGCGACGTCGCGTAAACGAACCTCGTGACGATCTTCGTCGATAGTGACGAGGCCCTGACCGAAGGAGAAAAAGTTGGACCGAGCGCCCGCCACACTCCCTCGTCGAAGTAGGGCATTCACCCGGAGGACCAACTCGCGGGGACTAAAGGGTTTAGTGACGTAGTCGTCGGCCCCGAGTTCTAGTCCCCGGATGCGGTCTTCGTCACTCGAGAGTGCGGTCAACATCAGTATCAACACGTCGGAGGTGAATCGAATCTCTTTAGCTACGTTCAGTCCCGAGACGTCGGGTAACCCGAGGTCCAAAATGACTAACTCCGGGGTGTTGCGAGCGACGAGTTCAATGGCTTCGGCGCCCGATCCGGTCGTGAGCACGTTCAATCCCTCTCGCTCCAAATGGGTGCGAATGAGATGACGTAACTTCACTTCATCTTCGACAATGAGGACGCGATGAGCCACTAACGCCCCTCGGTTGGGTGATCGCTGTTGCGCGCTCGGGTAGTTCTCATCAACGGACTTAACGCCTCTTTTTTTCTCTAATTTATGGTCCCCCAGAGTGTCGATTTAGTTCGTAAGTAGCCAGTAAGAAGCGCGTGACATTACCTTGAGAAGTGACTCTGGTAGAGCGCTCGGAGGCGCGAAGGAGGTGGTTCTAGGTGGTTCCAAGAGATCGCCTGACTCTGAGCGAGTCACGATCGAGTCAGGTGACTCGCCGTCTCCGGGTGAGCCACCCTTGACCCCAGGCTGCGGCGAGCAGCACGAGAACTCCTCCGACTGGCTCGTTCCACGTCACTCGCTCGTGGAGGAGGAGCGCTCCCACAGCGACGGCGACGACTGGAGTGAGGTAGGTCGTCGTCGAGGCGATGGCCGAGCCGGCCCGCTCGATGAGGTGGAAGTTCCAGACGTAGGCGAGGCCGCTCGAACCGGCCCCGAGAGCGATCACGGCGAGGACTGCTCCTATCGACGGAGATCCGCCGTGGTGGGGGTGCCAGAGGAGGGCCGGGCTCAGGACGAGGGTGGCCGTGACCAACTGGCCGGTCGCCATGGACGTTGATGGAAGCTTCAAAGGGGTGAGGTAGCGCCGGGTGAAGGGAAAGGAGACCCCGTAGCAGGTCACCGCGAGGAGAAGTGCCCCGACGGCCCACCAGGGGCTGCGTCCGAGCCCCCGCCACACCCCGAGAACGACGAGGACGCCGAAGAGTCCGAGCACTAGCCCGCGGACCTGGTGGCGACTCAGGCGCTCATCACGAAAGACGAGCGTGAGAAAGAAGATGGTGGAGAGGGGGGTGAGGGCGTTCATGAGTCCGGC
>JAGXAY010000051.1 GCA_018971385.1 Acidobacteriota bacterium | reverse complement strand
GGAGCAGCTCTACCCGTGGCCGGCGGAGAACATTGAAGCTCTCCTCGCCACCTACCCGAACGCTCAGGAAGTGGTTTGGTTGCAAGAAGAGCCGGAAAACATGGGGGCCTGGCCCTTCGTGCACCTACAGATGCACCGGCAACTGCGGGACAAGCAGGTTCGCCACGTCGCCCGCCACGAGTCCGCCTCCCCCGCGACTGGTTCCGGACTGGTGCACGCCGCCGAGCACGCCGACCTCTTCGATCGCGCGCTCCGGTGAGCGTGCGTCACGTCGTCGTCGACGGTTCGAACCTCGCGACCGAAGGTCGCAGTCTGCCCTCCCTCGTGCAACTCGATGAGGCCGTGCGGGCCTACATGGTCGAGGATCCGAACGCGGAGATCATCGTGGTGGTCGACGCCAGTTTTGAACATCGCGTGGACGAGAGCGAGCGAGCCCGCTTCAAAGAAGCCGAGGTGGCGGGAGAGTTGATCACGCCCCCGGCCGGAGCCGTCGGCCGGGGCGACGCTTTTATTCTCAAGATTGCCGAACGTGCGGGTGCCGTGGTGCTCAGTAACGACTCCTTCCAGGAGTTTCACGGTGAACACCCCTGGCTCTTCGATGAAGGGCGACTCATCGGAGGAAAGCCCGTGCGCGGAGTGGGGTGGATCTTCACGCCGCGCCTCCCGGTACGAGGCGTGAAGTCGCAGCGGGCGACGAATGCGGCGAAGAAGACGAGCGCGCCGGCACCCAAGTTGGTCGTGAAGCTGCCCGGGGGCGCGACGCCCTCGATTGGCGACACTCTGACGCCACCGGTGAAGAAAGCCGCCACGAAGCGCGTCGCGAAGAGGGTCGCGAGTGAACCCGTCGCCGAGGTCCTAGAGACCACGCCACCGGTGAAGAAAGCCGCCACGAAGCGCGTCGCGAAGAAGGTCGCGAGCGAACCCGTCGCCGAGCCGGCCCCTCGTCACCGAGCTCCGGTTAACGGGGAAGAGGATTTTCGTAGCTTCGCTCGCTACCACCGTCCGGGGAGCAAGGTCACGGCCGTCGTGCACGCCTTCACCTCACACGGCGCCCTCGTTCACGTCACGCTCCGCTCCGGCGCCGAAATTGAGTGCTACGCCCCGAAGACGGGACTGGCGAGCCCCCCGCCACCCCGGGCTCGCGACGTGTTGCGCCGCGGTGAACAGCGGTCCTTTACGGTCGTGAGCGTCGATCTCGAACGGCGAACGGCGGAGGTGTCCCTGATATGAGTCTCTCTCTCGATCCCCGCGACTGGATTCCCCACCGCGAACCCTTCCTTCTCGTGGATCGGCTCCTCGAGATTCACCCCGGCGAAAGCGCCGTCGGGGAGTGGACCCTTACGGGAGACGAGTGGTTTTTCCCGGGACATTTTCCCGGTCGTCCGACCACGCCGGGAGTCCTGATGGTGGAGTCCATCGCCCAAGTGGGGGCCGTGGCCGTTCTGAGCGACGAGCGATTCCGGGGAAAGCTTCCCCTCTTTGGGGGAGTCGAACACGCCCGATTTCGACGCCAAGTACTCCCCGGCGACACCCTGCGTCTGGAGTGCGTCATGACGAGACTCTCGGCGCGCGCGGGCAAGGGTCACGGGACCGCCCACCTGGGCGATCAACTCGCCGTGGAGTGCGACCTGATGTTCGTGCTCGCCGACGCCCCCTGAGGTGTCCCGCGTGAAGGTCGTTACCTGGAACGTCAACTCGCTCACCGCCCGCTGGGAACGGGTGCGAGAGTTCCTCGAGACCCGTCAGCCCGACATCGTCGTGGTGCAAGAGACGAAGCAGAACGACGAGAAGTTTCCCTTTCGGGCGCTCCAGGACCTCGGCTACGACTCGGCCCACTACGGCCAGGGTCAGTGGAACGGGGTCGCGATACTCGCCCGGGACGAGGTGAGCGACGTTCGTCGGGGTTTCGGTGACGGTGACCCCGAAGCACGGGTGATCTCGGCCCGGGTGGGGTCTCACCGGGTCTACTCCTGTTACGTCCCGAACGGACGCTCCCTCGACAATCCCCACTACCAGTACAAGTTGGAGTGGCTCGCGAAGTTGCGCGACGAGGTCGCCGCGCGCGAGGGTGAGTCTCTCATTCTGGGCGGCGACTTCAACGTGGCCCGTAGCGACCTCGACTGTTGGGACCCCGCGGGATGGGAGGGCTCGACCCACGTCTCTCCGCCCGAGCGTCTGGCCCTCGAGGAGATACTTCGCGCGGGAGTGGACGACCTCGCGCGACTCCTTCACCCGGACGAGACCCTCTACACCTGGTGGGACTACCGCCAAGGTTCCTTTCGACGGGGGTGGGGGCTGCGCATCGACTACCTCCTCGCCGACGCCGCGTCGGCGAGTCGTCTCCTGGACGTCTACGTGGACCGCGAGACGCGAAAGGGCGAGAAACCCTCCGATCACGCGGCGCTCGTGGCCGAGTTCGCCTCCCCGGACTAACTCGGTTCTTCGGTCGATTCGAGCATCTCACGAATCGCCGCGAGCCGGGCTCGCCGTCGATCCCCCGTGAGGGGCGCGTTACGGGATTCGAGCTCGGCGATGGCCGCCTCCACCGGAGGGAGAAAACGCGAAGGGCGCCGCACTCGCGACTCACCCCGAGCGGACCAGGTAATGAGGAGGGACTCCTCGGCGCGGGAGAGGGCGACGTAAGCGAGGCGTTGTTCTTCGGCGAGTTGCTCCGACGTGGTGGCGTTGTAGTGGGGGAGAAGCCCTTCGGCAAATCCCATCACGACCACGTGCGCGAACTCCAGTCCCTTCGCCCGGTGGATGGTGGAGAGGGCGACGGCGTCGCGTTCCTCCGTGCGGGGCTGGCGGGACCACTCGGCGACGAGGTCGGAGGCGGGAGAGTGTTCCGCACCCCGACGCTCGAAGGGAATGTCGGCCAGTTCGAGAGCACTCGCAACGAGGTCCAGTTGGGCGTTCGTGCGCGACAGTACCGCCATGTTCATCCAGGGGGCTTGCTCGTGGTGACGAAGGGACAGCCACCGAGCGATCTGGCGGGCCTCCTCCCCGTCGTTCTCGTAGGCGCGAACGCGGGGAATCTCCCCGCCCTCGCGGGCCGGCGTGATAGCGCGCGCCCCCTCGTCGAGCAACGTCGAGGCGACGGTGACGATGGCGGCAGTCGAGCGGTGGTTGCGCGTGAGATCGAGAGTGACGACGTCGGGCCACGTACGTCCAATTTCGTCCATGAGGGAGGGAGACGCCCCGTTGAACCCGTAGATGGACTGTTGGGGGTCGCCGACGCAGAAGAGGTCAGGGTCCGCGCCTCCCATGTGACGAAGGAGACTGAACTGAAGGGGGTTCATATCCTGGGTCTCGTCCACGAAGAGTGCCCGAGTGCGGTGACGAAAACCCTCGGCGAGCGCGGGTTCGCTGCGCAGCAGACTGATCGCCTCCTGGAGAAGTAGGTCGAAGTCGAGGACGCCCCGAGCGCGGCAGAGACCCACGTAGCGATCGATAAAGTCCGCGAATCCCGCCGCCCCGAGTGGGACGTCGCGACGAGCGTGACGAACGGCTCGCGCGTAAGCCGCACCCTCGAGGCCCTGAGAGAGGGCCCAACTGAGCTCCGCCTCGAGACGGGGCAGGAGGTACTCCTCGAGGGGCGTTCCCGCGTCACGTAATTGGGAGACGAGGGCTCCGACGAGGCGCCGGCGCTGGGGCTCGACGACGAGGGGGCGCAGTCCGTGGTCGTTTCGAAACTGGGAGACGATCGTGAGTGCGGCCCGGTGGAAGGTACCCGCGCGGACGTCACGAATACCGGCCCGCAACAGTCGTCGGCGAAGTTCGTCGCCCGCTTTACGGGTGAAGGTCATCGCCAGAATCTGGTCCGGTTCGAGTTCTCCGCTCTCGATACGACGCTGGATACGCAGGGTCAGAACGTGGGTCTTTCCCGATCCGGCGCTCGCCCGGACGACGAGTCGGCGGGCGGACGAGGTGACCGCCTCACGCTGCTCGGGGGTCAGCCCCCGTAGGGGGTCCGGTGGGGTGTCCGCGTCCATCTCGACGTCGACGCTACCGGAGCGCCGGGCGAGTCCACGAGCCTTGGGTAACCTGGTCCTCGTGTTGAGGGCCTATCGCGGGGGACTCGTCTTCGGGGAACTCGTCGGCGGCGATCCTCCCGCCGTCGTGTTGTTGCACGGGTGGCGGCGCAGCCACCAGGACTTCGCGGCCCTCGCTCGGGGTCTCCAGGCGCGTGGGGTCTCCTCTCTCGCTCTCGACCTCCCCGGATTCGGGGCGTCGCCACCCCCAACGGTCGCGACCGGCGCGGCCGGGTACGCCGACACCGTGGCGACGCTGCTGCGCGAACTCGGCGGCGCTCCGAGCGTCCTCGTTGGACACTCCTTCGGGGGTCGGGTGGCGACCGTTCTCGCGGCGACCTACCCCGAGCTCGTGTCCCACGTCGTCTTAACGGGGGTGCCCCTGCTGCGCACCGGGACGGGCGCTAAGTCACCCTTGGCGTACCGACTACTTCGTCGCGGCGCCCGCTGGAAGGTGGTGTCGCCCGCTCGACTCGAAAAAGCCCGCCAGCGTTACGGGTCGGCCGACTACCGGGCGGCCAGTGGGGTCATGCGCGACGTGCTCGTCACGGTGGTGAACGAGGAGTACTCCGCGTACCTGAGCACTCTGCGGGTTGGTCTCGACCTCGTGTGGGGTGGGAAGGACACCGTGGTGTCCCCGGACGTGGCGCGACGAGCTCAGCAGCTCGTCCCCGGAAGTCGTCTCCAGGTAGTCGAGGGGGTCTCTCACCTACTACCGAGCGAAGCCCCCGACTCCCTCCTCGAACCTCTGGTGAAGGTGCTCGGCGCGTGAGTCTCGCCCTTCGTCTCGTGGGTGTTCTCGTGCTCGGCCTCGGCTGGGCGGGACAGATGCTGAGGTGGCTGCGAGTGCTTCAGCGAGAACACTACGAAGCCTCCTCCCTCGCCCGGTTTCTCGGCCGCTGGAGCGCTCCCCAAGTTCGTTCGGCCCGCTCTCGCACCCCCGGTCGACCCGTCACCCCGTCCCTCGTGTTGTTCGTGATCTTTCTCGTCACGCTTCTCTCGGGCACCCTGCCCCTCGTCGTCGCGGTGAGTGCCCTCTACGGAGCGACCTGTCCGTGGGGCCTCGGACTACGGGGTCGAACATCGCCCCTGGTGTGGACGCGCCGCCTCGGGACCGTGGCGGCCGGGGGAACCGTCGGTTCGTTGCTCGTGGTGGTGCTCGGAGTCGCGGCCCACCGTGAGTGGTGGGGAGGGTCACTCGCCGTCTGGACGGTGCCCCTCACTCTCGATCTCGCGGCCCGGGTCCTCGCTCCCCTCGAAAACTCTCGGGCGGGGCGCTTCGTCGAACAAGCCCGGCGCCGGCTCGACCAGGTGCATCCCCGGGTGGTGGCGATCACCGGTTCCTACGGCAAGACCTCCACGAAGAACCACCTCTACGACCTTCTCTCCGGGGACGGCGCGGTGGTGGCGACCCCGAAGAGCTTTAACAACCGGGCCGGGCTCTCGAGAGCCATTAACGAGAACCTGACCGACGGAACGCGCGTCTTCATCGCCGAGATGGGGACCTACGGACCGGGCGAGATCGCGGCGTTATCGGCCTGGTGCGTTCCCGAAATCGCCGTCATCACGGCGATCGGACCGGTGCACCTGGAGCGGATGGGCTCCCTCGACGTGATCGAGAGAGCGAAGTTCGAAATCACGACGCAAGCCCGGGTCGTGATCGTGAACGCCGACGATCCCCGCCTCGCGACGTGGCCCGGCCGACTGACCAGTCGAGTGGTCCGAGCGGGAACCGGCGAGGACGTCGACGTTCGGGTGCGCGAAGAGGGCGACGAGTGGGTGCTCGACGTCCCGGGCCACCCCACCCAACGGGCTCCCCGGGTCGTCGGAGTCAACGTCACCAACGTCGCCTGCGCCATCGCCGCGGCCCTCGAAGTGGGGGCGCGCGTCGAGGAGATGGCCGCTCGCCTCCGACGCCTGCGTCCCGTCGCCAACCGGTCCGTCGTCGCGACGGCGGGCTCGGGGGTGATGGTCATTGACGACACCTTTAACGCCAATCCGGCGAGCGCTCGGGCGGCCCTCGACCTTCTCGCGTCGCTTCCCGTCACCGGGCGCCGCTGGGTCGTCACCCCCGGACTCGTCGAACTGGGTGCCGAGCAGCACCGGGAGAACATGGCCTTCGCCCGTCGCGTGCGGGAACGGGGGGCGGAGTTGATCTGCGTCGGGCGCACGAACGCCCGCGCGCTCGTGGCCGGTTACGGCTCGGAGGCCAGTCGGGTGGACACCCGCGAGGAGGCCGTCGCCCGCGTTCGGGCTGAACTGGGTGAGGGGGACGCAGTTCTGTACCTCAACGACCTCCCGGACCACTACCCTTGATACTTCGCGGAGTCGAGAGATAAACGAGGTGGTCTGTGTCCCTGGGTGTGCTGTTTGGCGGTCCGTCTCCCGAGCACGACATTTCGATTCTCACCGGGCTCCAGGCCCTGCGCGAGTTGTCGCGTCGCTCCGACACGGTGGGTATCTACTGGTCGAAGTCCAACGCCTTTCACCTCGTTTCCTCCTCCGTGGAGGCCGACGCTTTCCTCGAGGGGGTCCCCGCGGGGTCCAGTGAGCTGAGTCTCCGTCTCGGCGCCGAGGGCGGTTTTGTCGTCGCCGGCGGCCGTTTTCAAAAGGAGCGTCGACTCGACCTGGACGCGGTCGTCCTCGCGACCCACGGTGGTCCGGGAGAAGACGGAACTCTTCAGGGAGCGCTCGACCTCGCGAACATCCCCTACGGGGGCCCGAGCGCGGCGGGAGCGGCGCTCGGCATGGACAAGTGGGTCTTCGCCCAACTCGTCACCTCGGCGGGACTGCCGAGCCTGCCCCGGGCCCTCCTCACGAGCGAGACGACGTCCCTGCCCTTCGAGGGGCCCTACATCCTGAAGCCCCGGTTCGGTGGATCCTCGATCGGTATCGACGTGGTCGCCGACCTCGATACCGCCCGGGCCCGTCTCGTCACGAACGCTCACCTGTCCCGGGGGTGCGTGGTCGAGCCCTACCGCGCGGATCTCCACGACCTTCAGATTGCTGTGCGCACCTACCCCGAGGTCGAACTCTCCGCCATCGAACGACCCATCCGGCGTTCCAGCGGAGCGGAGATACTGGACTACGCCGATAAGTACGTCGGAGGTGAGGGAATGGTCTCGGCCCCCCGTGAGCTCCCGGCCGTCCTCGCGGAGTCCCGGGCCGACCTCATTCGTTCGGCCGCGCGGACCCTGGTGGACGTCGCCCTGGTGCGTGGCGTGGCTCGGATTGACTTTCTCGCCAACGACTCGGAGACCTACGTCAACGAGATCAACACGATTCCGGGATCGTTGTCGAAGCACCTCTTCGTCGACCCGGTGCGTAGTTTCGCGGATCTACTCAGCGACCTCGTGCGCGAGGCGACGGCTCGGCCCACGCACCAGTACTCCTCGGCCGGCGCGGACGGACTCGTACTGCGCTCCGCCGGCGCCATCGCGACGAAACTGGCCTAAGACTCCGGGCTCTCTCGCCCCTCGGGGCGTGGCCCGAACCGTTCGAGGGCCCACCGGCCGGCGACCTCGCGTCCTTGATCGGAGATCTCCGGGTGGGAACGAAGGGGGCTCAGTCGAGGCGCCCGTTCGAGCTCCTCGAGTAGTCGGGGGCTCTCGGGATCGATGAGGAGACCCTGACGCAGGGCCCAGAGGGCGACCTCGGGCTGACCTCGCTCGAGGGCCAGATCGACGAGGGCGAGGGCCGCGAGTTCCCCCTCCCGCTGGAGTTGGGCGAGGTGCCCCTCGAAGCGGAACCACTCGTAGCCCTTTAAGACACTGGCGAGGGGTTCACCCTGCACCAGGCGCAGGGCCCGGACGAGAAGGTCGTAGGGCTCCTCGGAGCGGCGCGCCTCGGCGACGAGGAGGTGAAAATCGGCGACGTCGAGCTGCACTCCAGAGAGTTCGTAGAGGCCACTCGGGCCCACCGGGGCGAGACGCCACTCGCCGTGTCGCGCGCCGAGGCTGCGTCGGACGGAGGTGGCGGTGTTGGCGAGGGTGGCTCGAGAGGCGTCAATCTGGGCGTTCGCGAGCACGCGAGTGCGGAGTCGCTCTCCGGTGACGGGTTCACCGGGGTGAAGGGCGAGGTAGGCCACCATCTCGACGCACCGTCGGCGCAGCGTCGGAACGAAGGGTTCTTCGAGACCGCTCACCAGGGGGAGGGGCCGAAGTAACTCCACGCGCACATCCTTCGCCGGCGCCGGCGCGTCGGTCGTCACGCGGACGACTCGGGCGAGAAGGTCGGGGTCGGTACTCGGTCGAAGGACGACGACGACTCGCGTCTCCACGGAGCGAAGCGCGAGGGCTCTCCACGCCTCCTCGACGGAGTGAACGACGACGACGTCACCTCGGTGGAGGGGGTGGATGCGTCGTTCGAGAGAGGAGACGCTCACCGGTTCGTCCACGTGGAGAACGCCGCCGGGCCGGGCGTAGGAGACCACGATGCCCCTCGACGAGGGTGAGGTCAGGAGGGTGCAGACCAGGGGGTCGTCCTCCAGGGAGGGTGGAACGAGGGAAATCTCTTCACCCACCTCGACGACCCCACCGAGATCACTCGGCAGGACTTCGCACAGTCGGGCAAGTAACTGGGGGTCGAGGTCGGAGAAGTCCTCCGCCTCGGAGTCGCCGGTGGAGGAGGAGTGCGCGGAGAGTCGTCGACGTCGAGAGACGGCGAGGAGGGCGAGGGGCAGTTGGGCGAGGTCACCGTGGCGGGTGGAGGTCACCGAGGATGCGGGGGCGGACACCGACGCCGTCACTGGGGCGACGGGGCGGGCGATCGTCTGGGCCCCGGCGCTCGAGGAGAGGAGGAAGGGCAACAGGGTGAGAATGCCGCCCGCGACCCAGGCCAGCCCGTTACGGGGAACGCTTCGTCGGTGGCGCATCTGGAGGAGGTAGGCGACGACGAGAGCGACGAAGAGGATCCAGAACAGCGCTAATCCACTGAGGGCGTCTCGGAGGATCCAGCCGTGCGACACCCGGGAGGCGAGTGACCACTTCGTCCAGATGACGTAGGGCAAGAGTGCGAAGTACGTCAGCAGGGCGACGCCCTGGAGGGGTGCGGAGGTCGGTCGGGTCATTGACGAAGGAGAGTCCAGGCGACGTTTCCCGGCGAGGACGCGGTCAGTGTGATGAGGCACAGCGGACCATTCGTTCGAAACGTCACGTTGACCCCCGGGGGACGTGACGCGCAGGTCGAACTCGCGCGAAGACCTCCCGTGCTGCGCAGAGTCCAGGTCTGTGCTCCCCCGAGGGACACGACAACGAAGGGGGAGGCGGGCGAGAGGTGACCGCGCAGGACGCTCGAGCCGCTCGCGCTGGTCGAGGACGACTTTGAGTTGACGACGGGTGAGGGGAGCGTCGTCGTGACGGGCGGACGAGTGGCGTGGATCGAAGTTGTGGCCGTCGTCGAAGTCGTACTGGTCGTGCTCGTGGTACTCGTCGTACTGGAGGTAGTGGTCGTACTCGTACTGGTGGTCGAGGTTGCTCCGGCCGTAACCGGTGGCCGAGTCGTGGGCGGTGGGTGGGACGGTGGCGTTCTCGACGGGTGCGATGACGTGGACGCCGCCGTACGGGGTGCCACCGGGTGGGGGTGCATCGCGAAGACGATGACGAGCAGCAGCAGGGGACTCGACCACATCAGGAGAGGGGCGCTTCGTTGGACGAGCCGACCAGCCATCGTCGAAGAATACGCCCTCTCGCCGAGGTGCTTCACCCCGACTCACGCCGCGAGATGGGTTGAGATCCAGGCCCGGACCTGTTCTTCGGCGTCGGCGGGACTCGCCCCCAGGCGTTGAGCGACGTCCTCCCAACTGACCCCTTCGCTGGCTCTGGCCCACGCGGCCCGCGCCAGTGGGGAGTTATCGGTGGCGACTTCGCGAGCCAGGGAGCTCCAGGGGTCCCCCGTATCCTCGTCGGCGAGGGAGTCGTCGAGGGCGAGCGTCTCACCGAGTCGCCAGGTGATGATGTAGCGGCGAAGTCGACCCCGCAACGCCGAGAGTAGGTCGGGGCCGGCGTAGGGGCGGTCCTGTCCGGCCCAGTCTCGAATGAGATCGTGGAGAAGAGCCCACGCCGTCGCGAGGGCTTCACTCGGATCGTCGACCGCGCCGCGACCGAAGTGAAGTTGGCGACAGACCGTGGTGGTTCCGGGAAGCAGTGTTTGGAGGAGCGTCCGAGCGAGGACGGGATCGGCGGCGTCGTGGAGGAGGGCGCGGAGGACCCCGGCCCGCT
>JAGXAY010000171.1 GCA_018971385.1 Acidobacteriota bacterium | reverse complement strand
GCACACCTGAGAACCGGCGTGTTGGCTGGTGTAGGGGCTAGAGAAACTCACCGACACTCGGTACCCCGTGATTTTCACGCTCGTCGAGGGCTTTGACCATCCCACGTAGACCTCGTCGGCTCGATACGTAGGACTCACCTTCCCCACGGCCGGAACAGCGCCACCCTGTCCGGTCGTCACCGCGGTGACGGAGCCGTCAGGATTAATGGTGAACTGTGAACTCGCTCCGAGCCCCTTGGAGGTCACGGCGCTCACGGTCACCACCTTGGTGGAGGGAACCTCGAAGGGCATGAGGGAGTAGGCGAAATCCTGCTCATTCTGAAGTTCGTAGCCGAAGAGGGCGTTGAGTGGAGCTTTGTCCGCCGCCAAACCGGTGAAGAGATCCCTCACCTGGACCTTCGCGAGAGCTAGCTCTGAGGGGTTAAAGACGTTGCTGTTCGGGTCCACTGACTGGGCGAGCGGAGCCGGTGTCCACGCGGGAGAGCTGGGCAAACCGTCACTCGTCAGGAGAACCTTGATTTGAGCAGCATTAGCGCGACGAAGGAAGTCCGCGACGTGGGCAATCACCGCGGTATTAAGGGTTTGCGACGTCGTCGAGGCGATGGCGTAGTAGGGCAGATAGACGCGGATGACGTTGTAACCGTCCTTGTGCATCGCCACCATGGCCCGCGTCGCCTCCGCCCCGTTGTAGTTCACGAACGTGGAGTGCAGCGCGTTCTGAGCGACACGAATGTAGTCCGCTCCGCGGGGAATAAAGGGTTTTCCGGTCTTCGCATCGTAGAACGTTCCACCACCGGGTACCTGGCGAACTCGCAACGTCGACGTGTCGACGATGGCGTGCGCCGCGTGGGACGAGGACTGCGTGTGACTACGCCAGGCGGAGGCGCTCGCGACGGAAATACTGGTCAACACGACCGCCGGGACCGCCACCAAGGTGACGAGACGTGACGTACGACGAGACAAAGAAACTTTCACGGCGGGGCTCTCCTTCGATCGAGCATCGGGGGGATGGCGTGACTAATCCCAGTGTAGGTGAGTATGTCGACTGACTCGGGAAATGTTCATGACACTTTGGCAACGCCGACACCGTGTTCGCAAAAGACGGCGTAGTTCACCCTGATGAGAACGATGAAATTTCACTTCGCCTTCTCGAGAGTCTGCTGTACTGTACGAAGACGTCGAGAGTGAGTCCGGAGGTGACCAACGAGCACCGATTTTGACTCCACCATCATTGACCGAGTCAGTGATGGAATCGTCGTCTTCGACGACGAATGGCGCTACGTTGCCGTCAATCGAGCTGCGTCTCTGATACTCGGGGCCGAACGAGAGCAAATGCTCGGAACACGACTGTGGACGCTCAACCCCGCTGAAGCTACCTCACCACTCGCGCGCCTCCTCGAAAAGGCCGCGGCATCGCGGGAAGTCGTGGAGTTCGAGGAGTACTTCGCGCCCGCGGGACGATGGCTTTCCGGCCACATCTTCCCTTCCTCTCACGGCATCACGGTAGTTTTCACCGACTCCACGCAACGCCACGCGAATGAGCGAGCCCTCCGCAACTTGCTCGATCAACTGCGCCGCCAACGGCGCCTCGCGGGGGTGCTCGCCGAAACCAATGAAGTCGTCTTCCGGGCTACCACTCGTCAACAGTTGGTCGACGCGGCCACCCGCATCGTGGTAGAGCTGGGCGGATTTCTGATGTGCTGGATTGGCGAACTCGACGCGTCATCCGGCGAGGTTCACCCCCTCGCGTGGGCCGGCCTCGGCGCCCGGGAATACCTCACCCAGTTACGGATCTCCTCTCGACTAGACAACTCCGGGATGGGAATCGCGGGCCAAACCCTGAGATCAGGCATGGCGCGATTTTCGAACGATATTCGCCG
The DNA here is from genome assembly GCA_018971385.1 of Acidobacteriota bacterium. GTDB lineage: Bacteria > Actinomycetota > Acidimicrobiia > Acidimicrobiales > RAAP-2 > RAAP-2. Next base: position 112 of record JAGXAY010000171.1, on the reverse strand, counting down.
TGATGACTCGATGGCCCCCTGGCGCGAGTTCGCCGCTCGCGTCGGCTACCGCTCGCTCGGTGGCGTCCCTCTTCTTATCAATGGCCGCATTCGGGGGCTTTTGATGGTCTAC
>JAGXAY010000170.1 GCA_018971385.1 Acidobacteriota bacterium | reverse complement strand
GAGGGTGCGCAGGCAACATTTCTTGACCTCGATCACGGAACGTACCCCTTCGTGACGTCCTCCAATCCGGTGGCCGGTGGCGCGTGCGTGGGATCCGGACTCGGTCCGCGCGACATCGACAGCATCGTGGGCATTGCGAAGGCCTACGTCACGAGAGTGGGTGCCGGACCGTTCCCCACGGAGCTCGATGGCGAGTTGGCTGATCTCCTCGTGACTCGGGGGCACGAGTTTGGCACCAACACCGGTCGCCAGCGTCGCGTGGGGTGGTTCGACGCCGTCATGGCTCGCCAAGCTCGACGTCTCAACTCACTGACCAGTCTCGCGCTCACTAAGTTGGACGTCCTCGACACCGTGGACGAGATCAAAGTGTGCGTGGCCTACGAGGCCGACGGCGTGCGCTACGACTATCCGCCGTATCACCAGTCCGTTCTTCACGACGTGACCCCGATCTACGAGACACTCCCGGGTTGGACGACGGACATCACCGAAGCCTCGTCTTTCTCTCATCTTCCCGACGCAGCCAAAAACTACGTCCGATTCTTGGAGGACACGGTGGGCGTGGCGATCACCGTCGTGGGAATTGGTCCGGGGCGTGAGCAGTTCGTGACGCCCTCGTGACTCGAGTCGTCGTCGTGGGCTCGGGCGCGCGCGAGCACGCTCTGGCGTGGGTCCTCTCTCGTGAAGCCGACGTTGTGGTCACCCCCGGTAATGACGGCATGGCGGCCCAGGGCCTCCGTACGTCGTCCGCGTCGGCGCTCGAACTCGAGCCCGACCTCGTGGTTATCGGTCCGGAGGCGCCCCTTGTGGAGGGCCTCGCCGACGCGTTACGTGGTCGAGGAGTAGCCGTCCTCGGACCAGGAGCCGACGGGGCCCAGCTCGAGGGTTCGAAAGCGTTCATGAAGGATTTTCTGGCCGCGGCCGGCGTGCCGACGGCCCGGTACTGCGTGGTGAGCGACGAGACGTCAGCTCGGGAGTTTTTCCAGTCGACTCGTCCGCCCTACGTGGTCAAAACCGATGGTCTGGCCGCTGGTAAGGGCGTCCTCGTCACTGCGAACGTGGAAGAGGCTCTGAATGACGTACGGGAGAAACTGAGTGGCACCGCCTTTGGTGATGCCGGTCGTCGGGTTGTTCTCGAGGAGGGTCTGTCGGGAGTCGAATGTTCCGTCATGGTGTTAGTGGACGGCGAGCGAGCGTGGCCTCTCGCGACGGCGCAAGACTTTAAGCGGGTCGGCGAGGGCGACACTGGCCCCAATACGGGTGGCATGGGTGCGTACTGTCCGGTCCCCGAGTTAGACGATGTCGTTCCGGTAGTCATGGAGACCATGGTGACCCCAACTCTTCGTGAGCTGGCTCGCCGCGGCGTGGACTATCGGGGTGTCCTTTACGCGGGAGTGATGGTGACCGCCGCGGGCCCGTATCTCTTGGAATACAACGTCCGCTTCGGTGACCCGGAGACCGAATCGTTGGTAAGGCTGTACGAATCCCAGCTCCTCGGGGTGGTGGAGGACTGCGCTCGGGGACGTCTCACGTCGGCTCCCGTCAGTACTCCGGGAGCGGCGGTGACGGTGGTCCTGGCGTCGAGGGGATATCCCGAGGCGCCCGAGACGGGTGACGTGATCGACGGACTGGGTCCGGACGGTCAACTCGCCGAGCCGATGGAGGGCGTGGTCGTCTTTCACGCGGGCACTCGCCGCCGAACCGACGGTCGCTTCGAGACGAACGGGGGTCGCGTACTGGCGGTGAGCGCCCGAGCCACGTCAGTGGCTGAGGCCCGACGTCGGGCGTACGGCGCCGTCGAGAAAATTCAGTTCGCCGGTCGTGTAGTTCGTTCCGATATCGCTCGCGAACAGGAGGAGTAGGCATGATTCCCCGATACGCCCCGCGTGACATGGCCGCATTGTTCTCGGACGTCCAACGTTTCGACGCCATGCTGGACGTGGAGATTCTGGCGGCCGAAGCGCTCGCCGAGCTCGGAGTCATTCCGTCCGACGACGCGCGAG
>JAGXAY010000169.1 GCA_018971385.1 Acidobacteriota bacterium | reverse complement strand
GTCGGTCATCTGTCGGAAGAAAAAGGTGAGGAGCAGTGTGCGAATGTGACTTCCGTCGACGTCGGCGTCCGCCAGCAGGATGATTTTGTGGTATCGGATCTTGCTGACGTCGAAATCCGCTTCCACCCCCGCACCAATGGCGGACACCAGAGCCTGAATCTCGGCGTTCTTTAGAATCTTGTCCGTTCGCGCCTTCTCGACGTTCAGAATCTTGCCTCGAATGGGAAGTATCGCTTGGTACTTGGGGTTGCGGGCGTCCTTCGCCGACCCCCCCGCTGAGTTACCCTCCACAATGAACAGCTCGCACTCTCGCGGGTCACGCGAAGAGCAGTCCACCAACTTTCCGGGAAGTCCTGCGCCATCGAGGGCGCTCTTGCGCCGCGTTAGGTCCCGAGCTTGTCGAGCGGCTTGACGAGCTCGTGACGCCTGAATAGCCTTCGCGACGATCTGCCCGCCTTCGCGAGGATTCTCTTCCAGCCACTCTGCCAACTTCTCGTTGGTCGCCCGTTCAACCAGGGAACGAATGGAAACGTTGCCCAACTTTCCCTTGGTTTGTCCCTCAAACTGAGGCACAGACAGTCGAACCGACACGATGGCGGTCAAACCCTCACGAATGTCCTCACCTAGGAGGTTGTCTTCTTTTTCTTTAAGGAGATTTCGCTTTCGGGCGTAGCGATTCATCACGTTTGTGAGGGCTTTTCGGAATCCCTCTTCGTGCATACCCCCTTCGATAGTGGAAATTCCGTTGGCGAAGGAGTGAATACTTTCGTAGTACCCCGTGTTCCACTGGAACGCAATCTCGACTTCTTGGTTTTCTTCAGACTGTTCAAAGAATCCCACCTTGCGAAAGAGCGACTCTTTGGAACTGTTCAGGTGACGGACGTAGTCAACAATCCCGCCGCTGTACTTAAAGTCCTCCTTCGCCTCGCGTCCGGGACGTTCGTCTTCAAATCGGATTTCGAGACCCCGGTTAAGAAATGCCATGATCTGCAGACGTTCGGTCACCGTTTGGGCTCGAAAATCAACGTCATCAAAGATGCTGGGGTCAGGAGTAAACGTCACCGTCGTTCCGGTACGGCCCTTGGGCGCAGGCCCCACAATCGTCATTGGACCCTGAGGTTTGCCGCCGTCCGCAAACTCCAAACGGTGGCGCTGATTCCCCCTATCAACTTCGACGACCAATGAGGTGGAGAGGGCGTTCACCACTGAGGCGCCTACGCCGTGGAGACCACCGGAAACCTTGTACCCCTCCCCTCCGAATTTTCCACCGGCGTGAAGAACCGTGTACACCACTTCCGCCGCCGACTTACCGGGATACTGGGGGTGCTCGTCCACAGGAATGCCCCGTCCGTCATCAACCACCCGGCAACTACCGTCTTTCATAATTGTCACGTCGATGCGGGTGCAGTATCCCGCCATCGCCTCGTCGACAGCGTTATCAACGATCTCCCAAATTAGGTGGTGTAGTCCGGCCGATCCCGTCGATCCGATGTACATACCCGGACGAACCCGGACGGGTTCCAGCCCTTCCAAAACGGTAATGTCGCGAGCACCGTAGCTCGCCGACCCCTTGGACTTCTCAGCCACGGAGTATTCCTTTCGCGCCCCGAAATGAGCCTGAACCTCCCTTAGGAAGGCAGCTTTTTCGTCTCTTTAGTCTACCGGACTGGGTGTCTCATTCTGGTTCTTCCCAGGATTCCCAGTGGCGCCAACCACCGCAGAAATATCCACAACCTGAAGAAAACCACGGCGATGGAGTTCGCGAACAATCTCTGACGAATCTTCTCGCACGCGCTGCGCGAACGCGCCGTTCGGTACCTCTACAACCAGGGTCCCGGCTTTGAGTAGAACCGGTAAACACCTGTCAGCGAGAACCTTCGGAACGACATCGCTCCACACGACACGCACCGACTCGAGTTCGGTGAGATTGACTCGTCGCACTCGCTTGGCCAAGGACGAAAGGGTCTCATCGAGGGGACGTGGGCCCTCGTCGCGACGCCTCGTCACGAGTTTT
>JAGXAY010000168.1 GCA_018971385.1 Acidobacteriota bacterium | reverse complement strand
CGGTCGCAATCGACCAGTGAGCAATCCTTTTGCCCGTGACGTCGATGCCGTAGGTCGAGGAAAGTTCGATCCATTCGTCCGCGCCGTCGATCTCGAAGACCCGCACGGGCCTGCTCGGGCGCACCGGCCAACACCGCGCCGACGAGTCTCCGTGCGCGTCCTCTTCGAGTAGCAACCCGATCGCACCAAGTCCCGGCCGCGACTGCGTCGTGGCGGCCACGACCGGTGGATGCGGTCCGTAGCGTTCGAGATCCTTCGCGAGCACCCCCCACTGCGGTGTGGACCACCACGGGCCGCCCACCCAGTGCCCCCGGTGGCGCGTGCCGGGACCGGTCACCTGCTCCCGCCAGACCTCGAGGACGTCCCGAGCGCCCTGGAAGACGGGAACCGCCTCGACGCTCCTTTCCGCCCTTTCGACGAAGACCTGGCTCGAAAGCTCGAGCCCGGCCGACCACCACCTCGCTGCGGGCGACGCGGTAATGCGTGCTGCGACCGGTGCCAGCGCGGCAGAGAGCCGCGGATCGGCGAGCGCCACGTCCATCTCGTCGGGCTCCTGCCAGTAGCGCGCTCGGTCGACGGCGTCGGCAACGCACTCGAGGAGCAATTCCTCGTTCGCGGGATCGCTCAGAGTGGCGAAGTCGACTGCCGGGAGGGCCTCCTCGAGCACCCGCAGCAGCAGGTCCGGCTCAGGCTGGGAAACGGCTCTCCAGAAAGGCGACGAGACCGGATCGGGATGGAGTCGATCGAGCAACGTCCAACAGAGACGACGTCCTCTCGGACCCTTGTCGATTCTGTCTCTAGCGTCGCCCGGGGCCATCGGGGACACGTTATCGGCGGAAATCAACTCGTTCCGAGCTACCTCGACGGTCGCCAGGTACGTGAGGTGTCGGGGAGCATCTCTCGCGCTTCACCATCGAATATCGCGCCATAAGGGTCCCTCATCGTCACTGGTCTACCAGCGCAGAACGGCACGTCCGGTGCGCTGCCCACGGCCGAGCGGGACGATTCCGAGTTGTGCGCGCGGCGGGAGTGCCTGCGCCAGAGGCGTGCCGGACCAGAGAGTCGGCGTCGCTCATCACCCGACCAGAGTCGGCGGCGAGGGCGCGGGTGATGCCGGAAAGTGCGCAGGGGCGGGATGACTACGCGCCGATCGTTGCGTCTGGCCGCCGTTGACCGCTCCTGCTCAGAATGCGCCGGGTTATTTCTTCGGAAACCACTCATGACCTGGGATTTCACACAGCCTGATCCGGCCGAACTTTTTCAACGATTTCCCGATTCTCCAGGTCGATACCGGGCGCGGGGAGCCACCGGCGCTACGTCACGGGGAGGAGGGGCCCGAGGGTGAACTCATCCGTCACCTCGAACTGGATCCCACCAAGAACCATCAGCCCCAATCAGCCAACTTGATGTCTACGATGTGCTGACACAGTGTCTCCTATGTCGTGAGACATCACAAAAGTGCCCCCGGCAGGACTCGAACCTGCGCACCCGGCTCCGGAGGCCGGTGCTCTATCCGCTGAGCTACGGGGGCGAGAGGACCAGTCTACTCAGGGCGGCAATGAATGCCCCGGTTGGCCAAGTGAGGACTTTCGGCCCGGTCGAGCAGTATACCCCCAGGGGTATATTAGAAACGAGTAGAGGAGGTTCTCATGAAGAACGAAGGTTCACTCGATCGAATCCTACGTACGGTGATTGGCGTCGTGGCCGTCATCGCCGCGGTGGCTACCGGCGGTGCGTGGTCGGTGGTGTGGTGGCTAGTAGCGGCCCTCGCCCTGATCACCGCGGCGGTGGGCTTTTGCCCCCTGTATCGCCTGGTGGGGATTAACACCTGCAAACGTTAAACGGCGCCAGTGTGGAAAACTCACAGGATGGTCTTTGACGATCGCCAGCGAGCGGAATCGTTTGGCGCCCGCGCTGAGGTGTACCACCGAGTTCGGCCCCGGTACCCCGACCAGTTGTGGGACATTATCCTGCCCCGAACGTCGCTGAGAGTCCTCGATGTTGGATGCGGGACC
>JAGXAY010000167.1 GCA_018971385.1 Acidobacteriota bacterium | reverse complement strand
TTCGGATGCTCCCCTACGGCACGCACTCGAAGGCCCCATCGAGTGCGGAACAGCCCAAAACTAATGAGGGCAATCAGGATGATGGCCAAGTAGAAAAAGCCGGTCTGGTTGAACAGCACGGGACCCAGAATGGGGATTTTGTACAGGAGTGGAATCGCCAGGTTGGGGGCCAAATTTCCCAGGTTGTATTGCGGGTACGGCGTGAGGACTTGGAGATTGAGGTAACTCGACAACGATGACAAGAGGGTCACAATCACCACGCCCACGATGATCTGGTCGCTCATGTACCGGAGAGCGAGAAACGCCAAAATCCATCCGAGCAGGGCCCCGGCGAGTGCACCGGCAACCGTGGCCAACCAAAAGTTGTTCGTAGTCGATTCAATCATCGACCCGAGAAATGCTCCGGCTATGAATTGGCCTTCGATGGCGATATTGACGACACCCGCGCGCTCACACATGACTCCCGACAGCGCCCCGTAAATGAGGACCATCGCGAGTGACGAGGAACCGACGAGCACGGCAGTTAAGTCAACGAAGTTGACCGACGCGGGACCACTCGTTCGACTGGACCACAGGAGCAGCGCGAGCAAGAAGAGGATGGAGACGCCGCCAAATCGACTGAGTGCTCGGCGAGGTTGGCGAAGTATGACCTCAACACCAAGGACCATGGCGAAGACGCCCAGCAGGGTGTCGCTCCAGCGAGTCTCCAACGTCAGGGCGCCCAGGTGCCACGGGGCGTGAACCGCTGAATTGATGGGGTTGAACGTCAATTGCGAATGCGCCCAACTCGGAACCACGAGGCCGAAGGCCACGGCGATAAAGAGCCCTAGTGCGACCATGAGACCGCCAATGGTGGTGACACGACGATCCCGGTGGTGCACGGTGGGTTGTTGGCTCACGACGGTGCTCACGAACCCCATCCTTGAGTGGCGAGCTGAACGCGCTGGGTTTCAACGTTGCGCAAACGGAAAATCTCGGTGATCATGACCGGTGTCGCCACCAGAAGCACCACAAAACTCTGAATAATCGTGGCTAGGTCGAGAGGAATTCCCGTCGCCGCCTGCATGGCTCGTCCTCCCACCCCGAGAGCAGCGAAGAGGAGAGCCCCCCACATAGTTCCGACGGGCTTGTTTCGACCGAGCAGGGCCACCGTAATGGCGGTAAAGCCAATGCCGGCGTTACCAATGAGGAATCCACCATCCACCATGTGAGTCGTGCTCTGCATCTGCACCGTCCCCGCCAAACCGGCGAGGCCACCCGATACGCAGAAGACGGCGATGATGACGAACCTCGCGTTAATACCCGAAGCCCGGGCGGCCTGGGGATTTTGCCCCGTGACGCGAAATTCGAATCCGAGGCTGGATCGCTCGAGGAACCACCACGCAAAAACGACGACCGCGGCGGCAACGAAGATGCCGTAACTCACCCGCAGACCGGAGGAGACTCCGAAGAGAGGGGGCAACTGGGCGCTCCCATCAATGGTCCGAGAGATGTCGTTGCTCTGTCCCGGCTGCTGGAGAGGTGTAGAGAGCACCGCAAAAATCAAAAACGCCGCAACCACGTAGTTGAACATCAGGGTGACGATGACCTCGTGGGCCCCGGTGTAGGCCTTTAAGAGACCGGGAACCAGCCCGACAATTACGCCACCGAGGATGCCGGCGATGAGTGTCAGGGGCAGGTGGAGAATCATCGGGACGTGAATCATCGATCCCACCGCGGCGCCACCAATTCCCCCCATGATGGCCTGTCCGTTGGCTCCGATATTGAAAATACCGGTTTGAAAGGCGATGCCGACACCAATGGAGGCGATCAGGAGTGGGGTGGCGTAGGTCAGGGTCTCGGACAGTGGGGTCAAGGTTGCCGACCAACCGTGACCGGTGGAGAGGGAGTGCCACAACAGGTTGGGGCTAATCACCGATCCGGTGAACATCGCTCGGTACGCCGCTCCCACCGTATCCAGGGTGATTTTGAGCGCACTAAAGATGGCGCCACCACTCGAAAAGATGTGCCGCCAGGAGCGCAGGACGGG
>JAGXAY010000166.1 GCA_018971385.1 Acidobacteriota bacterium | reverse complement strand
GTCACCTCCAGTCGGCTGACTTCCTCGACGCCACCAACCACCCGCAGATCACCTTCGTGTCGACCTCGGTGAGCCCGAAGGGCGACAACGAGTACGCCCTGACGGGTGACCTCACCATTCGTGGCGTGACCAAGTCGGTCACTTTCGACCTCGAGTTCACCGGCGCTGGCGCGTCGATGCAGCCCGGCGTCCAGGTGGCCGGTTTCGAAGCCCGCACCGAGATCGACCGTCGCGACTTCGGTGTCAACTTCGAGGGCGTCCTCGAAAACGGCACCGCCGTCGTGAGCCACAAGATTGTCCTCGAGCTTGAGGTGGAGCTGGCCAGCCAGGCTGCCTAAGTTCCTGAGAACTCGTCCGAGGCGCCGGGGCTCGTCCCCGGCGCCTCGTGGCGTCTCGGCCTACACTCAGCACATGAGTGACAACGACTCCGGTGAGCCCCGCAGCGCTCGCGCGACACTGTCCGTGCTGGGCGCTCTGGTGGCTCTCGTGTCGGTGTGGATCTGGCGACACCGATCGGGAACCCCGGAGGGGGAGGCGTAACTCACCAGTAGCCTGACGAGGTGGGTTTTTCGTCACTGCGTCCGCTTCGTCACCGCAGTTTCGCCCTAGCCCTTGGCTCCAACTTCATCTCCTCTATCGGAGGGTGGATGCAGAGTGTCGCCCTCGGTGTCTACCTCATCGAGCGAACTCATGACCCCGTGTGGTTGGGGGCGGTGACGATGGCGGCGTGGATGCCGGCCCTCATTGGTTCGCCCCTCGGCGGGGTGATTGCGGAACGCTACCCTCGTCAGCGTTGGATTCAGGTGAATAACGTGGCGATGGCCCTCGAGGCGAGCGCCCTGGCGGCCCTCGCTCTCACCCATCACCTCACACCACTTCTCGCCACGTTGCTCGCTCTCGTCGAAGGGCTCTGCGGATCAGCCTCCTGGGCCGCCTGGCAGTCTCTCTTGCGCGACCTCGTTGACCGCGACGAAGTCCTCGCGGCCGTGTCGTTATCCTCCGCGCAGTTCAATCTGGGTCGAGTCTTCGGTCCCGTGGCGGCTGCTCTCGCACTCTCGCTCGGGTCCTACGGGTGGAGTTTTGCCCTGAACGCCGCTTCCTTCGTTGCGGTGGTCATCGCCTTTCAATTCGTTCGCGCTCCGGCCCGCCCCCGAGTCACGACACCTATTCGCGTGTGGGCGGAACTCGGCGAAGGAGCCCGTTCGATGTGGGAGACGCCGGGGTGTCGAAATCCGATTCTGGCCGTCGCCGGGGTGGGTCTCGTACTGAGTCCCTTCATCTCGCTCGTTCCGGCGATGGCGGTACAGGTTCTTCACGCCGGTCGCACCGGCACGTCGTGGTTGGTGACCTCCCAGGGCGTCGGCGCCGTGATCGCCGCACTCGTGGCCCCGGTTCTCGCCCGACGAACCTCGCGAGTCGTCGTCCTCACCGGAGCGGGAATCGTGAGCGCCCTCAGTCTGGGGGCGTACGCGGCGAGCCCCACCCTCGCCGTCGCGCTCGCCAGCCTTTTCGTTTTGGGGGGTGCCTACGTAGCGGTCATGACGGGGCTGAATACCGCGGTGCAGCTCCACGCCCCCGAGGCCACGCGGTCCCGAATTCTTTCGCTCTACACCCTCTCCCTCTCGGTCTTCTACCCTCTGGGCGCCCTGGCTCAGTCCGCCCTGACCCACCTTCTCGGAGTACGGGGTGTCGAGTACGGGGCCGCCGCCGCCCTCCTGGTGTGGTGGGGCGGAGTGAAACTATTTCGCCCGAAGTTCTTTCACGTGATGGGTCCGCGCCCGGCGGCACCGGTGATGGGGCTGGCAGACTAGGGGCATGCCCTTCGTCTCCATAAATCCGGCCACCAACGAGGTCAACGACCGCTACGAAACCCACGACACCACCCAAGTGGACGCCGCGCTCGCCCGAGCCGCGCGAGCCTTCGACGACTTTCGACGATTGACGATGGCCGAGCGGGCGACGTTGCTCGTTCGCGCCGCCGAACTCATCGAGAGTGAGATCCCCGTCATTGCCCACCTGATGACGTCGGAGATGGGCAAAACCTTCGCCGCG
>JAGXAY010000050.1 GCA_018971385.1 Acidobacteriota bacterium | reverse complement strand
AGCTCAGTGGTAGAGCACTTCCATGGTAAGGAAGGGGTCGTCGGTTCAATCCCGACAGAGGGCTCGCCAGGCGGCGTAGCTCAGGTGGTTAGAGCACACGGCTCATAATCGTGGTGTCGCGGGTTCGACTCCCGCCGCCGCTACCAGGCGGGTTCGGGCGACCGAATCGAGCAGTACCAAGGCGGGTATGAAGGAGAATCATGGCGAAGAACGAGAAGCGAGTCCAGGTGACCCTGGCGTGTGAGGAGTGCAAGCGGCGCAACTACATCACGATGAAGAACAAGCTCAACGACCGCGAGCGCATCGAGATGAAGAAGTACTGCCGCTGGGAGCGTCGTCACACGACCCACAAGGAGACCCGCTAGTACCCCTACCTGGCGGGTGGTAGGCTGTTCCTCCCTGGGTTCGGCCCCGCGTGCCAAACAGAGGGCAGTGGCTCAATTGGTAGAGCACCGGTCTCCAAAACCGGGGGTTGGGGGTTCGAGTCCCTCCTGCCCTGCTCGAGGCTCTGGCGGGTGCCGGAGAGGTAGACGAAAGAACGACGATGAACCGCGAACAGAAGCGAAAGATGGGCCGCCAGGGCCAGGTGGGCGAGGGCTCCTCCCGTCGCGCCGCCGCGGCCGACATCGCTCAGGGTCGCGGTCCTCGTACCTCCCCCGCGCAGTTCTTCGAGCAGGTTCGCGAGGAGATGCGTCAGGTGGGCTGGCCCACCCGGGACCAGACCGTGAACTACACCACCATCGTCGCCGGAGTACTGGTCTTCATGACTGCCCTGATTTTCGGTCTTAGTTACGCGTTTTCCAAGTTCGTCGAGTTTCTCTTTCAGAAGTAGGTACCTATGAGTGACTCCACCCTTCACGACACCGACGACACGGTCGACACTTCCCTCGAGGTCGAGATTCTCGACGCCGAGGAGACGGCCGAGCCCGACATCGAGAGCGCCTTTGACCGTCCCGGTCGCTGGTACATCGTGCACACCTTCGCCGGCCACGAAAAAAAGGTCATCAGCGCTCTACAGAACATCATTAAGTCGCGCGAGCTGAGTGACCAAATTTACGAGATTTACTTGCCCGAAGAGGACGTGACGGAGTTCAAGTCGGGCAAGAAAGTCACCGTCTCGAAGCGCATGTTTCCGAGTTACCTCCTCGTGCGCTGCGAGCCGGACCCGGAGATTTTCTACGTCATTGGTTCGACCCCCGGAGTCACCGGCTTCGTGGGAGCGGAGAAGACCCGGCCGACCGCGTTAACTCGCCGCGAGGTGGACAACATCATTCGGCCGGTGGTCGAGGGCGTCGAGCAACCCCAGGTCAAGCGGCGTACGCCCACTCACGAGTTCGAGATCAACGACACGGTGCAGATCAAGACCGGTCCTTTCGCGACCTTCTCCGGTCACGTTGCCGAGATCAACGACGACCAGATGAAGGTCAAGGTCCTCGTGGACATCTTCGGTCGCGAGACCCCGGTCGAACTCGACTTCACCCAGATTACGAAGCTCTAGAACGCGTTAGGAGACACTCATGGCTAAGAAAATCAACGCCGTCGTCAAGATTCAGTTGCAGGCGGGAGCCGCCACGCCGGCGCCCCCGGTCGGTACCGCCCTCGGACCGCACGGTATCCAGACCATGGAGTTCTGCAAGCAGTACAACGCAGCGACTGAGTCGATGAAGGGGACCGTTATCCCGGTCGAGATCTCGATCTACGAGGACCGCACCTTCACCTTCGTGCTGAAGACTCCTCCCACGCCGGTGCTGTTGCGCCAGGCGGCGGGTGTCGACAAGGGATCGAAGATTGCGGGGCGCGAGACCGTGGCCTCGGTCACGATGTCCCAGGTCGAGGAGATCGCCTCGACCAAGTTGAAGGATTTGAACACGGACGACCTGGAGCAGGCCAAGTTGCAGGTCGTTGGTACGGCCCGCTCCATGGGCATCTCGGTGGTCGGCTAGGAGAAGAAGAGATGAAGCACGGAAAGAACTACCGCGGGGCGCTGGCTCAGGTCGACCGGGAGGCGCTGCTGAGCGTCAACGACGCCATCGACCAGGTGAAGTCCTTGGCGAGCGCCAAGTTCGACGAAACCGTCGAACTGGCCGTTCGTCTCGGCGTCGATCCCCGTAAGGCCGACCAGATTGTCCGCGGCACCCTCTCGTTGCCCGCGGGAACGGGCAAGACCAACCGGGTCGTGGTGTTCGCGGCGGGTGAGGCGGCGCAGGCTGCTCGCGACGCGGGAGCCGACGTGGTGGGAGCCGACGACCTCGTGGCGCGTGTCGCCGGAGGGTTCCTGGACTTCGATATCGCCATCGCGACGCCGGACCTCATGGGCCAGGTGGGATCTCTTGGTCGCGTTCTCGGTCCGCGTGGTTTGATGCCGAACCCCAAGACGGGAACGGTCACCATGGACGTGGCCCGCGCCGTGACCGAGTTCAAGGGCGGTCGCGTGGAGTACCGCACCGACAAGGTCGGTAACGTCCAGTTGGGCGTCGGCAAGGTGAGCTTCTCACGAGAAGACCTGGCCCGTAACGTTCACGCCGTGATTGACGAGTTGACCCGCGTGAAGCCCGCCAGTTCGAAGGGGCGCTACGTCCTCTCGATTACGGTGTCCTCCACGATGGGCCCCGGAGTGAAGATTGATCCGGCCCGGACTCGGGACCTCGACGAGACCCTGGTGGGTGCCTAGCTTTTGACGCGCGGGGGTGAGACTCACTAGTGTGAGTCGGCGCGCCTCGCGCCACAGTTCGATTATTCGCCGAAGACATCCGGTGGGGTTCGCCCCGTAAGTGACTTTCGAGTCCGCCTGACGAGGTGACGAGTCCCGTGACTCGTTCCTTCGTGTCTCCGGCCCGTGTCCGGGCGGTTCCCGGTAAAGGAGTCACGATGAGCAAGATTCGCCCCGGCAAGGTTGCCGCGATTGACGACGTCAAAGCGCGCGTCGACGAGACCACGACGGCCCTCGTTACCGAGTACCGCGGGTTGACCGTGGCGGAAATCTCCGCCGTTCGTCGCCAGCTGCGCACCCTCGGTGCCGACTACAAGGTCTTCAAGAACACGTTGGTTCGCCGCGCTATCTCGGGTACCTCCGTGGAACCCATGGGGGAGTTCCTCGAGGGGCCCACGGCGATTGCCTTCGTGAAGGGTGACGTGTCCGCGGTCGCCAAGGCCCTGCGAGACCTCGCCAAGGCCTCTCCGAAACTTGTGGTGAAGGGTGGCGTTCTCGACGGCAAGTCCCTCACGCCGGCCGACGTGGCCGCTCTGGCTGACCTGCCGAGCCGTGACGTGCTTCTCTCGATGTTCGCCGGCGCTCTCGCCGCGCCGCTGCGCAACCTGGCGGGCCTCATGAAGGCCGTGCCCCAAAATCTCGCTTACGGCCTCTCAGCCCTGCTCGAGCAGAAGGGTGGCTCACCGCTGCCCGCGAGCTCGGTCGAGGAAGAGGCGAGCGGTGAGGTCGCGGCCCCGGCCGTGACCGACGAGACCGATGTCGAGGCCGAGGCCCCGACGGAGGCGACCCCCGAGGCATCCGAGGATGTCGCGAGCGAGCCGGCCGAGTAATCGCCGTCGCCTCACGGGAACGACAAGGAAGAGAAAGGAATCAACATGGCGGGAAGCCTGACCAAGGAGCAGATTCTCGACGGAATCGCCGAACTGTCGGTGATCGAGTTGAGCGAGCTGCTGAAGGAATTTGAAGAGAAGTTCGGTGTGACCGCGGCGGCCCCCGCGGCGGTCATGGCCGTTCCGGCGGGTGGCGCAGGTGCGCCGGCCGAGGCCGAAGAGGAGAAGAGCGACTTCGACGTCATCCTCGTTGAGGGTGGCGACAAGAAGATCGCCGTCATCAAGGAAGTTCGCGCTCTGACCAACCTGGGCCTCAAGGAGGCCAAGGACCTCGTGGACGGCGCTCCGAAGCCCGTGCTGGAAAAGGCCTCGAAGGCCGACGCGGAGAAGGCCAAGGCTGCCCTCGAGGCCGCTGGCGCCACCGTCGAACTGAAGTAGTACACCCCGGCGGGGGCCTCGGAGTAGTCCGGGGCCCCCGCGTCCGGGTCTTGACCCGGGTGACACCGGGTGCCTATCGTGAGCCCTGGGTGAGGTGCGTCGGCATCTCCTCTTGCGTAACCACGCTCGCGGGCACTAGTGTTGAAAGACCCACGCCCCTGAGCCTCGTTTTGCCGTCCCCTGACGCGAATCGGACCCCGGATCGTGGCGCATTGCCGAAACCACCCACTTTTACGGAGGAATGACCGTTGACGTCTCGGTCCACAAGCCCCGAACGCTTTAATTTTTCGGCCCTGGGTGAGGCCCACCCCCTACCCAATCTCCTCGACATTCAGCGTCGGAGTTTCGACCTGTTCATGCAGGAGGGGTTGAGCGAGGCCTTCCGGGCGTTGTCGCCCATCACCGACTTCACCGGTCGACTCTCCCTCGAGCTGGAGTTCGACCCGAACGACCCGGATCTGAAGAGCCCGCCGAAGTTCTCGGTGGAGGAGTGCCGTCAGCGCGCCACCACCTACTCCCAGCCAATCTTCGTCCGGGCCCGTTTCTTGAATGCCGAGACCGGCGAAATCAAGGAGCAGACCGTGTTCATGGGGGACTTCCCCATCATGACCGAGCAGGGAACCTTCATCATCAACGGCACCGAGCGAGTGGTCGTGTCGCAGCTCGTGCGCTCGCCGGGCGTGCTCTTTCAGCCCGGCAAGGACGAGAAAGTCGCCTTCGAGGGCACGATTCACCCGAGCCGAGGTGAGTGGCTCCAGGTCGACCTCGAAGAGAAGCGCAACAAGGCCGCGACGGCCGGTGCCCGCATCGCGCGTAAGCGTCGCATCTCCATCTTCACGCTGCTACGCGCTCTTGACACCGCGATGGACGAGGGCTTCTTCGAGAAGTTCGTGCAGCATTTCGATTTCCTCGAGGACCAGTACCTCTCCGACTGGAAGAAGGCCAAGGCCGAAATCGTCAAGCACATGGAGAAGTTCGGCTACGACGACACCCCCGAGAGTGCCGCTCGGGCGTCTCAGGAGACCGCGTGGCTCGAGATCTACCGACGGGCCCGCCCGGGTGAAGTGCAGACCATCGAGGCCGCCCGTCAGTACTTCGAGGGTGCCTTCTTCTCCGACAAGCGTTACGACCTCTCCGCGGTGGGACGGTACAAGTTGGACCGCAAGCTCGGTGACGAGGTAGCGAAGAACGTCGAACTCTTCGGCGACCTGCTCGAGCGTCCTCACGAGGGCCTGCACGTGCTCTCGAAGGCCGAGGTGCTGGCGACGGCGACCTACCTACTCAACCTGGCCCGGGACCGCACGGCGAAGGACACGACGTACCACATCGACGACCAGGACCACTTCGCCAACCGACGCATTCGCTCGGTCGGTGAGTTGATTCAGAACGCGCTGCGTACCGGTCTCACCCGCATGGAGCGCGTCGTGCGTGAGCGGATGAACACCCAGGACGTGGAGGCGATCGCTCCCCAGACCCTGATCAACATCCGTCCGGTGATGTCGGCCATCAAGGAGTTCTTCGCGACCTCCCAGTTGAGTCAGTTCATGGACCAGAACAACCCCCTTTCCGGGTTGACCCACAAGCGTCGTCTCTCGGCGCTCGGACCGGGGGGTCTCTCACGGGAGCGTGCGGGCCTCGAGGTTCGTGACGTGCACTCCTCCCACTACGGACGTATGTGTCCCATCGAGACGCCCGAAGGTCCGAACGTCGGACTTATCGGGTACCTCGCGAACTACGCCCAGATCAACGAGTACGGCTTCATTCAGACGCCCTACCGCGTGGTCGAGAACGGTCGGGTGACCGGTGAGATCCGCTACCTCACCGCCGACGAGGAAGAGCGTTTCGTTATCGCTCAGGCCAACACCGACATCGACGAAGACGGTCGCATGAACGCCGAGCGCGTGCTCGTGCGTCGCGGGCCGACGGGTACCGGTCTGCGCGTGGGTGGTTCGAACCGTTCCTCGTCGACTACGTCGGAGATCGACTTCGTGCGACCCGAAGAAGTGGAGTTGATGGACGTCTCCACTAAGCAGGTCATCTCCGTGGCGACCTCGCTCATCCCCTTCGTCGAGCACGACGACGCCCAGCGCGCCCTCATGGGAGCGAACATGCAGAAGCAGGCCGTGCCGCTCATCATGCCCGAGGCCCCCTTCGTGGGCACCGGCATGGAGTTGCGCGCTGCGCTCGACTCCGGTGACGTGGTTCTCGCGGAAGGCCGTGGAGTCGTGCGTCAGGTGTCGGGAGACCGCATCGTCGTCGAGTACGACAAGGGTGAGACCGACCGTTACGGTACGCTCCTCGGCAAGAAGACTTACAACCTCAACAAGTTCCGCCGGTCCAACCAGGACACCTCCATCAACCAGAAGCCGTTGGTGGTGGGTGGCGAGGTCGTAGAGGCCGGTGACTTGCTGGCCGACGGCACCTCGACCAGCCACGGTGAGTTGGCGCTCGGTAAGAACCTCCTCGTGGCCTACATGCCGTGGGAAGGGTACAACTTCGAGGACGCCATCATCCTGAGTGAGCGCCTGGTCCGTGACGACGTCTTGACCTCCATCCACGTGAAGGAGTACGAGATTGACGCTCGCGACACCAAGCTCGGCGCCGAGGAGATTACTCGGGACATTCCGAACCTCCCCGACGACATCTTGGCCGACCTCGACGATCTCGGTATCGTGCGTATCGGGGCTGAGGTGGAGCCCGGCGACATTCTCGTGGGTAAGGTCACCCCGAAGGGTGAGACGGAGCAGTCTCCCGAAGAGCGCCTCCTGCGCGCCATCTTCGGTGAGAAGGCGCGCGAGGTGCGTGACACGTCCCTGAAGGTTCCCCACGGTGAGTCGGGCAAGGTCATTGACGTCAAGGTGTACAACCGGGACGAGGACCACGAGATGCAGCCCGGCGTAAACCAGTTGGTGAAGGTCTACGTTGCCCAGAAGCGCAAGATTTCCGAGGGTGACAAGTTGGCCGGACGACACGGCAACAAGGGTGTTATCTCGAAGATTCTGCCCGAGGAGGACATGCCGTTCCTCGCCGACGGTACGCCGGTCGACATCATTCTCTCCCCGCTCGGTGTTCCGAGTCGTATGAACGTAGGCCAGGTGCTCGAGAGTCACTTGGGTTACGCCGCACGGCACGGGTGGGCGGGCGTCGAGACGTCCCCCCTCGCCGGAACGTCGGGTCACGACGACCAGGCTCGTCCCGATCGTCCCTTCCGCAAGACGCGGCCCCGCGTCGAGCCCGCGGTCTACGTGGCGACGCCGTCCTTCGACGGGGCCCACTGGGACGAGGTGGAGCGAGCGAAGGGCAAACCCACGATTCAGCAGACCTTCGAGCGCCTGAACCCGGACGGCCGAAACGGCAAGCGACTGCTCTCCGAGGCTAACGACGGCAAGGCCGTTCTCTATAACGGTCGAACCGGTGAACCCTACGACAACCCCATCTCCGTGGGTTACGCGTACATCTTGAAGTTGGCCCACATGGTCGACGACAAGATTCACGCGCGCTCGACCGGTCCGTACTCCATGATCACGGCCCAGCCCCTCGGTGGCAAGGCCCAGTTCGGTGGACAGCGATTCGGTGAGATGGAGGTGTGGGCGCTCGAGGCGTACGGTGCCGCCTACGCCCTCCAGGAGTTGCTGACTGTGAAGTCGGACGACATGAAGGGACGCGAGCGGGCCTACGAGTCCATCGTGAAGGGTCAAAACCTGCCCGAGCCCGGTATTCCCGAGTCCTTTAAGGTTCTCATCAAGGAGATGCAGTCCCTGTGTCTCAACGTCGAAGTGCGCGACAAGGTGGGGGCCCACGTGGACCTCGCCGATACCGAGGAGGACTTCTTCTCGGTGACGCGTGAACTCGGTATCGACATCTCGCGACCCGAACGGGGCTCCGACGAGGAAGACGCGCGCCGCGCCGCGGAAAGGAAGTTGTCATGAGCCCGCTCGACGTCAATCAGTTCAATGAGTTGAGCATCGGCCTGGCCACCGCCTCCAACATTCGGAGCTGGTCGTCGGGAGAAGTGAAGAAGCCCGAGACCATCAACTACCGAACTCTGCGTCCGGAAAAGGACGGCCTCTTCTGCGAAAAGATTTTTGGACCGCAGAAGGCGTGGGAGTGCGCGTGCGGTAAGTACAAGCGGGTGCGCTTTAAGGGCATCGTGTGCGAGCGCTGTGGTGTCGAGGTGACCTCAGACAAGGTGCGCCGCGAGCGCATGGGTCACATTCAGCTGTCCGCCCCCGTGGTGCACATCTGGTACCTGCGCGGGACCCGTTCCTGGTTGGCCTACCTCCTCATGGGCACCGCCCCGAAGGAGGAGCTGAAGGCTAAGCAGTTGGAGAAGGTCATCTACTTCGCCGCCCACATGGTGACCCACGTCGACGTCGAGCGACGTCACGAGGACCTCGCCGAACTGCGTCAAGCCCTCAGCGAGGAACTCACCGAAATCAGCGAGCGAGAGGCGAAGTCCATTGAGACCAAGCTGACCGACCTCGAAGCCCGTGCCGCCAAGCTCGAGGCCGAAGGGGCGAAGGAGTCCGAACTGCGGACCCTACAGCGCAACGCCGAGAAGGAACTGGACGTCGTTAAGGCTCGTTACGCCGATGAGCGGGACCTGGCCCAGCGCGCCTACGAGACCTTCGAGGGTTTGCACTCCCGTCAGATCATCGAGGACGAAGTACTCTACCGCGAAGTCGAGTTCCGCTACGGCGAGTACTTCGAAGGCGGTATGGGGGCCGACGCCATCATCCAGTTGATTAACCGGATGGATCTCGACGAGGAAGAGCGCGTCATGCGCGAGATGATTGACGCCAAGGACGGCCGCAAGCCCCTCTCGGCGCAGCGTCACGCCAAGTTCCTGAAGCGCCTCGCCATCGTGCAGTCCTTCAACCGCCGCGACGCGCACGGACACCGCCTGAACGACCCGTCGGCGATGATTCTCGAGGCCGTGCCGGTGATCCCGCCGGACCTGCGTCCGATGGTGCAGCTCGACGGTGGTCGTTTCGCGACCTCCGACTTGAACGACCTCTACCGCCGCGTGATTAACCGCAATAACCGCCTCAAGCGTCTGCTCGACCTCGGTGCTCCCGACATCATCGTGAACAACGAAAAGCGCATGCTGCAAGAGGCCGTGGACGCCCTCTTCGACAACGGCCGACGTGGCCGTCCCGTCGCTGGTCAGTCCGGGCGCCCCCTCAAGTCCCTCTCGGACATGCTGAAGGGTAAGCAGGGTCGTTTCCGTCAGAACTTGCTGGGTAAGCGCGTCGACTACTCCGGTCGTTCCGTCATCGTTGTCGGCCCCCAGCTCAAGTTGCACCAGTGTGGTCTGCCGAAAATGATGGCCCTCGAACTCTTCAAGCCCTTCGTCATGAAGCGCCTGATCGAGACCCAGGCCGCGCAGAACATCAAGAGCGCGAAGCGCATGGTGGAACGCCGTAAGTCGGTCGTCTGGGACGTTCTCGAAGAGGTCATCCGCGAGCACCCGGTGCTGCTGAACCGCGCGCCGACCCTCCACCGACTCGGAATTCAGGCGTTCGAGCCCATTCTGGTGGACGGTAAGGCAATTCAGATTCACCCCCTCGTGTGCAAGGCGTTCAACGCCGACTTCGACGGTGACCAGATGGCCGTACACGTCCCCTTGAGCGCCGAAGCGCAAGCCGAGGCGCGCATCTTGATGCTGTCGACGAACAACATCTTCACTCCGGCGACGGGTCGTCCCATCACGGAGCCGGCTCAGGACATGGTCTTCGGGGCGTACTACTTGACGTTGCCGGCGGAAGAGGAGTCGGAGAGCCCCCGCGTCTTTCGTCACGTCTTCGAGATCGAGAACGCCCTGGAGGACAAGTCCCTCTCGCTGCGCACCCCGATCGAGATTCGTCCGGTCCCCGGTACGGGTCTCGACGAGCGCCTCGCCGAGGCGGGTGTGGAGATAACGGGGGCCTCCCGTCGTCTCGTCACCACGGCGGGTCGGGTGCTCTTCAACGAGGCGTTGCCGGCCGGATTCCGGTTCGTCAACGAGTTGATCAGTAAGAACGCCACCTCCGTCGGGTCCATCGTGGAGGCCGTGTCGGCCAACTACGACCGTCAGGTCGTGGCCGAGTCCCTGGATGCCATCAAGAACCTCGGGTTCCGTTACGCCACCAAGTCCGGTCTCACCATCTCCATCGACGACGTCGTCACGACGTCCCAGAAGGCGGAAATCCTTAACAAGTACGAGGAGCAGGCCGCGAAGGTCGAACTTAACTACCGCCGCGGAGTCATCGTTGACGACGAGCGCCGCCAGCAGGAGATTGAGATCTGGACCAACGCCAACAAGGAGGTTGGTGACGCCACCGAACGGGCGATGAACGAACAGCCCATCAACCCGATTCGGATGATGGTCGACTCGGGCGCCCGTGGTAACTCGTCCCAGATTCGCCAGATTGCGGCGATGAAGGGCCTCGTCTCCAACCCGCGCGGTGAGATGATTCCTCGACCGATTAAGTCGTCCTTCCGCGAAGGCCTCTCGGTGCTGGAGTACTTCATCTCGACCCACGGAACTCGAAAGGGTCTGGGCGACACCGCCCTGCGCACCGCCGACTCGGGATACCTGACCCGTCGTCTCGTCGACGTGGCCCAGGAACTCATCGTGAAGGAGTACGACTG
>JAGXAY010000165.1 GCA_018971385.1 Acidobacteriota bacterium | reverse complement strand
GGCGAAGTACGCGGGGGGCCGCGACAACATTTCGGTCGTTCTCGTGGAGTTCACGGAGACGGACGAACCCTCCCACTCGTGGAACACCACGATGTCGCGCACCCCCGACGCCGCACCGGACACGGTGGACGCCTCGCCCACACCGGTGACGAGTCGACGCCCCCGACGTCGGGTGACTATGCGCAGTGTGGCGGCGGTGCTCGTGCTCCTCGGTGTCGGAGCCGGCTTTGTACTCATTCTCCACTGGTACGCCTACTCCTCCTACTACCTCGCCGCGAAGAACGGTCACGTGGTGGTCGTCGAAGGTCAGCCCGGAGGAGTTCTCTGGTACCAACCCAAGATTCTCGTCACTACCCCCTACCTGACGAAGGACCTACGACTGGCCGACCAGCAGAACTTGGCCCAGACCATCTCGGAGCCCTCGGCGGCGGCGGCCCTCTCGTACGCCGAGTACCTCTACCATCAGTCGCCCGGCTCGAAGACCACCGGCCCGGGATCGTCGACTGGCTCCACGTCCACCTCGACGTCCACGTCATCAACCTCAACAACGACGTCCTCGACGTCAACCACCGTGGCGAAAGGGGGCTGAGGTGTCTCGACGATTGGCGTTTCTCGCGAGTTTCGTGCTTCTACTCTTTGCGGTCATTGTGGGTCAGGCGAGTTACGTGCAGTTCTTCCACGCCTCGGCCCTCGACGCTTCACCACTGAACCCCGGTCCGAGTGGGTACGTCGCCTCGAGCGATCGAGGTGAGATCATTGCGGCTGATGGGCAGATTCTCGCTCAGTCCGTCGCGACCCACGCGAGCGCGAGCCCCTACCAGAGGATCTACCCTCTCGGAAGTCTGACGGCGGGTGAAGTGGGTTGGGTCAGCCTCTATCACGGTCTCTGGGGACTGGAACAGCAGTACAACGCCGACCTCGTTCCTCACAACCTGGCGCCCGCGAACTACGCCCAGGTGCTCTCGCCACTTCAGGGAACCGACAACGTGAACCTCACCCTCTACCCCGAACTGCAGCGAATCGCTCAGGTGGGACTCGCCGGGCGAGACGGCGCGGCGGTCGTCCTCGACCCCCGAACGGGGAGCGTCCTCGGTCTCTATTCCAACCCCACGTTTAATCCCGCCCCCTTCACTTCCACCTCGGGAGCGGTGGAGGCGGCGGCCTACGCCAAGGGCATCGCGCCGGACAAGGACGGATTCCCCCCACTCGGTCTCGTCGCGCTCGACCAGACCTTCCCGCCGGGCTCGACCTTCAAGATCGTGACAACGTCGGCCGCCGAGGTCTATAAGCCCTCGCTGCTCACGAAGTACTACCCGGTCGCGGCGTACACGACTCTCCCGGGATCAACCACGCTCCTCCATAACGACGCCAACTCCTACTGTGGGGGCACGGTCGTTCAGATGCTTCCGGCCTCGTGCGACCAGGGCTACGCCCTGCTCGGCCTCGACCTCGGGGCTCCGAGCCTCGCGAAAATGGCGAACGCGTTCGGGTTTAACTCCCGGATTCCGATCGACATGCCCTACGAAGTGCCCTCCAAGTTCCCCCCAGTCTCCTCCTTTACCTACAACCTGCCGTTCCTCGCCTACTCCTCCATTGGCCAGGGAAACGTGCAGGCCACCGCACTTCAGATGGCCCTGGTGGCGGCTGGAGTCGCCGACGGCGGTTCCATCATGACCCCCCACCTCATGGCGAGCATTGTCGGACCGGACGGCAAAATCATCCAGCGTTACACGCCCACGCAGTGGCTCCACCCGGTCACGACCTCCGAGGCGAACTTCACAAAGAGTTTGATGGTGGGCGTCGTTACGAACGGAACGGCGTCCGGCGTGGGCTTCTTGCCCCAAGATCAAGTCGGAGCGAAGACCGGTACGGCCCAGGTGGGCAACGCGGCCCAGAACACCAACGACTGGATGATCGCCCTCGCGCCCGCCTCTCACCCCACCGTGGCGGTCGCGGTGGCGGTGCCCTTCCAGGCTAGTTACGACTACGGCGCCACGGTGGCTGGCCCCATCGTCAAGTGTCTCATCGAGGGCGCTCTCGCGATTCAGAACCACCAACCCTCCACC
>JAGXAY010000164.1 GCA_018971385.1 Acidobacteriota bacterium | reverse complement strand
CCCGGTAGCACCTGGTCCTCGACGACCTACGCTATGACCTACTTCCTCTGTGCGACGACCTACGCGCTACTGTCACGCTCCATCGTTCGGGCCAACCATCACAACCCCGACGTCGTGCGCGCCATCGGTTACGACCTCAAGGGCATCATCTCGACCGTGTGGGCCCTCGTGGTGGTCATTCTCGCGATTATGAACCCCTTCGTGGGGTACGCGGGTGACGTCATTCTCGCCACCTGGTGGGTCATCCCCGATCGGCGACTGGTTCGTTCCTAAGTTCTAACCGGTGCATCCCGTCGCGCGGGCGTACGCGGAGGGTGTGAGTTGGTAGAGCGCCGCGTCACGGGGATTCGACCGAAGCAGGGAGAACCGCCAGTGCCCGTCAATGGCGCGCCAGTAGTCGACAAGCGTGACCCCCGAGTCACGATATCTCACCGCCCACCACCCTCCCCTGAGAGCGACGGCACCCTCCACGGTCGACGCCCCTCCGGGGGGAGGGCACGACACTCGATCCGTGGCGTAGTTCGCGTAGGAGATGTCGAGACGGGTCGGGGGGTCAATGAAGGAGTAGGCCACTCGGGAGTTCCCCGTCGCGTACGCCGAGTTGAGAGTCAGCTCGGCCGAGAGAAGTTGGTTCACCGTGGGGGAGGCCGGGGCGCCACTCGGAGAATGGTGGCGTTGCAACAAGCCCCAGATGACAAGTACCACCACCATCATCACCAGGCCCACTCGCACGATGGTTCGAGATTGGCGCACGCGCGGTGGCTTCACCGACGTCTCCCTGTCCACGTTGGAGCCAACATTTTCCCCCTCCGTCACACTCTTCTCACCGTGCGCCTCTTCACCGTACCGTGCGGGTGCCTAGGCTGACCGCGCTACGCACAGTCACGACTGCGAAGTAGTAGTGTTGATTTTTCCTGTCCCTACCCACTTGAGCGATAACAACTTCACACAACCCAGCTCCTCAACGAAAGGATCCCGAGATGAACGCCTTCGAGCACCTCGAGTCCAATGTCCGCTACTACTGCCGGCGATGGCCGACAGTGTTTACCCATGGTGCCGGCACCTCGTTGTGGGATGAAGATGGGCGTGAGTACATCGACTTTTTCGCGGGAGCCGGGGCGCTGTCGTACGGACACAACAATCCCGTTTTCGTTGACGTCGCTATTGAGCACCTGCGTTCCGGGAAGATTCTTCACAGCCTCGACACGTTCACGCCGGAGAAGCGTCGGTTTCTGGACACGATGAACGAGGTGTTGCTCGCCCCCCGCGAGCTCGACATGGTGATCCAAACCGTGGGACCCACTGGCGCGACCGCTGTAGAAGCCGCTCTCCAGTTGGCTCAACGCGTGACGGGTCACCGGGGAGTCCTCGGATTTGCGGGCGGCTATCACGGGATGAGTTACCGCGCGGCGTCCATCTCCCACTCGATGGCGGGTCGTGAAACGAGTGCTCATATCGGAGACTTCGTTGCTCTCCCCTACGTCGAGCACGTCACGGAGCAGGACCTCGAGCTCCTCGAGACCACGCTTCGACACGGAGTCGACGGCGAGCGCTTCGGCGCCATCATCATCGAACCCACGCAAGGTGAAGGTGGAGCTCGCCCGTTCGACCCGGCGTACCTCAGTGCGGTGCGTGAGGCGGCCACTCGCCACGGTGTCGTCGTCATTGCCGACGAAATTCAGGCGGGCGTAGGACGCACGGGGGCATTCTTCTCCTTTGAGGGTTCGGCGCTCGACCCCGACATCATTTGCGTCTCGAAGTCCATCTCGGGCTTGGGTCTCCCGATGGCCCTCAACCTCGTTCGCCGATCCCTCGACACCTGGCGTCCTGGTGAGTTCACCGGTACTTTCCGCGGTAACAACCTGGCGTTCGCAACCAGCACCGCGATGCTCGAGACTTACTGGCGAGACGAGGAGTTGGAGAAGTCCACCTCGGAAAAGGGCGTGCGAGTACGTAACGCTCTGTCGGTCATGGCTGAAGAGTTCGGATCCGGACGCTACAGCGTGCGGGGTAACGGTCTCCTCTGCGGACTAGACGTCGTCGACACTGCCAGGGCCGCGGCGATTTCGAGCGGGGCCTTCGAACGGGGCCTC
>JAGXAY010000163.1 GCA_018971385.1 Acidobacteriota bacterium | reverse complement strand
CACGCCTCGATGCCCGGACCGGCCAGTCCGACCGAGTTCAGCATGTCCGCACCCTCGGCGACCACGCGGGGCGCGGGGTTACCCTCGTGAGCGAAGTGGGCGAGGGACTTCGTGACGAGCGCCCCGAGGTCACCGAGGTCACCGTAGCCGGCCAACTCGTCCCCGTAGCCGGCGGTACCGGCGGCGGTCATCACGAAGGAGGGCAGATTCACGTCCCCCACCCGGGTCGCGAGGCTCACCGGTTCTCCTGCAGCGTCGAGATGCGCCAGCCCGAGCGGCGGGTGTCGGCGATACCGCGCACCGCGGCCGCCGCCGCGCGCAACGTCGTGAGACAGGGCACCGCGTGAACTGTCGACGTCGTACGAATGGCCGATCCGTCGCGGCGGGCACTTCCCCCCGAGGGAGTGTTGATCACCATCTGAACCTGACCCGACGCGATCAGTTCGACGGCGGTAATCCCGCCCTCGGTGATCTTGCCGACCTCGATCTCCACCTCGACCTCGGCCGCGCGCAGCGCCCGGGCCGTGCCGGCGGTAGCGGCGAGCTGAAATCCGAGGCCGACGAGGTCCCGGGCGATGACGACGCCGGCGGCCTTGTCGTCGTCGGCGAGCGAGAGAAAGACCCGGCCCGTGTCGGGCAGGCGACTCCCGGCCGCCAATTGGGCTTTAGCGAAGGCGATGCCGAAGCTCTCCCCGGTGCCCATCACCTCGCCCGTGGAGCGCATCTCGGGACCGAGCACGGTGTCGACACTGGGGAAGCGCGAGAAGGGAAGCACCGCCTCCTTCACCGCGACGAGTTCGCGGGTGGGTCGAACCTCAGGTACGACGCCCTCCGCGCGAAGGTCGGCGAGTCGTCGACCCACCATGACCTCCACGGCCGCCCGCGCGACCGGCACCCCGGTCGCCTTCGCGACGAAGGGAACGGTGCGCGACGCCCGAGGATTCGCCTCGATGACGTAGATCTGCTCGTCCTTCACCGCAAACTGCACGTTGAGCAGACCGACCACCCCGAGCGCCTCAGCGATGGCGGACGTGGCCTCCTCCAGTCGGGTGACGACCTCGGCCGAGAGCGAGACCGGGGGCAGGGCGCAGGCCGAGTCCCCCGAGTGCACCCCGGCCTCTTCGACGTGCTCCATAACCCCGGCGACGTAGACGTCCCCGCTCGCGTCGCGGATGGCGTCGACGTCCACCTCGATGGCGTCGTCGAGAAAGCGGTCGATGAGGATGGGCCGTGACTGGGAGACCCCGCCCTCTCGCGCGAGCGAACCGTGCGCACTCGTGAGGTCCGTCATCACTCTCTCGAGCGCCACGTCGTCGTCGACAATCTCCATGGCGCGGCCGCCGAGCACGTAACTCGGACGCACGAGGACGGGAAAACCGACCCGCTCGACGATGGCGCGAGCCCCCGCGAGATTGACGGCCGTGCCCCCGGGCGGTTGGGCGAGTCCCACCCGACGACAGATTTCGGCCCAGAGTTCCCGATCCTCGGCGGCATCGATGGAGGCGACCGGGGTGCCAAGGACCACGTCGGCGTCGAGGCTCGAGGCGAGTTTGAGGGGGGTTTGACCCCCGAGGGAGACGATGACGCCCGCGATCCGGGCGCCGTCGACGCAGGCCTCCCGTTCGGCCTCGATGATTTCGGCGAGGTCGTCGGGGGTGAGGGGTTCGAAGTACAGCCGGTCGGAGGTCGAGTAGTCGGTCGAGACCGTCTCGGGGTTGCAGTTGACCATGACCGTCTCGTAGCCGAGGGCGCGCAGTGTCGTCGCCGCGTGAACGCAGCAGTAGTCGAACTCGATTCCTTGCCCGATACGGTTGGGTCCCGAGCCGAGAATGATGACGCGGTCCTTCGCCGAGGGACGCACCTCCCCCTCGTCGTCGTAGGTCGAGTAGTGGTAGGGCGTGTGGGCGTCGAACTCGGCGGCGCAGGTGTCGACCGTCTTAAAGCGGGTGACGACGCCGAGGTCTCGCCGCCACTGGCGCACCTCCTGCGCACTCGTGTAGTGAAGGGCGGCGATCTGGCGGTCGGAGAATCCCGCCCGCTTCACCTGGCGCCAGCGCCGGGCGTCCCACGCGCTCAAGGGATCGAGAGTGATGAGCG
>JAGXAY010000162.1 GCA_018971385.1 Acidobacteriota bacterium | reverse complement strand
CCAGAAGATGTTCAGGCGGGTATTGCGCACTATTTGGCGCATCGCCCACCCCTGCGGTGACACAACTTGAGAGAGAGGCAGCAATGAAAGCAGCGGTGTTTCACGACCGGGGCAAGATAACGGTCGACAGCATTAATCCACCGGAGGACGTGCGCGAGGGTGAGGTGCTGGTGCGGCCGCAATTCTGTGGCATATGCGGCACGGACCTGCACGAGTACACCCATGGTCCCATCGTCATACCTACGGAGCCGCACCCTCTCAACGGATCTCGAGCTCCCCAGATTCTGGGACACGAGTTTTCGGCGTACGTGGAGCGTGTCGGTCCCGGAGTGACCAACGTTCAGGTGGGGGACCTCTGCGCCATCATGCCGCTGGTGTTTTGTGGGACGTGCGACCAGTGTGTGCGCGGGGCCAATCACCTTTGTCGCACGATGGCGTGCACGGGCCTTTCCGATGCGTGGGGTGGGTTGGCCACGTACGCCGTGGTGAAGGCGAGTCAGCTGGTAAAAGTTCCGGCCAACGTCACTCCCTTGCAGGCAGCTCTCATCGAGCCGGCGGCGGTCGCCGCGTACGGAATTGACCGCGGGCAGCTTCGGCCCGGTCAGACGGTCCTCGTGACGGGGGCGGGTCCCATTGGTTCCTTGGCCACGATGTACGCGCTGGCGAGTGGTGCCCGACGAGTCATCGTCTCGGAGGCTGATGGCGTGCGATTGGAACGCGCGTCCACCCTGGGCGAGGGATTGGGGGAGATTATTCCCGTCAATCCAATGACGGATGACGTGGCGGCCGTCGTGTCACGAGTGACGGAGGGGCGGGGCGTCGATCTCGCCATGGAGTGTGCGGGCAAGGAAGCGGCGCTCAACACCTGTATTGCCTCGGTCAAGCCGGGTGGCAACGTGGTCCAAACGGCTCTCCACGTGGTTCCGGCGACAGTCTCGGCGGAGGCGCTCGCGGTGAAGGACGTGACGTTGTCGGGCACATGGTGCTATCCGGTCTTCGACTTTCCGCGAGTCATCGATCTCGTGGCCACGGGTCGTTGGCCGGTGGATCGAGTGGTGTCGTCGGTTATCTCCCTGGACGACGTCGTCACTAAGGGCTTTGACAGTCTCGTCACTCCTGGGGCGGGCGACGTGAAGGTGCTCATTGAGGTGGCGAAATGACGAAGTTGGGGGTCTGGTACGACTTTCGGAATCCGCCGGAGTACCGAATGCCCTGGGCGGATCTCTACGAGGGATTGATTGATCAAGCCGTCATGGCCGAGTCGTGGGGATTCGACTCCATTTGGGTGTCGGAACATCACTTCTTGGAGGAGGGGTATCTTCCGGCTCTTGCTCCGATGTTGGCGGTGTTGGCGGCCCGGACGTCTCACGTGAAACTGGGGACGGCCGTTCTCCTCGCCCCCCTTCACCACCCCCTGCGATTGGCGGAGGATATGGCCTTCATCGATCAACTCTCGAGGGGGCGATTGGAGTTGGGAATCGCACCGGGATACCGTCCAGAAGAGTTTCGAGTGTTGGGAGTGCCCAAAGCCGAGCGGGGTCGACGTACGGACGAAGCCATTGAGCTTCTCCAGTTGGCGTGGAAGGGTGAGCGTTTCTCCTACCAGTCCGAACACTTCTCGTTTGACGACGTCATCGTGGCGCCACCGCCCTACCAGCCCGGAGGACCACCTCTGTGGGTCGGGGGAAACTCCGTGGCCGCATCACGGCGGGCGGCGAAGTACGGGTGTCGATTTATGCCGGATTCGGGAGCGGGTCGCGACATCTATGACGCCTACCTTCAGGATTATCAAGGTCCGGGGCGTCCGCAGTTGGCCACGAATCGGGTGATTTTTGCCGCGGAATCTCACGAGAAGGCGTGGGAGCTGGCGGGGGAGTCTCTCCTCTACCAATTCAACGGTTACCGGAAGTGGTTCTCCGATGCTGGAGATGCGGATACTCACGGACAGGCGTTGACCGACTACCGCGATCTCAATCCGGCCGCATACTTTGTCGGGACACCTGACGAGATCATTGAATCGATCAAGTCCGCGGAAGAGAAGTTCGGATTCGAGGAACTCATTTTCTGGGCGCGTCCACCAGGAATGCCCCTCGACGTGA
>JAGXAY010000161.1 GCA_018971385.1 Acidobacteriota bacterium | reverse complement strand
AACTACCTCCGGCATTCAGGGTGGCGGCAATCTCCTGGTCACTCCACGACGACCCGTTCCAGGTGGAGACGAAGGACTGGTTGTGGAACGTCGAATCCGTGTAGTCGCCACCCGCCACGCAGAAGGTGGTGGAGGAACAACTCACGGAATTAACCTGCGAACTACCTCCGGCGTGGAGGCTGGTGCCGATTTGTTGATCGCTCCAGGAAGACCCGTTCCAGGTCGAAACAAAGGAGTGGAATTGGCCACTAACGTCCGCGTAGTAACCACCGGCGACACAGAAGGTGGAAGTGGCACAACTCACGGAGCTCACCCCCGTATACCCTCCGATATTCAGCGAAGCGGCGACTTCTTGACTATTCCACGTCGAGCCATTCCAGGTGGAGACGTAGGACTGCAATCGGTGCGCGGAGTCCCAGTAATAACCGCCGACCACGCAGAAATTGGACGAGACACAATTTACGGTCGATACCAGCGAGTTTCCCCCGACGTTGAGCGCGGCAGCGATCTCCTGAACACTCCACGTCCCTCCGTTCCACGTGGCGACGAAGGATTGGGATGTCCCGGGGGTGTCGTAGTAATAGCCGCCAGCTACGCAAAAGGTGGAAGATGAACAGGTCACAGATTTTGCTGCCGAGTTACCCCCAAGGTTCAGTGAGGATGCGATTTCTTGGTCACTCCAGGTCGACCCATTCCAAGTAGAAACAAAGGACTGAAAGTGACTCGCCGAGTCCTCGTAGGAGCCACCGGCCACGCAGAAGGTCGAAGATGAGCAACTGACGGAGTACACCTCTGAACTGCCTCCGGCATTCAGGGTGGCGGCAATCTCCTGGTCACTCCACGTCGACCCGTTCCACGTGGCGACGAAGGACTGGTATCGACCCGCCGAATCCGCGTAGAAGCCACCGGCGACGCAGAAGGTGGGGGTAACACAGCTCGTGGAGTTCACCTCCGCATAGGAACCCAAGTTGAGAGCGGCGGCGATCTCCTGATCACTCCAGACCCGGGCGGGACTCGACGCCCCAGCAACGGACGTAGGGCCCACAGCGACAAGGGCGAGGGCGCTCAAGAGGAGCCCGAGGACTGCTCTGGAGAAAGAGTGCGTCAGGCGACGCCCCCGAGTCCAACCTTCGGAAGTCGACATCTTCATCTCACTGGTCACGGGTTGCCTTTCCATTGAAGTGGTTGTCTCTCGCACAGAGCCACATAACGATGCCGGACGTTAACAATTCAGAGTCCCCCACCCCACTACTTCTCCAGCTCGACCGATGTCCAGAGTCGACGAGCGGAGGGCGTGAGACCCTTCAGGGAGTGGGCGAGGACCTTCGTCGTCACGTGGAGGGTGACACCCTCTCGATGAGCGAGGGTGACGAGCTCTCGGACGAGGACCCTCATTTGCTTCTTGCCGAGTTGTAGGGCGAGGGCTCGTCGGTGGGAGGAGTCTTTGGTGGCCTCGTAGGTGACGTGATCGAGGAGGAGGAGTCGGCCTCCCGTCGCTCGTAGGGAGAGGGCGACGCGCTCTAGTTGACTCAGGGTGCTCTTCGACAGGTGCAACTGGGTGGAGGAACCCCGAAAGAGGTGGGAGAGCGGGGTCGAGAGAGCGCCGTAGCGGGGGGCGACGGGGAGACTCGGGGAACTGGTGAGTGAGACGCGTCCCGCCGGGCTGGTCTCGGTGACGGTGACCGAGACCTGCTGGCTGTAGTTGGCGGGAGTGAGAGTGTAGGTGGAGGAGGTGGCTCCGGAAATGGCGACCCCGTTCGCGAGCCACTGGTAGGACTCGGTGGGGGCGGGAACGCCCGAGACACCGCCAGAGTGAGCGGAGAGGGTCTGACCCACGGTCGGGGTGCCGGTGAGGGTGGCCGACGTGATCGTGGGGGCGATGCCGGCGACGGTGACCCCACTACTCGTGAGAGAGAGTGCCCCGAGGGAGTTGGTCTCGGTGACGGTGACCGAGACCTGCTGGCCGTAGTTGGCGGGAGTGAGAGTGAGAGTGGAGGAGGTGGCTCCCGGGATGGCGACCCCGTTCGCGAGCCACGGGTAGGACTCGGCGGGGGTGGGAACGCCCGAGACACCGCCAGACTGAGCGGAGAGGGTCTGACCCACGGTCGGCG
>JAGXAY010000049.1 GCA_018971385.1 Acidobacteriota bacterium | reverse complement strand
AATCGTGACCTTCGCCCCCCTCTCGGGGGCTCACTTCAATCCTTTGGTGAGTCTCCTCCAGTGGATGAGAGGGCGACTCGACGGCGAGCGGGTGCTGCCCTACATCCTCGCCCAAGTACTCGGTGGTGCCATCGGCACCACCGTCGCCAACCTCATGTTCGCGCTACCCGCCGTGACCCTGTCGACGACCTCTCGGTCCGCCGGCCATCTCTGGCTGGGCGAACTCGTCGCTACTCTCGGGCTCCTCCTCGTCGTGGCGGGTACGGAGCGGCACTCGGTCATCGCGGGAGCGGCGGCCGTGGGTGGCTACATCACCGGTGCCTACTTCTTCACCTCCTCCACCAGTTTCGCCAATCCCGCCGTCACCCTCGCGCGCACCCTCTCGAACTCTTTCGCCGGCATCGCTCCCCGCTCGGTGCCGGGATTCGTCCTCGCCCAGGGGGTCGGGCTCCTCCTCGCCCTCCTACTTCTTCGCCTCCTCGGCGACGGAGTGTCGCGATCACTCTCCTCCCCACCTACGAAAGGACCCCACTCGTGACCACCCCTACCGTTCTCTTCGTCTGCGTCCACAACGCCGGTCGATCACAGATGGCGGCCGCCCTGCTCGACGCCCACGCCCGAGGTGCTGTTCAGGTGCTCTCGGCGGGCACCGCGCCGGCGAACGAGGTTCATCCGGAGGTTCTCGAATCGATGCGCGAACTGGGCATCGACCTCGCCGGTCGTCAGCCCCGCGTTCTCACAACGGAACTCGCCTCGGCGGCCGACGTCGTCATCACGATGGGCTGTGGCGACACCTGCCCGGTCTTTCCGGGCAAGCGCTACCTCGACTGGGCTCTGGACGACCCCAAGGGCAAGTCCCTCGAGGAGGTCCGCGTTATTCGAGACGAGATCGACGAACGAGTTCGGGGACTGCTCGTCGAGTTAGGCGTCAGCTCCTCCGGGGAGTAGGTGCTGGCCCCGACGAATAAGTCGGGGTCCGGCGTGAACATTTCCGTAGCGGTGCCTCGTGATACTCAGGCTCTGCGAGCGCAACCACCGAGGGGCTTCGCGAGCGCCCTCCTTCTCGAGGAATCGAGCATCGACGGCGACGCCCCGCTCGGTGAGGAGAGAGGTCGGGGGATCTTCCGACGAGAGCCAGCGAACCCGCTCGTCCCGCGACAGCCGCGCGATCAGGTCGTCCACCGACTCCCGTCGGTGGGAAAGCCGGGACCTGACGGGTGAGCCCGAGGACAGTTCGACGGCGATACCGAGCTCCTCCCGCACGAGTTCGAGGGCGGCGAGCAGGAGTTGGCTCGGCTCCTCTACCCTCACCACGACTCGGTCGAAGGGTCGGTACCGGTGGAGGTTCCACTCGAATTCGAGTGAGTCCGTGTCGCGGGCGAGTCGACCCACCTCCTCCATCCAGCGGCGCACTCCCCCACGGAGTTCTTCGAGATCGGCGGAGTTCTCGACGGGTACTCCCCGCGAGAGAGCGGCGACGTATCCGTGGTGCCCGGCCTGTGGTCCGACTCCGAGCGCGGACGCGCGCCAGCCCCCGAAGGGCTGACGGTGGACGACTGCTCCCGTTGTCGTGCGATTGACGTAGAGATTGCCCGCTCGTACGCGTTCCAGCCAGTAAGCAATCTCCGTCGCGTCGAGGGAGTGAAGACCGGCGGTCAGTCCGTAGCGGGTGCCGTTTTGAACCTCGAGTGCCTCGTCGAGGTCCGCTACCTCGATGACGGCCAGTACGGGGCCAAACCACTCGGTCAGGTGACTCCAACTCCCCGCCCGCGTCCCTCGCTTCACTCCGGGACGCCAGAGGGTACGCACCTCATTGAGGGGTTGCGGTTCGATGAACCAACTCTCCCCGTCATCGAGACGAAGCAGGGCTCGCTCCAGGTCTCCGGTCGGGGGCTGAATAAGGGGCCCCACGTGCGATCCACTCGCGTAGGCCGCCCCCACCTCGTACGAGTCGACCGCGTCACGGAGCTGGCGCCAAAAGGCGGGGTCTCGGCCCACCTCTGTCGTCACGATGGCGAGAGAACCGGCCGAGCACTTCTGCCCGGCGTGGCCGAAGGCCGACGCCGCGATGTCGCGCGCGGCGGCGTCCACGTCGGCCCGAGCGGTCACCACGATGGCGTTCTTCCCACTGGTCTCCGCGAGCAAGTGGAGTCGGGGTCGCCACGACGTGAAGAGCACCGCACTCTGGAGCGACCCGGTGAGAACGACCGCGTCGGCCCCCTCTACGAGGCACCGTCCCGCGTCGTCGTCGCCCGTAGGCACGAAGGCCAAGACGTCACGGGGCACTCCGGCTCGCCAGAGTTGATCGGCGAGGTGGGCTCCGACCAGTACCGCCTCGGGGGCTGGCTTTAACACCACCGCGTTACCCGCACTCAGCGCTGCGAGTACTCCCCCGGCGGGAATGGCGTAAGGGAAGTTCCACGGGGGCGTCACGACGACCACCCCGAGTGCGGTCGCGTCGTCTCGGTGGGTCGCGTACTCTCGGGCGAAGTCCGCCGCCTCCGACACTTCCGCGTTGCTCTCCCCGGGAGTCTTTCCCGTATCGTGAGCCATGACGGCCATGGTGAGGGTTCGTTCGGACGCCGCGAGGTCCGCGAAGGAACGCAGAATCGCGGCCCGTTCGTCGACGCCTCTCTTCTCCCAGGCCGGCTGGGCCTCTCGAAGGTCGGCGAGAACTCGCTCGGCCGTCGCCCGGTCCGGTCTCTCGTAGGTGTAGGCCACCCGCCCCCTCGAGGGATCGATCCCCTCCACCGTCCCCGCGGGGAGGAGGTGGGCGGCGACCTCCTCCACCTTCAGGTCGGCCAGGGCGTTCCGCAGCGCACTCACGAAACGGGGATCAGTGACGTCACCATCGGGCGTGTTGGTGAATTCCCCCGGCTCGCTCTCGAGGGCCATTCGGCGACGGTGGCGCGACACCGTGGAGGCCTCGGCGAGGGCCATTTCGAATCGAGCCCGTTGCGCGGCGCGAGTCGCGGCGGCGCGATCACTGCCGGAGTCAATGAAGAAGGCGGCCGTGAGGTAGTTGTCGGGCGAGGTATTTTCGTCGAGGCGACGCACGAGGTAGGCGATGGCGGCGGCGAAGTCCCCGGGGTCCGTGACCGGAGCGTAGGAAATAACCGGAGTGGCGGAGGCTCGAGCGAGGACTCGTGCTTCGGCGGGGGCCATACCCTCGAGCATCTCCAGATCCAATCGACCGTGCGCTCCGAGAACGTCGGCCACTTCGAGGGCGAAGGCCACGTGGTAGAGGTTGTGACTCGCCACTCCCACTCTCAGATCGTCACCTACGGAGAGGGCTCTGATCACGAGGTCGAGGTAGCTCGCGTCGACATCCGACTTCGACGGGTACGTCGGGGGGTGCGACCCGATGAGACGAGCTTCAACTTTCTCCATAGCGAGGTTCGCCCCCTTCACGAGCCGGACCTTGAGGGAGTTCCCACCCCGACGACGACGTTCGGCGGCGAGTTCTGCCAACTCGTCGACGAGGCCCGCCGACTCCGGGAGATAAGCCTGCACGACCACGCCGAGAGCGAGCGGGAGAACATCCTCCTCGAGGGCGACCTCGTGAACCGCAGCCATGGTGATGCGCAGATCGCGATACTCCTCCATGTCCACGTTGACGAAAACTCCCTCACGGGCCGCCGCGTGAACCACCGTGCGCAGCGCCGACGCGAGTCGTTCACGGGAACCCTCGGGGTCGTAGTAGTCGAGGTGAGCGACGAGCGAGGACAGTTTCACCGACAGGTAGGTGACGTAGGGCCGGGTCATCATCTCGAGCACCTTCTCCAGCCGTCGATTCGCCTCACGGGGTCCGAGAACTGCTTCGCCCAAGACGTTGACGTTGATGCGAATGTTCTGGCGCCGTCGCTCGCTGACGAGGCGTTCCAAAGGGCGCGACTCCGTGGTGCCGATGACGTCCCGGGTGAGTTGACGTAGGCGCCACACCACGAGTCGCTGAACGATTCCCGGTGCCACTCGCGAGAGGAGGCGTAGTGACTGGAGTCCCCACCAGTCCCCGCGGGAGAATCCCCGTCGCCCGCCGCGCCGTAAGGCGTCGTCGAGACTCTTCGCTGCCGCGCGAGGTGAGAGGGTTCTCACGACGTCGTCGGTGAGACTGATGACGAGTCCGAGGGCGTCGGGGTCGTCCACGAGGCGGGCGAGTCGGGTGCGAACTCGTCGCTCGCGCGCGGTCCGCTCACTACTCACCTGGTCCATGAGGTTTTCGGCGCGACGAATCGCGGCCCCACCTCGCTCTCGACATGCGTCGTACGTGTCCACAGCGAACTCCCTTCGGGCGCGCCGGGTCCCCTTCGGGCGACGACGGTGGCGCCATCTCTAACCTAGGTCGCCGCCACGCTCGGTAGGGTGGCCCCGTGAGCCTCGTCACCCTCTACGGCGTCGTGGCGGTCAGTTTCATGATGACGATGTACGCCCTCGAGGGTCGCCATCGATTCTTCATTGCCCTTTTCGCCCTCGGGTGCCTGGCGTCGAGCGCCTACGGCTTTATCGCCGGGGCGTGGCCCTTCGGTCTCGTCGAGGCGGTCTGGAGTGTGATTGCCTGGCGACGATTTCGAGTAACGCCCTAGCTTGCGCTAGGGAATCGCAACGGTCGGCACACCACCGACCTGCGTGACGCGAAAGACTCGTGCCCCGACGGGCCCCGCAGCAAAATCGGGGTGGCCGTGAAATCCTTCCGCCCACCAGAGGATGTCGTGGGTGCGACTGACGCACATCGCCATATCGAGTGGGGCGTAACCGGTCCAGCCGGACTGGGCCACCCACGTCGTCCCGGACAGACCGGCCGAGGAGCAGGTCGAGTCCTGACGCCAGGTGATGAGGCGGGCGCTCGACACGAATCCCGGGTAGGGATCCGACACCGTGTACCTGGCGGGTGATCCCACCCGCCAGGCGGAGGCGGGAACCGTCGTCGATCGTGACGGTGTCCGCACGTACGTCGTGCCGCCCACAACAACGGTGACCGGAGAGGAAGCCGGACTCCACCACTCTTCCCAGTCGGTCGCCGAATGCACCACGAAATGGTAGGTGGTGGACCTTCTCGCATCCGACACCACGTAGACCGCTCGATAGGAGTGGAGCGCCGTGACGGTCGTCACGGCCCCCGCCGGCACGGCCGACCATAAGACCCCCGCGACAACCGCTACGGCGACGCCTCGGGAACCTCTCACGGGCTCATCCTAGCCACGCGAAGGTGCGCACCCGACTAGCGCGAGCGACCGCCGAGGTGACGCCACCCCGCCGGCGCGATCAGTCGGAACAAGAGTTGAGCAACTCCGATCACCCCGAGCACGACCACCATTTGCACCACCGATAGTGCGGTCGCCGCCGCCAGGTTGGCGTTTTGAAACGAGGTGA
This sequence comes from Acidobacteriota bacterium, assembly GCA_018971385.1. Lineage (GTDB taxonomy): Bacteria > Actinomycetota > Acidimicrobiia > Acidimicrobiales > RAAP-2 > RAAP-2. Next base: position 5,497 of record JAGXAY010000049.1, on the reverse strand, counting down.
GCACCGAGGTGGCCATCGTTCGCACTCCGATAGGCGCCAGCATCTCCGACGTCGGCAGCTCCGAGAACGTCGCCGCGAACGCGAGGAGCCACGCCCAGAGCAACGGACGGGCGAGCAGGGGCAAGACGCAGCGACGAAACGCCGACGCCGGCGACGCTCCGTGGAGGCGACCGGCTTCCATCAGCGATCCGTCCAGCTGGGCGACGGGGCCGACCAGAACTCGGGAGTTCGAGGGGAGGGCGATGGCGAGGTAGCCCATGCCGAGGAGGGTCATCGTCCCGTAGAGATTGAGTCCGAGCCGAGAGAGAATCGGCAGGTTGAAGATGAAGAGAAAGCCCGCGGCCACCACGAGACCGGGAAGGGCCACCGAGGCAATGAGGACCACGTCACTCAGTCGACCGAAGAGACCGGGTTGACGACTCGTGATGACTTTGGCGACGGCCGTGGCGAGAACCACCGTCAACGTCGCGTTAATGAGGGACATACGAAGCGAGACCCACAGCGGACCGCCGAGGCCCTGGTGAAAGAGTGAGGTGTACGCGGAGAACGTCAGGTGAGACAGGCTGAGGCCCGCCCCCGGCGCCAGCAAGGTGGAGAAGACCGACCCCAGGGCGGGCACCCCGATGGTCACGAAAAAGAAGATCACAATGGCGACGTTAAGGAGCGCGCGTCGAAGACCCGTGGGGTGTGATTTACTCACGAACCGGGAGCGACCCGACAGCACGGCCGAATGACGCCCGCGCAAGATTCGGCTCTGAACCGCGAGAACGGTTCCGATCGTCACGACGAGAAACCAACTCACCGCCGCGGCCTGGGGAAAGTTCGTGGGGAACGTCGAGATCGCGGCCATGATGTTGGTGGTCGCGACGGGAATATTGTCGTTCGCGGCAATCGTGGAGGCCACGCCGAAGTCGCCGAGAGCCTCGGCGAAGACGATGACGACGGCGGACATGATCGCCGGTAGCAGGATGGGCGCTACCGTCCGGAACGTGCGGCCGATTCCCGCGCCGTGAATGCGCGCGGCGTCCTCGTAGCGTCGGCCCATCGCGTAGAGCGCCGGAGCGAGGGCGAAGTACGCGAAAGGTATCCCGCTCATCGCGAGGACGAAGACAATACCCACCGGACCAAGAAGCGCATTGGCGAGACCCGGCGTGACGAGTCCGACCCGAGCGAGTACTCCACTCGGGGACAGCACCTCCTCCCAGCCGACGGCCGCGATGTAGGTCGGCACGAGTAACAGGGTCCACAGGGCTCCGGGGATAACTCGAGCCAGCCAAAGATCCGTTCGCTGGACAATGAGCGCCAATCCAGCCGCGATGGTGGCGGCGATCAACCCCGCGAGAAGCGCGAAGGTCAAGCTGTTGCGGATTCCGGTGAACTCTTGACCGGAAAAGGCCTGACTAAACGGAGCCAGCGTGAACCAACTCACCCCTTGCGAGAAGAGTCGGGGGGAAACGGCGAGGGAGAGAAAACTCAGTGTGGGTACGACCGAGACGAGAGCGAGGACGACCCACAACAGTGGTCGGGCGGCCCGGCCGAGCGAACGCTCGACCCAGGACCACCCAACCACTCGGGGACTCGTGCGACTGTCACGAAGTCCAATATCGGTCATTACGCGATGTGGGACGAGAACCAGGTGTTAATGCTCGGCTCGAGGGCACCCCAGGTGTAGGGGTTGTAGAACTCGAAGGGAACACTGGTGACCGCCGGCACGTGAGGACGCGGAGCCGTTCCGGCAATGATCGGGAAGAAGTTGGAGTCTCCCGACGGGTCGCCGGTGCGCATCACGGCCTGACCGGCGGGGCTGTAGACGAAGTCCGCGAACTTCTTCGCGACCGCAATCTCGGCCTTCGACGCCTTCCCGTCAATGGCGAGGGTGCTCGGCAACTCGGGCGACGGGTTGGGGTACACGTCCGCGATGGACTGCCCCTGGTCGAACGCGCCAATTCCGTCGGTGTTTTGACCCAAGACGATCTTGACCTTGCCCGCTTGAAGATCAGGGAAGGCGTTATTCGAGGAGACCTTCAGTCCGTTGGCCTTCAACTTCTCCATGAACTTCTCACCCTGGGCGACTCCACCGAGCGACTGGAACAGTCCGGCGAGCATGGGGTAGGTCGGTCCGTCGACGGCCGGATTATTCATTTCGATTTGGCCGCGCCACTCAGGCGAAAGAAGTGCCGCCCACGTCTTCGGTGGGTTCTTCACGACCTTGGTGTTGTACATGAAGGCCCCCGACACGGTGAGCCCGGTCGGAATGTAACTTCCGTCAGCCGGCACCAACTTCTTACCGAGTGTCGTGAGGTGTCCGGTCGTCGGTTCAAAGTGACGCAGGAGGAGTCCCTCGTTGTCGAGGGCGGCGTAGGGGGCGGCTCCGTCGGTCCAGGCGACTCCCCATTGGGGGTTGCCCTTCGTGGCCTGAATGAGGGCCAGAGTCGGTCCCGTCGAATTGTCGGAGAGTTTGCAGGTAATTCCCGTGGCCTTCTGGAACGCCGTGCACATCGCCGAGTCGTACCCCTCGGAGGAGAGCAGGTAGAGCGGGGTGGAACTCGCTCGACTACTCACGGTGGAGGACGCTAACGCCCATCCGCTCGGAGCTAACGCCAATGCCGCACTACCCGCGAGAACGCCCGACAAGCGCCGGGTCCAGCGACGGGAACGAAGAGAACGATCGTGTGAACTGCTGTTAGTGGTGTGGTCCATGACGAGAGTCGACCAAAGACGAGTGTGAATCACGAGGCGACCACGTGACCACTTCGCGAACGACAGTCATCCAACCGGAATTGTTATCGTCGTCTTATCTCAGACTTCTCAGGAACTACGACGAGATTGATTCGCGCCGATTAGCTCGATGCCTCGCTCTCGACGCATTCGGTGAGAGCGTCGATGAATCGAGTGGGACAACTCACCATCGGCCAGTGGCCGGAGTCGAGGTCGACAAAGTCGAGGTGAGACACCTTCACGACGTCGGGTAAGTACCCCGCGGCCATCCACTCACGCGCCTCGGCGGGGGAGAACTCCGGACAGATCACGGTGACGGGAACGTCGAAGCGACGAGGGTCGGAGAAGTTCATCACCTCGCTCGTCACCCCGGCGGCCACGGGATGGAACATCGACTGAAGACGCTCTCGCATCACCTCGTCAAGATCAGCGGAATCGGGGCCCTCAAACGTGGCCCAGCCCGGAAAGGTCACCCAGCCGTCGTGTGGCTCGATGTCGGGAAAGTACGGTTCGCCGTCGCCTCCGGGAAAACCCCCGACCGAAATGAACTTCGCCACTCGTTCGACGCGCCGATCGACGGCCAACCACCCTAACTTGCACCCCGCGGAGTGCCCCACGACAATCCACGGATCCTCACGGGAGTCGATGGTAGAAGTCACGGCGGCGAGTTGATCGCCGAGGGCGACCGATCCATTCCCGTCTCCTTGTCCCGGCAGTGACATCGCCACCACGTGGTGACCTCGACTGGAAAGTGCGTCGACGACCTCGTCCCACGCGGAGGCGTCGAGCCAGAGGCCCGGAATAAGTATCACGTTCACGAGGCCACCTTATCGAGAGCGAGATTCCTTGACTGTGCCTCGTACGATGGCTGGATGTCCATCCCTCGTACCCCCTGGTTGCTCTTCGATTACGGGGAGGTTCTCTGCGTCGCACCGTCCGACTCGGATCGACTCGCCCTCGAGAACTCGGTCGCCGATTTCCTGTCGCCGACCGACCTTTGGGTCCGATACTGGGAAATTCGACCGCGCTACGACGACGGCACCCTCTCCATCCACGACTACTGGCGACTCGTCCTCGGAAAGAGCCTTCCCGAGACGCGCATCGACGACATTCACCGCCACGACATCGCGATGTGGAGTCACCCTAACCCCGACACGTTGCGTTACGTCGCCCGAGCCCGCGAAGCGGGATATCAGTTAGCCCTGCTCTCTAACGCCCCCGCCCCCTTCGGGGACGCCTTCAACGAACTCGAGTGGCTGTCGCCGTTCTCACCTCGCGTCTTCAGCGGCCACGTGGGTCTCGTTAAACCCAGTGCGGCCATTTATGAAGTGTGCCTCGATCACATGAACGCCACTCCCGATGAGGTCACCTTCATTGATGACCGAACAGAGAACATCGAAGCCGCGCGGGCTCTCGGGATGAACGCCCTCCACTTCCAATCCGCCGCCCAACTCCGTGAGTTGTTGGAGTAGAGGCTAGGGCGTCGCCATGCGACGAAGGCCCTGCGGGTAGCGGTGCAACCTGCGAGGCCCGTCCTCTCCCACCACGAGGCACTCCCCCGTTTGAACTCCGGCTCGTCGATCCCGGGTCACTACGTTCGGTTGGACCACGAGGACCATTCCGGTATCCAACACGAAATCGGGGATCGTCCCGTGAGGTCGACTGCGTGACCCGAGAATAGGGGGCAGGTAACCCCCGCCGTATCCGTGAACGAGGTCGTCAATCGTCGTGAAGCCGGCCTCCTCTATGACCCCGGCCGCTTCCACGAGTTCCTCCACGGGCGTTCCCCGACGAACGAGAGAGGAGATCCGTCGAAACGCCTCGTCGGCGACGTCGTGGAGTTCGCGAAAGAGCGCCGCGGGTTCGGCGTCGACCGTAAATGTTCTAAGGATTTGAGCCCCGTAGTCGAAGAAGTTCACGGTGATTTCGGTGGAGACAACATCGCCTTCCTCAATGACGCGCGTGGAGGGGTGCTGTCGAGGTACCCCGTACTCCGGCCGGTCCATGGAGTTCACCGCGAAGTAGTGCAAACCGTTGACACCACCGAGAGGTAGAAATGTTGCTTCGACTCGGGCACCGAGCTCCCGCTCGTTCTCTCCCGGGACCCGAGTCTCGAGTACCTTCACCGCCGTGTCTCCCAGGTGAGCGGCGAGGGCCATCCACGTCAACTCCTCCTCCGACTTCACGAGTCGGGCGCGGACGTAGGCACTGGTGAGATCCACGAGTTCCACCCCGGTCGCTTGGACGCGGTGGGCCATCGTCCAGGGAAGGGGGCCGACCACGCCGAGCCGGCGCACACCCCGCTTCGTCAATTCACCCAGCACGCCCGTCCCCGTCTCGGGACCCGCCCACGCGACGGAGACCGACTCGGCGAGCTGACTCGCCAGCGGAACGTGGTTATAAAACTGGATGAGGAGTGTGCCTTCACCCGTGGGCGCGAGGAGGAGTGCGGCTTCGCGAGTCACGGGCCACTGGGTCCACCACGTCACGGCTCCACCCACGCCCGAACTGGAGTAGGCGAGGAGGTGCTCCACCCTGTGATCGACGCACAACTGCTCCGCGACGTCGAGTCGTCGACGCATCTCCGCGGGACTAAATCGGGGGTAGGGCGCGCGAAGTAACTCTCCAGCATCCCCCTCGAACATGGGCGTACTCACGAAAGTTAGGTATAGACCCAGATATCTGGCCCCGCTCTCCACGGAGGCTCAAATCTTTTCACTCGAGGGGTGAGATACCGGATCGGATGTGATCGGTGGCCGTCCACCCAACAGAACGACTA
>JAGXAY010000008.1 GCA_018971385.1 Acidobacteriota bacterium | reverse complement strand
CAATTTTTTCGTTGTCAGTGACACAATCTGCCACTTTTTCGATTCAGTCGGGAGTGTCCTTGTCCGTTCAAGTTGACGCCATTGTCGCCTCAGTCAACGACACGCTTTCTGTCTCTGCGACTACTGGGTGGACGAATTCGAACACTTACACAGCTGCTATCTCGGTAACCCCTTATCGTTACGCAGTGGCACAAAGGCTAGTTTGTACGAAAACGTGACCGGAACCTTGTACTACGTGACCGATACCCTGTATGGCTGTAAAATTTCGCAAAGCCAAACGGTGTCCTCGTCGATTCCGCTAAATTCCGGCCTCCTCGGTGAATCCACGGGTGCTGATCCGAGTCCATATCCGACTTGGCCTCAAAAGTAGGAGTGTCTTCAGGTGATCAGATCGTTCATCTCCACGCTCATGATTTCAAGCGTTGGCATCACCGGCGTGACATCACTAACGAGTTCGCAGCATTACGTTCTGCCGGCTAAGGCAAAGGTTCTCCAAACCGAGCCTTCTGGAGCGCGCGTGTACGTGAGGTGGATTGTTGGTCAGGGTGATTCTCATCTCTTCAGATTTAGGCCAATCGGGACAAAGGCGTACACCATATATTTCAGTTGCGCTGGGCCGGGCTGGTTTGGGTTCACTCACATTGGTTCCACCAATACTTGTCTCGGGGACGTTGATTCCGTCCAGACAACAGTCGTGAAGATGACGGAGTTCGCCTTTAGCGTTTTTGCTAAGCCTGGTACTCGCTGGGAGTTCCAGATAAGTTCGGGCAAACCTCTGGTTTTGGCGCCTCCGTGTCGTCTCCCTGCGTGCCTTTCGGTTCCTGGATCAACTACTGGTGTAAATACTCACGGGCACTGACGTTCTCCTCGTCCCACCAGAGTGCGCCCCCTCATCGAAAACGTGGTTACCGATGGGGGGCGAAAGGTAAGGGCATCAGTAGTGATCTTGTCACCATCGCGTTCTGACACGCTCGTCCGCTCGGAGCCTTGAGAGTCGACCTGACTCGCCGACCCGCGCGCGAGGTCGAGAATCGGTTGTACGTCCGCCTGGGTTTTGTTCAACGAGAGACCAATGTCTATCGTTTTTTCATAGAAAGTGACCGGTCGGGGTAACTCGCTCATCTCGCTGATTGTCACGACCGTTGTGGAGCGTGAAAGTCCGAGAAATCATTGGCGAACTGGAACGAGCAGGTTGGGTTCAGATTCGTCAAACGGGTAGTCATCGTCACTACAAACACGCCACGCGCCCCGGCTCGGTGTGCGTGGCGGGGAATTTGGGTGATGAAGTCCCTAAAGGAACCCTCAGTAGCATTGTGAGACAGGCCGAACTCGAGAGGAGACCACGATGACTGAATTCACCATCGTGATTGAAGATGCGGGTACCAACTACGCGGCCTACGCTCCAGACGTTCCGGGCTGCATTGCCACGGGCGCGAGCGTGGCCGAGGTGACGTCTACTCTTCGAGATGCCATTGCCGAGCACTTGGAGATTCTGCGAAGCATGGGCGAAGAGATCCCGGTCCCGCATTCTCGGGCTGGCGTGATTCAGATTGCGTCGTGAGTGCACTGTGAAGCGATGACCGTTTCACAACGTCCACGAACGATTATCTTCGACCTCTACGGTACGTTGGTACCGGGTGGTTCGCGACTGCAGCGAGACACTGTAGCGTTTCAGATGGCCGATGCCTTAGAGGTCGATCGGACAGCGTTCACAGACATCGTGCGAGATACCTTCGACGCGCGGGTTCGCGGAACGATGGGTGGTCTTTCAGAGACGATCTCGGAATAGGCGCAACGGGTCGGGGGGTCACCCACTTCTCGCCAGATTGCGCTGGCCACAGAACAGCGACTGGAGTTTTGCAGGGGATTATTGAGTGACTCGTATTCGGCGATGCACCTGTCCCAAATGAAGGAACGGGGATACCGATTCGGCGTTGTCACGGACTGTTCAGCCGAGACGCCATTGTCGTGGAACTCATCGTGGCTGAGAGACGTGGTTGACGTTGTCGCATTCTCGTGTGAGCTTGGCGTACGAAAGCCGGATCCTGAAATTTACTTGGCGGCCACACGACGTCTCAACGTTTAGCCAGATGAGTGCGTATTCGTTGGAGATGGTGGAAGTAACGAGTTACATGTGGCGCACGAACTGGGGATGGCTGCCACGATGCTCGTTGATCCAAACTTGGTCGATACGGAACGTTTCGAAGGACACAGTTCCTGGGACGGAACAATAATTACGTCGCTCGCCGAGTTGGTTAGCGCTTTCAATGAGTGAGACGCAGAAACTGTCGCGCATCGGGTGTTTCGGGAAACAAACGTCTACCGATTCTTGCTCGAATCCTGACGTCCGCCGACCGTTGGGTGCGAGGCAGGACGTAGTGCGTATTACGTTTTGTGATACAGTTGGAGCGTGACGTTGGCGATTTCCGTTCGACTGGATGACGAGGCGCAGAGGGCACTGGCCCTGTTGGAGGCAACCGGACTCTCACGGTCCGACGCCATCAGGAGTGCCCTCGTGAGAAGCGCGCAGCAGGTCCGTCGGCGCGAAGCGTTGCGCCACGAGATCGCCACGCTCGAAGCTGATGAGGAAGATCGACGCGAAATGCTCGACGTCGCCGCTTTCATGGAGCAACTCCGTGCAGAGGGGTGACGTCGTCGAGCTACGGCTACCGAAGGGAGTGGGCAACGAACAGCGAGGACACCGTTACGGAGTGATCGTGCAGTCCGATGCGCTGCTACCTCGCTCGGTGGTACTGATCGCCCCAACCTCGACGAGTGCGCGCGATGCGACGATACGCCCGACGATTGACATCCGGGGCGAACGAACGAAAGTGTTGGTCGAGCAGCTGGCGGCGCTGGACGTCAGTCGATTTGGTGAGACGGTGGCGAAGCTTCAAGGCGGCGAAATGTGGGCTATCGATGATGCGGTCGAGCTCGTTCTTGACCTCAATTGAGCTATCTGCGGGCGAAACATTATCGAGCGACATTCTCACCAACTCCTGTTTCGAACGAAAAGGGATTGCCTGAGACACGTCGCCAAGGTTCAGCACGGAGAAGAGGGGAGCCGGGCGTCGCGATGAATGCGAGAGCTACATATTGGACCAATTCGTTCTCTTTCGTCGCCATGAAGTCGGTACCTTCTCGGCGTGACACGCTGCAATGTACATGCGGCGGTATTTCAACATGAGGATGTACGTGACGAGGGTAACAATCCACATCAAGTATGCGGAGATAATTCCCACCCAATGCAATGGTGAATATTTGGAAACCGCCAGGAAGCCAATTCCGATAGACATTGCAATAAAGCCGCGTACCCCCCAGCGCGTCCAGAGAAGTCCGTACTGGATTGATTTCGGCAACATTAAGTCCCACTTCCCTCGGTCCTTCAGCGCGTTGCGGATGTTCTGTCGGGCGTAAGCGTCTGGATCGATTCCTTGACTGGTTAGTTCTTTTTCCGTCGCTCCAAATAGTCGAACAAACGTATCTTTCTGCCGCTCACTTTCGAAGGCATCGTCAGACATGGACCAATCATTATCGGTCCTCGCAGCGCTCTGTTGATTTTCATGATTCGCGTGCCCGGTGGTGAGAGAAATCCCTCAACTAGTCGATCTGTTCACGCGTTGGGGCGATCCTCCACGCGGATGGCGCTAGTCGGGTCCCCAGAGTAAGCCTTCACTTCGGTCAACCCGATACATTTCAGCCTAAAATCTGTAGGCCAACGTCTATCGATTTTCGTTGTTGGGAAAACGTCGAAGTTCGTCCGGATCCGATTCTCGCAGGGCAAGTGGAGTGTTCTGCCGGGAGTCTCCGATGGGGAATACGGTCATCCCGGGTCACCTTCCAGGGGCTGATCTGTGGGATTGTGTAGAGGGTGACGATTCAGCCGGACGATAAAGACTGGACGTGGGTAGTTGATCGTCCCTGTCCCCAATGCGGTTTTAATCCTGGCGAGGTGGATGTCACCGCCATGCCGAGCATGATTGACCGAATGTCCGAAGAGTGGCGCAACGTGTTGCTGGGTGACGAGGTGACTCTCCGTCCAACGCCCTCGACCTGGTCGCCCCTAGAGTACGCCTGTCACGTGCGTGACGTTTTTCGACTGTTCGCCACTCGCCTCGAAGCGATGATTACGACTGACGGGGCCCAATTCGCTAACTGGGATCAAGACGCGACCGCCGTTGCCTTGCGTTACGACCGCCAAGACCCTCTCGTCGTGGCTAACGAATTGGAGGAGGCCGCCCGTGGGTTGGCCGAGCAGTTTCGTAAAGTTCACGGAGATCTCTGGGGGCACCGCGGTCTTCGCTCTAACGGAAGCCAGTTCACCGTTCGAACCATCGCGCTGTATTTTGCGCACGACCCCGTTCACCACCTCTGGGACGTGGGAGGGGACCCACGGTTGGTGGTAACGGGTTCGTAGGGTGATCGAGACTGAGTCTCTGATGGGGCGATCAGGCTCCAGTGTCGACAGGGAGGATATCTTCCACGCAATCCGTGAAATCTTTCGATTCTCCGGGGGTGGCGTGACTCTGGCGAGGACGGAAACGGTGGGAGGTTACGAGGAACCCGTGTGCAGAGGCTGCCGCGAGAATATCGAGGCGGCAAAATCGTGCGACACCGCCGCGTACCCTAGGTGCCCCTGGCCATCGGCTCCACCAGAATGAATACCGAGTAAATCTTCGAATGTGCGTAGGGCTGAGTAGTGGTTGTACGAACCCGCCGAATTGACGACACCGCCGCGGATCCAGCGGGGGGCGAGGAGGAGGGCTCCCACCCGTCCACCGCCGGTGGAGAGGGGAATGGCGCGAGGGTTGACGGCGACCATGGCGGACGAAGCACTCTTGAAGACCTGAGCGAAACTAGACCCGGGGCTCGGATTGCTCGGCCCCGAGCGTTCCCCGTCACCCGCGGAGAGATCATTCGACGCACCTTCGTCCGATGTGATGACAACCATCATTGACCCATTGCGGTACGCGGGGGACTTGAGGATGACGGGCATCCAGGTCATCAGCCAGTCGTTGATGGCGGATGTTCCCCCTTGTGACAATCCCCGTGAGTCAGTCCCGACGCATGGGGAATCGTGTCCGTCGTTGCACACATTGGGGGAGATGAACGAGAACTCTGGTGTCGTCACGAGGGAAGAAAAGTCGTTCACTAAATGGCCGACAGGAACGTACGACGACGACTTTTTGATGACGTGTCCCAACGGAACGACGTGAACCGCGCAGTACTTTGTGTTGTCGATGACGCTGTGAAAATAGATGAACGGGTTATGCCGGTCGACGTACTGGTCGTTCGAGGTCGCACTGTTCGTATTGTCGAGCGCCTGACCGTTGGTCTGCACGGGATGGGCGCAGTCAGTGCCTCCGAGGGGATCGGCGACACCACCATCTCGCTGAGGACTATTGCCCATATCTTCTGCGTACTCGCGCCACGTGAATCGAACATGTGGATGTGGCAGCCGATCGAGTTGGTTCCCAATGGTCAGTACCGACGAGGGGTACACGCAACCGAGGCCAGCAATCTGCCCGGGATAGCGCGTCTGATTCGCCGCCCAGGTTCCTGGTCGGATGTTGTTGAATGTTCCTTGATAGGTCGACAGATTGACGATGCAGTCGTTACTGGACGTTACGTTGGGCGCTTGCCCAGAGATTTGTGCGAGATAGTTATCCGCACTGGCGTGTCCAATGCCGAAGTAGTTCGTGAGAAGGGTGCCCTGGGGCTCGAGGACGTGGGTGAGGTACGTGGCACCTGACGACGCCCCGAAGAGCGAACTTTCGGACTCGTTTTCAAAATCAATAACCACAATGTGTTGAATGGCGTGGGCGGGGAGAGGTGAGTGTGTCACCGTGGTGGTAGCGCTGGAGTCGGGGGATGCCAGTAGAGCACTGCCGATTATCAAGGTGAGTGAACCCACCGCTCTCAGTGAACTCCGTACGCGCACGCGCCCTCCTTCGTCCGGACTCAACTTACCGAACTCTTTGAGCAGTACAACCAGAAATACGGAAACCCTCCGCGACGGCCACTGTTCGCCGAGCGGGGGCGACATGACTGCAACGCCATTCGATCTGACGATATCGCCCCTGAGGAATTTGGTCATTTTCTCGGTACACTGAGGCATGAACTCCGCCGGTCCCACGACGTACGGTTCTCCCTGCCGGGAGTGTGGCTTTGACTGGTTCGCTTCTCGAGAAACCATTGTGGCTGCCGTGGAGAACATGCCGGGACAGCTCGGGGATCTTCTCGTCTCCGCCCGAGGCGACGAACGACGCGACGGCCTGGCGTGGTCCGTGACGGAGTACGTCAGTCACGTGGCCGACAATCTCCGTATTTGGGCCGAGCGACTCGTGGGTGCCCGACGGGGACCGTCCCGCCTCATTGGTCCCTACGATCAGGATGATCTCGCCCGAGCTCGTAACTATCCCGCGATTCCTCTGTCCGCCGCTCTGTGGAGTTTGGATGAGGGGGTTCGCCAGTGGTCAGTCGAGATTCGCCGAGCTTTTGACGAACAGACGGTGCTGGACCATCCCGAGGCGGGACAGCTCGAGCCCATCGATGTTCTCGTCATGACCGCCCACGATGCCCTCCATCACGTGGTCGATATCCGCGGAATCCTGTCTGCTACCTAGGGGGTTCACGATGTCACCTGAAAACCCTTCGTCGGGACTCGCGGCCACGAACGAGCTATCCCTCGCGGGCTCGCGAGATGACGCCTTGCGTCACGTGACCGGTCGCGTGCTCAGTGCGTGGAACGAGTTTGATCACGCCCGAGAACACGAGACCGAGATCTCACCCGACCTGCGCCTTCTTCTCGAGAGTCCCTTGCCGGAAAACGGGACCAGCGTCACGCGGGTTCTCGATCAGGCGGCCGAGATACTGGACGCATCGCTCGCTCAATCGCGCCCGCGCTACTTCGCCTTTATTGGTTCGAGCGGGCTCGCCGTGGGGGCGATGGCCGACCTTCTCGCCGCCACGTACGACACGAACTTGGCCGTAGACGCTCGTGCGGCGACGGACCTGGAGTGGCAGGCCGTGACGTGGCTCGCCGACTTCCTCGGCTTCCCCGCACGTACCGGAACCTTCACGAGCGGGGGAACGCTATCCAATATCACGGCCCTCGCGAGTGCCCGCGAGCGAGCCCTCCCGGGATCGCGGAGTCGGGGATTGGGCGGAGCGCGACCCACGCTCTACTGCTCACGAGAGGCCCATTACTCCATCACTCGCGCTGCGGAGATTCTTGGAATCGGTGCGGACTCGGTACGGGGGATTGATATCGACTCCGAGCGCCGGATTCGGCCCGACGTGGCGCGGATGGCAATCGCTCAGGACCGTGCAGACGGTTTTACTCCGGTCGCCATCGTGGCCACCGCCGGCACGACGCTGACGGGTGCGGTCGATCCCTTGGACGCGCTCGCCGATGTCGCCCGGGAGTCGGGTCTGTGGCTCCACGTGGACGGGGCCTACGGTCTGCCCGCCGCGGCGGTGTCAGAGCGGCGCCATCTGTTCCGCGGATTAGAGGACGCTGACTCGGTCACCGTGGACTGTCATAAGTGGATGTTTGTTCCCAAGGCCTGCAGCGCCGTTCTCGTCAAGGACGTGGGAGATTTGGCTCGAACCTTCTCCCACGACGAGGCGTACATGCCCCACGAAGGTGAGCACTACAACGCGGTGGATATCACACTCGAATACTCCCGACCCCTACGGGCCCTCAAAATGTGGATGGCGTTCGCCGTCCACGGAGCCGCGACGCTACGCGACGCCATTAACACCAACTGCGCCCTCGCCGAGATGCTCTACGACGAAGCCCGTTCTCGTCCCGACGTTAGGGTGCTCGCGTCTCGTCCCCAACTCTCCATCGTGCCCTTCCGACTCGCTCTCCCTGAGTGTCGTGACGTGGATGAACACACGAGCACCCTGTGCCGTGAAATACAGAAGGATGGGCGGGTCTACGTGTCTCCCGCCACCATCGACGGGCAAGTGTGGTTGCGACCGTGCTTTACGAACTTTCGAACGTCGAGAGAGGACGTCCTCGCGCTCCTCGACGTCAGTGAGGAACTGGGTCGAGACTGTACGTCGTTGCACGGCTGAGTGGGTAGTGGACGTCCCGGACCACACCCTCTTTCCTCGATTTCTCTCGTTCGACGAGACGCGCGCCGCGTGGGGAGAGATCGAGACGACGACGCCGTGGCGTGAGGACACCATTACCCTCTTCGGTCGTACGCACCCCGTGCCTCGCCTGACCGCCCTCTACGGAGATCCGGGTGCTCACTACAGTTACTCCCGACTTCGCCTAGACCCTCTGCCCTGGACCCCCGTGCTCGCCGAGTGGCGAGATCGGGTCAGTGAAGCGTCGTCGGCGTCGTATAACTCGGTGCTGTTGAACTTCTACCGGGACGGTCGAGACTCCAACGGGTGGCACGCGGATGACGAAGCGGAGCTCGGACCTGAACCCGTGATTGCCTCGCTCTCTCTCGGAGTCACGAGAACGATGGCGTTTCGCCGGCGCGACGAGACGACGATGAGGTGGAAGGTGAGCCTCGCGGATGGAGATCTCCTGGTGATGTGGGGTAACTCCCAGCGTGACTGGCTCCACAGCGTCCCGAAGTCGACGCGCGTCCGGGACCCGCGCATTAACCTCACGTTTCGGTGGATTGACCACTCCATCGCCCACCAAGGAGGGCCCCGTGACAGATAAGGAGCCAGAACTCGTGACTCTGCCGGACGGCCGAGTTCTCGACGTTCAGCGATACGGCACGCCCGGCGGCCCCGCGGTGATCTTTCATCACGGTACTCCTGGTGCCCTCTCCTCCGCCCGTCTCTTAGCCTCGCTCGCGCGCGAGTGCGGACTGGAATTGATGGCGTACTCTCGAGCGGGTTACGGTCGCTCCACACCTCGTCCGGGTCGTCGGGTGAGTTCGGTAGTGGAGGATATTGCGGCCCTGCGCGAGCATCTCGGAATTGGTGACTATCTCTCGGTCGGCTGGTCGGGGGGTGGCCCTCACGCGTTGGCGTGCGCCGCTCTGGATCCGGCCTGTCAGGGAGCCATCAGTCTGGCGGGCGTGGCCCCCTTCGACGCCGATATTGACTGGAGCGCCGGCATGGGGCCAGAAAACATTGCCGAATTCGATGCCGCCCGTCGGGGCGGAGCGGACTTCGAGGCGAGTCTCGAGGAGATGGCGATGGCGATGCGCGAGGTGCGAGGTCCGGAGGTGGCGGCGTCTCTCGGGGGATTGGTGGATGAGCCCGATATTCGAGCCCTGGAGGACGAGGACACCGCCGAGATACTGGCGACGTCGTTTCGAGACGCCTTCGCGATGTCGGGTCGGGGGATGATTGACGACGACTACGCCTTCGTGGGTGAGTGGGGATTCTCCCCTTCCTCTATCGACCGACCGGTCCAGGTGTGGTTCGGAGACGCCGACCGGATGGTGCCGTCTTCACACGGACTCTGGTTAGGGGAGCAGATTCCCGATGCGGTGATTCGCCGGTTCCCCGCCGAAGGTCACGTCAGCCTCATCACCCGCCGTCACGACGAACTGGGTGAGGCCCTTCGCTCCTTCTTGTCTACGTAGTCGAGCCGAAGACGAGCTGAGTTCCCACGAGAGCGAGAGTGCGATCGAGAGTCTCTCGAGCGTGTCGGGGATCGCGGGCGAGCGACGACGGCCGGGCGAGGTGACTCGGGCCGACGAGAACCGCGCGGGGGCCGACGTAGCTACCCGCGGGGTACTCGTCGGTGAAGGCGGCATCGGCGAGGGAGCGACAGCCCTGTTCAACCGAGGGAAGTAAACGAGGGGCCATCGCGCGCATGAACCAGTTGGACACTCCGTGGCCCTCCTGGCCGAGGTGGGTACTCGCGACTCCGGGGTGGGCACAGAGGAAAGCAACGGGCGAGTGGGAGTCGCGCGCTCGTCGGCTCAGTTCAAGAGACGTCGTCAGATTCGCTTCCTTCGAACGGGCGTAGGCGACCCACCGGCGTGGTGGTGAGGGGGGCTCCCCCAGTAGCCCGGGCCGAGAACGACTGAGCCAGTGCATCACACTCGACGTGAAGGTGACGCGAGGAGAACGGCCCCGTTCGAGAAGGTCGAGGAGTCCGACGGAGAACAAGGTGGGAGAAAGGTGATTCACCGTCATGGTGAGATCGTGACCGTCGGGCCCGAGTCCGGGGTCGATGGCCATGACTCCGGCGTTGTTCACGAGGACGTCGAGCGAGGCCCACCGGTCGTGGGCTTCGCTCACCGCGCCGCGGACGTTCTCGAAGGAGGCGAGATCGAGAAGGAGAGTCTCGGTGGGTGAGTGAGGGAAATCACGGTCCAGTTCCTGGCGCGTCAGCTCGAGTCGTTCGGGGGAGCGGCCCGCGATGATGACGTGGGATCGCCCCGCAACGGCCCATCGCGCGAGCTGTCGTCCGAGACCGGAGGTCGCACCGGTGATGAGAACTCGGCGCCCCTCGAGGGGGTAGGTGGGAATCACGATGTGGGCAGTTTGCCACGTCGGCGGGCCACCGCGTTCGGGGCGTAGGGTGAGGCAGTGGACCCGGCCCTCTTTGACAACGACCTCGATGAGCCGGGCATCATCTCTCCGGAACGCCTTCATCGAGATCGTCGAGTACCCGACACTGCGGTTCTCTGTTTTTTCAATGATCTCTTGGCCGATCTGGTCCTCGAGGGCGCCCTTCGCCAGATCTACACCCTTCGCTCGGAGATTGGCCGAAATCCGGTCTACGAGTACTCGACGGCCGACGGACCGTTGACGGTCGTGCACCCGGGGGTGGGCGCACCGTTGGCGGCGGGAGTCCTAGAGGAGCTGCGGGGACTCGGTGTTCGAACCATCGTGGCCTGCGGAGGAGCGGGAGCCCTGCGGGCCGAACTCGATCTCGGTCACGTGGTCGTCGTGGACTCGGCGGTACGAGACGAGGGGACGAGTTTTCACTACGCCCCTCCGGGACGGGTCATTGACGCTGATGAGCGGGCGCGTCAGGTGGTGGAGGACGTTCTGAGGGAACGAGGTGTGGATTTCATCACCGGGCGAACGTGGACGACCGACGGATTCTTTCGAGAAACCCGGCGGCGAGTGGAACGGCGAATCTCGGAAGGGTGTTCGGTGGTGGACATGGAGTCGGCCGCCCTCATTGCGGTGGCGAAGTACTACGACCTCACCTTCGCTCAGTTGCTCTACGCCGGAGATCTCTTGAGTGGCGAGGAGTGGGACTCGCGCCACTGGGACCAGGCTCTTCATCATCGTCGTGCGCTCTTCGACATGGCGATTCGTGCAGCCTCTCGGCTCCGCACGTCCTCAACGTCCCACTAGTCGGTCATCCGTAGGCTGGAGCGGTGACGGCCTTCCTCGACTCGCTAGCGCACACCTGGCCCCCATTTGTTCTCGTGGTGGGCCTCTTGTTAATTGGGCACGCGGCGGCTCGGGAGGGGGTCTTCGCGTGGATTGGTGAACGATGCGCACTGGTACGTGGCCCGGATGTCGTGGTCTTTGTGATGGTCATGGTGTTATCCGCGCTGGTTTGCGCCACGCTCAACCTGGACACGGCCGTCGTGTTTATGACGCCCGTAGCAATCGAGACGGCTCGACGGCGAGGAAGTGATGTCGTTCTCTTCGCCTACACCAGTGCCATGATGGCCAACGCGGCCTCCACCTTGCTGCTGGGATCGAATCTCACCAACCTCCTCGTCGCCTCCCCGGAAGGCATCTCGGGGAGTTCGTTGACGCGGGCGCTCGCTCTCCCCTGGGTGGCGTCCATCACCGTGACCGTCGTCATCGCTCTCGCTTGGCGGGGGCGCTACCTGGGACGTGGAGATATTCAGACGCCAGAGGAGCGATTAACACTTCGCTGGAGCCCTGGCGTGTTCGGTGTACTCGGCGCGATTGTCGCAGTGGTGGGAGTCCCCCAGCCCGCCCTAGTGGTGCTTCTCCTCGGACTCATCGTGGAGGTCGTGGACTCGATTCGGCGACACACTTCCCCGGAATGGCGACAACTGTGGGCGGTAGCCAATCCCGTGCTCCTCGGGCCGCTCTTCGGACTCGCCGTCGGCGTGGGGTGGTTGGGACGAGTGTGGAGTGCCCCCGGGCACTGGCTCGACCACGCGTCCCTCGTTCACACCGTCGTCGCTACCGCCCTGGGCAGTGTGCTACTTAACAACCTCCCCGCCGCTTCCCTCATCGCGGGCCACCACGTAGCCCATCCGCTCGCGGCGATTATCGGACTGGACCTCGGGCCGAATCTCTTCGTTACCGGGGCGCTGTCCTCCCTACTCTGGTGGCGAGTGGCGACGGCGCACGGTGTTCGCCCTACGCTCGGGAGACTCACCATCCTCGGCGTGGTGACGGGAGTCGTCACGCTGGCCACGGCGACGGCTCTACTTCGTTGACGTCGGCGACCGCTGCTCAGTTCGGGCGACGCGCGTGGAAAAGGATACGTGAAAAGGGAAAAAAGTAGGGAGCCTGCTCTCCAAGTTCGGCGAGGAGTCGACGTTCATACTCGGCCACGAAGTCATGGAACTGCTCCTCCGACAAATAGGGCCGAAAGCGCGTCAAGGTTGTTCCTTTGACCCACTCCACGACGTGCCTAGTCGAGGGAAGTACGTGAGGATAGACGCGCACACTGACCTCAATGTCGACGTAGCCGAGGCGGTGGAGTAGCCGGGCGTACTCGTTGGGGGTGAGGACGTGGGCGATAACCACGTCCGGTGGTGGACCCACGGGACCCCAAAGTTCGACGAAGGGAGTTTCCTCGGCGAGGGCCAGGGCTACGCGGTGCTGGGACTCGGCACCATTGGCCGGCACCTGAACGGCGAGCTGGCCACCGGGTCGAAGGCTCGTCGTCCAGTGACCGAGAACACGGTCGTGTTGAGGGGCCCAGTGCAGTGAGGCGTTGGCGACGATCAGGTCGACTCCGTCGGGTGACAACCACTCGGCAAGATCGCCCTCCTCGAAGTGCACGCGGTCACTCGCAAAGGATTGGGCGGACTCCAGCATGGCGGGGGAGTTGTCGACACCCGTGACGACGGCGTGGGGCACGCGTTCTGCGACGAGCTGGGTCATTTCGCCCGGTCCGCAGCCGAGATCAACGGCTCGGGCGACGCCCGTGGGGTCGACCAGTCCGAGGAGATCGCGAAGTGGCTGCAACCGTTGCTCCTGAAAGAGTCGGTACTGTTCGGGACTCCAGCTGTCAGCCACGAGGTCACCCTAGGCGAGTGAGGAGGCTGAGCTCCCGTGGCGCAGACCACGGTGGTCGTGGGCTCACTCTCACGGGAGAGAGCAGACCGGTGGGTTGGCCAGAGCGTTCGGATAGCCCGTGAACGTCGTTGCCGGGGTGATCGTGGGGAATTCGTGCGAGACACTGGGTCGACAGGTTGCGGAGTAGCGCGCGGGGGTAACGCCGGGAGTTCAACTTTTTCGCCAAGGGGTATCCGTCTGACTACCAGTGACTGCCATCACTTTTCATGGCAAAACCCGGTATTGACTTCCCCAGATCAGAGCAAGAGTTCCGAGCGTGGTTCCAAGACGACAACGCCTGCTTGGACTATCTCGATTGGTTGCGCTGGGGCAACGCCCTCGTCTGCACGAGTTGTGGCATCATCAACCCGCCTCGTGCGGTAAGCGGACGGGTATGGCGCTGCTCTACCTGCACCGCGAAGGTCTCGCGCACCACCGGAACTATCTTCCAAGACACTCGGACTCCTATGACCTTGTGGTTTCAGCCTGGGAGTTCTGTGTGGATAAGGGTGGCGTATTGGCGCTCACCCTCAAGCGCCGACTGGGACTGGGTAGTTACGAGACCGCCTGGACGATGCTTCATCGCTACCGCTCGGCGATGATGCTCTCGGGAGTGGACAAACTCAGTGGCACCGTCGAAGTGGACGAGACGTTCCTCGGAGGAGTGCGACCGGGTAAGAGGGGGCGCGGTGCGCTGGGCAAGGTGATGGTCATCATCGCCGTAGAGCTCAAGGAACCCAGAGGTTACGGACGAACCAGAATGCGCGTGATACCCAACGCACGCGGTGAGACCATCAAGCAATTCTTGCTCGACAACGTGGAACTGGGTTCGACCATCGTGTCTGATGGACACCGCTCCTACCCTCCGGCGACACGAGGGAACTACGTCAACGTTGCTCACGCCGTCAAACCTTCGGGTAAGCAGGCCCACACGATGCTGCCGGCAGTGCACCGCGTTGCCTCACTGCTCAAGCGCTGGTTTCTGGGGACCAATTAAGGCTCGTTCGGTCACGACCATCTCGATGCCTACCTGGCCGAGTTCACGTTCCGATGGAACCGCCGTAAGTCCCCTGACCGTGGGCTACTTTTCTACCGACTGATGTCGTTAGCAGTCCAAGCGCCACCACTTCACTACGACGACATCGTGAAGAACCCTCAGCCCAAACCCTCGCCACCAACCCCACCGGCGAACAAGAAGGTCCGCCCAAACTCTCTATCGATCTCCGCGCCTGTGCGACCCTGGCGAGCAAGCACGCCGACACTGTAGGGACGATACTGTTGTCGGTATCCGCCATTCGACCCGGAACCACTGTGAGGATTTATTCGTGCGACCTGTGAACCTCTTCATCGCCAACGCCGGCGGGACACTCGATGCCCTTGTCGATGCTACAAACGAGGCGTTCCAAGCCGCAGTCACGCCCGCGCAGCAGTTACTCGGCGTAGAGGGCGTGGACGTGCTCGTTATTGACGCTCCCGACGACGCCATCCCCGAGTGGGGAGTGGGTGGCTACACCTACGGCCCCCACGCCATTCTCGTAGCCCTCGACCCAGCGCAGACAGTAGATAGTCACCACATTGAGAGAACACTCGTTCACGAGTTCCACCACACGATGCGTTGGCGTGGTCAAGGTTGCGGAGGGAGCCTCGGACAGATGTTGGTCAGTGAAGGAATGGCCCAACTCTTCGAGGAAGAGGTGCTCGGTGAAGCCCCATTCTTCAGTCGTGTGAGTATCACCGACGACGAAATCGCCGCCGCTCGCGCGGTGTTGTACGAACCCGAGTTCAACCAGAAGAAGTGGTTCTTCGGAGCCGACGGCATTACCTTTTCCTTCGGATACACCTACGGGTACAGGCTTTGTAAGACATACGCCGACGTGACTGGCAAGCCTGCGTCGGAGCTCATAGGAGTTCCTTCACGGGAAGTCCTCGAACTGGGGATCCAGGAGAAATATGGGTTCTGGTAGTCAGACGGATACCCCTTTTTTCGCCGCATTGACTCTTCGTCGTGGTGGGGACCGGGCCGTAGCCACCTCAATCTGGGAACTGTTCTCAGGATTCGGGGTGCGGGGAATGGCTGCTAGTTCCGTGAGGGCTGTCCCGACTCTCCGCGCGTTAGCGATTCTTTGACCTGATGAACGGGGTGGATTCGGTAGCGCAAGGAGGGGGTTCCTCGGTGACGTGATGAGCGAAACGATTGGGTGTCAATTCGCTCGGCACGGTGGTGAGACGCGCTCGGAGTGAATACAGTGGAAATGTGGAAACTCCAGGGATTCCCAAGGGAGACAATCCCTACCTTCTCCCGTCACCGTTGCACGTTGATCGTCGGTTAGACGTGACCTGGAAGTTGTCGCGACGCGACGCGACGGTCGGCGAATCTCTGAAGGCTGTCGTGGTGGTGCGCAACCTGGCCGAGGAGTCTCTCGAAATCGCGTACTCCAAGGTGGTGGGCGGTGTCACGCGACCGGGCCACGACTCCTACGTGGGGGTGGCGACTGATGCCGGACCTGGTGTGGTGCGGCGAACTCGCATTGCACCGGGTGAACGGGTGGAGATTGATGCGCTCGTGGGGACGACGCCGGTGGAGGGGGTTCGCCTGGACTCCGGCGACTACGTCGCCGTCGGGGCCCTCTATCTCGGAATCGGATCGTCGCGCACGAAGGTGATTTACGTGGTGCGGGCTCCCGTGGTGTTGCACACCGCCGCCGAGAGCACCCTCGGTGCTTTTGCGTAACTCGTCACCCTGGTAAAGAAGGTCGTCGAGGGGCTCGACACGGTGAATCGCCATCGCTAGTGTGAGCGAGATGAAGAGACTTCAGTCCTCGGTCACCCTGTCCCTCTCGTTGGCTCTCGGTGCTCTCGGTGTGTCCGCCGTGGCAACCCCCGCCTCCGCCGTGGTCGCTCGACCGACACTGCCGAGTGTCGCGTCAACAATCCATCACCACGGGGCTATCAAGTTCCTCACCCTTCCCGCGCTTCGCCGGGCGCGCGCGGCCGCGGGTCGAGTTACTTCGCGAGTTCACAGGTCCTCGACCACTCAGCTCATCAATCAGGGTGGCGTGAACGGAGTGGAGACCGTTGTGGGTTCTCCCAAGGTCTACCTGGTGTACTGGGGAACTCAGTGGGGGACGGAGTCCACGTCGGGAACCTATCCGACGTTTAGTGGAGATCCTCAGGGCATGGCTCCCCGCCTCGAAGCCATGTTGTCGGGCCTCGGTACGAACGGTGAGCAGTGGTCGGGTGTGATGACCCAATACTGCGATGGCGTGGCGGCGGGAACAACGACCTGTTCGTCGAGTGCGACTCACATTTCCTACCCCTCGAGCACCGTGCTCGCGGGGGTCTGGTACGACAACTCGGCGGCGGCGCCGAGTAATGCAACGGGGCACCAATTAGCCGTCGAGGCGGTTAACGCGGCCAATCACTTCGGCAACCTGACGCCGTCGTCCAACCGGAACGTCCAGTACGTCGTGGTCTCGCCGACGGGCACCCACCCTGACGGTTTCAACACGTCGTCCGGGAATTTCTGCGCGTACCACGACTACAACGGTGACACGACTCTCTCCGGTGGTGGGGCGGCGCCCTCATCTGTCGGTGACATTGCCTTTACCAACCTCCCCTACGTTCCCGACATGGGAACGAGCTGCGGGGCCAACTACGTGAACGCGGGTAGTGCGGGGGCGCTCGACGGTGTCACCATCGTGGAGGGTCACGAGTACGCGGAGACGTTGACCGACATGTACCCCGCGGGTGGGTGGGTCGCCTCCAACGGTTACGAAAATGGTGATTTGTGCGCGTGGGTGGGTACCGGTGGAGTGGGTGGCGCCCAAAACGTCGCCTTCTCGACGGGTTCCTTCGCCATGCAGGGCACCTGGTCCAACGCGACGGGCGCGTGCGCCATTGCCGCCGCTCCGGTGGTGACGGGCAACACCTTTACGGTGGGAGCGTCTCCGACCAGCGCGACGGTGCTACCCGGAGCCAGCACGTCGACCACTATCTCCACCGCGGTGACCTCCGGGTCGACTCAGTCCGTGTCGCTCAGCGTGTCGGGTGCCCCCGCGGGGGTGCAGACGACGCTCGGTGCATCGTCCCTGACCACGGGTTCGTCGACGACCCTGAACATTGCCACGACCAGCGCCGTCCTGCCGGGAACCTACCCGTTAACGGTCCTTGCCACGGGGACGAGTTCGAGCGCCTCGACGACCTTTACTCTGACGGTCCAGGGGCCGAGCGACTTCTCACTCACCCCGTCCTCCGCTAGCGGGTCGGTCACGGCGGGATCGACCACCTCGGTCGGCGTACTGACCGCCACCACGTCCGGTTCACCCGAAACCGTCACGCTCTCCGCGTCGGTGGCCTCGGGAGTGACCGCCACGTTGTCGCCGACCTCGGTGACGTCGGGTGGATCGGCGACGTTGAGCCTCGCTACCACCGCGTCCACGGTGCCCGGAGCGTACGTGGTCACCATCACGGGAACTGCGGTCTCCGGGGTTCACACGGCCACCTACACCCTGCAAGTCAATGCTCCCGTGGCGAACACGTTCTCCATGAGCGTCTCGCCCGCGTCGGGTAGCTCGCGCGCGGGTAGCTCAACCTCCACGACTTTGTCGACCGCGGTGACGAGTGGCACGGCCCAGTCCATCACGTTGAGCGCGTCCGGTGCTCCTCGCGGAGTGTCGGTCGTCTTCTCGACCAATCCCTTGACGGCCGGCGCGTCGGAGAAAGTCACCTTCAAGGTGGCTCGGAAGACCCCTTCCGGTACCGCGGTCATCACGCTCCACGGTGCTTCGTCGTCCTACTCGACCAGTACGTCGTACACACTGAGTTACTAGTGCGCCACCGTCACTCGGGAATGTCCATCATTCCCGAGTGACGGTGAGTTCTGGCGACGCGGCGGGACGTCGAAGGGTGTGGTATCCGACGTCCTCCGTCGGAGAGAATGGAGGGTGATCGAATCCCCGTCTCACATCATCTTCGACCTCGACGGGACGTTGATGGACTCTTCACCCGGCATCGTTCACTGCTTTCAGCTCACCCTGGCGCAGTGGCAGCGCAGTGCTCCGGTGTCACTCTTACGTCAGCTGATCGGCCCGCCGCTACGTCACTCCTTTCGGGAACTCGGCTTTAGTGAAGGCGACTTGGACGACGTCGTGGAGTGTTACCGGGATTACTACGCCCGCGTTGGGGTTGCCGAGGCGGAGCTCTACGCCGGGATTGCGGACCTTCTCGAGGGGCTCGTCGCTTACGGCGTGCGCGTGGGGGTGGCGACCGCCAAGCGGGTGGACTTCGCCGCTCAGATGTTGAAGGACCGGGGAGTCGACCAGTGGTTCGACGTCGTGGCGGGTGCGTCGCTCGACCTGCGCGTGACGGAGAAGGCGCAGATTATGGACGAGGTGCTGACTTTTTGGGATCGTCCCACGGCGTCAACGGTGTGGATGGTGGGTGATCGAGATTTCGATATGCGCGGAGCGCGTCACCACGGCGTTGTAGGTGTCGGCGTGACCTGGGGGTTTGGAAGCGTGACGGAGCTCACTGAGGCCGGCTCTCACTTCGTGGTGGAGTCGCCGGACGAACTGCTCCGACTCGCTATCGGGGGGCCTACTACGATGGCTTCTCGTGGCGCGTGAGCCGTTGGGACCGAGTGAGCGCCAGCGCGTACCGCAACCCTTCATTAAGCGACGGGTGCCGTCGGGTCGCGGGGCGATGGAGCAACCCAATGTCACTCACGACGGACCCGCTGCTCTCAACACCCGATTTTGGGTGGCTCTCGTTCTGGCGTCGGTCCTCACCGGTCTCGTGGGTCAGGGTCTGATGTGGTTGCTACGCGGAGTGGAACGATGGGCTTACGGTTTTCGCTCCGGTAGCTATCAGGCCGCCGTGGCCGCCACCAGTGCTTCTCACCGGGTGCTGATGTTGGTTCTCTCGGGCGTGATCGGCGCTGTGGGATGGTACGCGACGCGAAAGTATCTCTCTCACGAGAAGTCGGAGATTGACGACGCCGTGTGGAACGGGTCGGGACGAGTCAACGTTCGCCGGTCTCTCGCTACCTCCGTCGTGTCCGAAGTCACTATTGGGCTGGGGGCGTCGGCCGGACGGGAAGCTGCACCCAAATTGATGGGGGGAGCGGTCGCCAGCTATCTTTCCAAGCGCTTCGCCCTGAGTGAAGCCCAACGAGTCCTCCTCGTCGCCTGCGCTGGTGGTGCCGGGCTGGCGGCGGTGTACAACGTGCCCTTAGGGGGAGCGTTCTTTACCGCGGAGGTCATGCTCGGAAGTTTCGCCCTCCCCGTGGTGCTCGCGGCTCTCAGCAGTTCCTTCATCGCGACCCTGACGGGGTGGCTCACCCTTTCCCACGCCCCGACCTACTCCGACGTCGCTAACTTTCAGTACTCCGCCCCCCTCTTCGTGTGGTCCATCGTGGCGGGTCTCCTGATTGGCGTTTTCGCCACGGCCAACATCCGCCTGCTCGGCTGGGTGTCTCACCGTCGACCGCGCGGAAAACAACTGCTGTGGGTGATGCCCGTCGCCTTCACCGTGGTGGGAGTTGTGGGGGTGTGGCGACCCGAGGTGTTCGGAAACGGAATCGATATCGCCCACGGAGCTTTTCTCAACCAGGGGACCCTCGGCATTCTGCTCCTCCTGGCGGTGTTGAAGCCCCTGACCACCGCGCTGACGCTCGGGTCGGGCGCGGCGGGCGGGGTCTTCACTCCCGTTCTCGCGATGGGGGCGGCTCTCGGCGGTGGTCTCGGAGTCGCGTGGTCCCACGTGTGGGCCGGAGCCCCCGTCGGGGCCTGCGCTCTGGTCGGGGCAGCCGCCATGATCGGATCCTCGATGCAGGCACCTCTCGCGGGACTCGCCCTAGTGACGGAGCTGACTCACTCGGGCCTCGGCGTGATGTTGCCGATGATTGCCGCCACGACACTGGCCACCTTGGTGGTGCGCACCTTGGACGGTTACTCGATCTACACCGCGCGCCTGCCGCGACACGAAGGAGGAACATGAGCTCTCCCCTCATTCGGCCCATCACTGAAGACGACTGGGCCGTCGTCCGTGACATTCGACTGGAATCACTCGCCGACGAACCGAGCGCCTACGGCTTGACGTTAGAAGAGGCCCTCGGGTGGGGTGAGGAGAAGTGGCGAGAGCGAGTCGCCGCTCGGGCGGTCTACGTGGCGGAGGTCGACGGCCGGGTCGTCGGAACCGCCAATGGTGCCCCCCACGACTCCCAGCCCGGGGACTACTTCCTGTTTGGTATGTACGTGACCCCCGAGTGGCGGGGCCGGGGAGTGGGGGAGGGGTTAATCGACGCGGCCTCGGCCTGGTCGTGGTGTCAGGGTGCTCGTCACATCGACCTCTTCGTGAATTCGGCGTTACCACGGGCGGTGGGTCTCTATACCAAGGTGGGATTCACCCCGACAGGGGAGATTCACACGATGCCGGAACGACCCGGACTGGAGATGGTGCGGATGCGCCGGTCTCTCGAGGGGTGGGAGTTCTCCGTGCGCCCGGTGGCCGCCGAGGAGCTCTATCCCCTTCGTCGGCGCGTGTTGCGCTTCAACGACCCCACCCGTGTCGTGGCCGATCCTCGCGACATCGACGTCGACACCCGTCACTACGGCGGCTTCATTGGCCCGCGTCTCGTGGTGAGCGCCTCCTGGTACCCGTCGACGTCCCCCGTCGACCCGGAACTTCCTACGTGGCAGCTGCGCTACATGGCGACCGATCTCGACGTCCAGGGGTTGGGACTCGGCCGAACCGTCATCGAGGTGGCCCTCGACGACTTGCGAGCCCTCGGCGTGCAGCAGGTGTGGGCGAATGGTCGAGACACCGCTCTCGGTTTCTACGACGCGACGGGGTGGAAGCGAGTTCCCGGCTCCGAGCACCTGAGCCCGGAAACCCAGTTGCCCCATACGGTTATCTACCGTTCGCTCTAAACCATCGGGTGAATTGGCTACATTGACCGTATGCGCAATTCCGTTCGTTACGCCCTGGCTCTCGCCGTCATCGTGATTGGGATCGGCATCTACGCCGTGACCAAGAAGTCCTCCCCGAAGGCCGCGACTCCCACGACCACCACGACAACTCATCCCGCGGTGCCCATCGCCCCGTTGACGGGACTCCCCGATCCGGGGGGTGCGGCCCTCACGCGCCCCGCCCTCACCGTGAAGATCGAGAACGACACGAACGCGCTGCCGCAGTTCGGGATAGATCAGGCCGACGTCGTGTACGAGGAGATTGTCAACGGAGGTATCACTCGACTGGCGGCGGTTTTTAATCAGAACGCGCCCGCGAAGATTGGCCCGATTCGCTCGGTGCGACCCACGGACACGCAGATTGTGTGGCCCCTCGGCGGAATCTTCGCGTTTTCGGGAGGTGCCCCATACGCCATCAACTCCATTTCGACGGCTCCGGTGAAGTTGGTGGACGAGTCCTCCGCGGGCGCCGCCATGTTCCGCGACCCGAATCGGGTGGCGCCGTACAACCTTTACGGCAATACGTCCGCGCTGTTCGCCTTCGGGGGAAAGCCCACGCCACCCCCCCACCTCTTTACCTACCGCCCCGCGAACGCGGTCGTGCCCGGAGTCGTGGCGACCTCGGTCTTCGTTCCGCTGCCGCCGCCCTACGGCGAGCTCTGGACGTGGAGCGCTACGTTGCACGGATGGGTGCGCTCACGCCCGTCGCTCATTAAGTACTACGGACTTCACGACATCACCGGAACGGGTGCCGTGGAGGCCCCGAAGAACGTGATTGTTCAGTACGTGAACTACGTCAACGGAGTCGGTACCTTCACCTCCTACGCCGATCTGCAGAGCGGAGGGGTCGCCGATGTCTTTACGGCGGGTCACGAGATCACCGGTACGTGGAAGCGCGCGTCGAAGTCTTCGGTGATTCAGTACCTGGACGCGAAGGGCAACCCCATCGCGTTGACGCCGGGTCAGACGTGGGTGGAGCTGTTGAATGATGGCGCGCCCCTCACCGTGACCCACTAGAGGTGGTCCGTCTCGCCAACATGTACGGCCCGGCTGCCACGTTCCTCGGCGTGCCGGCCGCGGACCCCGAGGACGAAGCGTCGTGGGGGGACGCCTCAGCTCTCATCCTCGGCGCGCCCTTCGACGGTGGGACGTCGCATCGCTCGGGATGCCGTTTTGGCCCATACGCCCTGCGTACGAGTGACTACCTACCCCACGACGGCTCTCGCCCCTCCCTCGCCCTCGGTGTCGATCCACTCCTCGATCTCGGGGTGCGTGACCTCGGTGACGTAGAGATGCCCTCCGGTGATCTCGCGCTCTCGATGTCCCGACTGGAAGCTCAGGTCACCCGAATCGCCGAGCGGGGGATTCTGCCGATCGTCCTCGGAGGGGACCACACCATCGCCTGGCCCGACGTGACTGGTGTGGCGCGCGCCCGCGGTTGGGGGCGGGTGTCCGTCATCCACTTCGACGCTCACGCCGACACCGGTGACACCCAGTTTGGATCCCTCTACGGCCACGGTACGCCGATGCGACGTCTCATCGACTCGGGAGCGTGTCGGGGTGATCGATTTATCCAGGTGGGCCTACGGGGCTACTGGCCCGAGCCGGAAACGCTCGACTGGATGGCCGACCAGGGTATGCGTAGTTTCGAGATGGCGGAGATTACGGAGCGCGGATTGACCGCCGTTCTCGACGACGCCATCGCCCTCGCGCTGGACGACTGTGACTCGGTGTTCCTCTCAGTCGACGTCGACGTCGTTGATCCGGGCTCCGCCCCCGGTACGGGGACTCCCGAGCCCGGCGGTTTGAGCGCTCGTCAACTCTTGGACGCCATCCGTCGCCTGGCGATGGAGGTGCCCCTGGCCGGAATGGACGTCGTGGAGGTGTCTCCCCCGTTCGACCACGCCGAGATAACGGCGTATCTCGGGAATCGTGTCGTTCTCGAGGCGCTCGGCGGAGTGGCCTGGCGACGGCGTCACGAGGCGGGTCAGCCGGTGCGCCGCCCCGCCGCCCCGCTACTCTCGGGTCGACCTAGCGCAGAGACTCCAGAATCTCTCTGACTAGTTCGTCGCTCGTGTCGGGGTGCATGAAGGCGATCCGGGCTACGGTCTCACCCTCCCACTTAGTGGGGGTGACGAAGGCGATTTGGCGGCGAAGCAAGTCCGCGCTCCACGCCGTGTAGTCCTGGTCGCTCCACCCGGGTCGGCGAAAGAGGACGACCGACAGGCCCGCGGGTCTCACGAGTTCGAGGTGATCAGAGGAGTCGATGAGCGTGGCGGCGTAGTGTGCGAGGTCAATGCCACGCTGGACCGCTGACTCGTAGTGGCCCGTGCCGTAGGTCACGAGAGAGAACCAGAAGGGCAGCCCCCGGGCGCGTCGCGAAAGCATAATGGCGAAGTCGGACGGGTTCCAGTCCACGTCACCGTCCTGGTGGAGAACGTCGAGGTAACCCGCTTGCTGGGCGAGAACGTCGCGGGCGGTCGCGGGGTCGCGCCACAGAAGAGCGCAGCAGTCGAGTGGCGCAAACAGCCACTTGTGGGGGTCAACGATGAAGGAGTCGGCGTGTCGCAGTCCCCGAAACTCCTCAGCCGCTGAAGAAAACATGGCGGCCCCCCCGTACGCTCCGTCGACGTGGAACCACCACCCCCGCTCACGCGCGAGCGCTCCGAGCCCCTCGAGATCGTCCACGATGCCGGCGTTGGTGGTGCCCGCGGTCGCCACCACCCCCACGATGGTTTCGGGATGAGGGTCGTTCGCGAGTGCGATCTCGAGGGTCGCTCGGGTGAAGCGGTGATCGTCGGGTTCGACGAGGAGAGGCTCCACGCCAATGACGTGAAGCGCCTTTCCGATACTGGAGTGGGCGTCCGCCGAGATGGCGATACGCACGGCGTGAGGTGCGAGATCGGGGTGACGAGCTCGCCCGACATCGCGGGCGACGGTCAAGGCGGAGAGGTTACCGATGGATCCGCCGGAGACAAAAGCGCCGCCCGTACCCGACGGCATTCCCGCACGGCGAGCGAGGAAATCGAGAGCTTGGTTCTCGGCGGCCACGACGCCCGCCGCCTCCAACCACGATGTTCCGTTCAGTCCGGAACACGCCACGATCATGTCGAAGAGGAGGGAGTACTCCGTCGGGGCGTTAGGAATGAAGGCGAGAAAGCCGGGTGAGTCCACCGACACGACGTGGGGAGCGAGGTGGTCTCGCCACAGCGCCAAAATCTCGTGGGGGTCTCGGCCGTCATCACTAATGAGGCCCTCCAACGAGGGGAGGGGCGTCGGGGCGTGGGAGCCGTAATCCAGGGGGGCGTCATCACGGAGTCGCTCTCGGCAGTACTCGAACACCGCGTTCGTGAAGGACTCGTCGTAGGTAAACATTGGGTGCGCCATTGCACTCTCCTTGCCGCAGTGACCAGAGTCCATGCTACGGCTTTCGGAGGAGGCGAAACGGGCCCACTACGATGGCCAGTGTGACGGGACGCGTTGGTTTTCTTGGTCCTGAGGGTTCGTTTTCACACGAAGCGCTCGTGAGCGTGGGCGTCGGGGAGTCGGTGGCGTACCCCACTATCGGGGATGTTCTGGCGGCGGTCTCGGACGGGCGAGTCGACCAGGGTCTCGTTCCGCTCGAGAATGCTATTGAGGGCACGGTGTCGGCCACGATTGACGGACTGGTGTTCGATCACGACTTGGTGATTGTGCGAGAAATCGTCATGCCCATTCACCTTCATTTGATGGCGCGACCAGGCGTACAGTTGAACGACATCACCCGCGTGGCCAGTTACTCCCACGCTCTCGGGCAGGTTCGCCACTTCCTTCAGCGACTGCCGGGTGCTCGCACCGAACCGACGGCGTCCACCTCACAGGCGGCGCTCGATACGGCGGCGAGTAGTGAGCCCTGGGCGGCGGTCGGATCCCGGCTGGCCGCCTCCTTGTTCGGTCTCTCGCTGGTCGCCGAGGATATCGAGGACCATCCCGGTAACGCGACGCGATTCGTCCTCGTCGGCCGCCAGTCCGTCGCTGCACCCACGGGTCATGACCGGTCCCTCGTGGTGTGCTTCCAGGACGCCGACCGGCCGGGATCCCTCTACGGCATTCTCGGGCGGTTCGCTGCTCGTGACATCAACCTCACCAAGTTGGAGAGTCGCCCGACAAAAACCGGACTGGGCGACTACTGCTTCGTCATTGAGTTTGATGGACACGTGAGCGACGACATCGTGGCGGACTGTCTCGTGGACGTCCAGGCTCACCTCGTTCGGGTCAAATTTCTCGGTTCCTATCCCGTGACCGGCGACGAGGCGAAGGAGAAGCGCGGGGACGTCGATCAGCGTCGAGCGCGAGCGCGCGAGTGGATGGAGGACATCCGTCGCCGCGTCACCGAGTCTTAGCGGAAGGTCGCGAAGGGCTTCTGGGCTTTCAGGTTGACCGATTCGCCCCAGTGGGTCCAGGTGACGTTGAGGGTCACGCCGCTCCCGGACGCAATCTCTCGCACGGGCAGGGGGTGAGCCCCGAGCGTGACGTCGAGCGTTTCGTCGAGCGCGGGCGTGTGAGTGGTCGCCGCGGACACGAGATGCAGAACCTCGACGGGAACTCCGGCGACTACCCCGCGGCCCACGACCCGGGCGGTACCCGAGACGTAGAGGTTGAGCGCGAAGTCACTGGAGATGGTGGTGCTGGCCGCGAGAGTGGGGTAGGTCCCGGCACTGGAGTAGACCGCGAGCCACCGGTTGGCGTCACGAGCGGCCGGGCCGGGGGTGAGACCCAGCAGAAAGTTCTCGAGGGCCACGGCGCTGGCCTTGACGTATACGACCCGCTGGGTCGAGAGCGCGATGAGAGTGAAGGAGAGATGGTTGGTGGCGGTCCCCTTGACCACTTCACGGGCCCCCACTCGGGAGACGTCGTTGATGGAGGTGTAATTAGCGTTGGGCGAGACGGGGCTACTCAGTACTGCCACCTCGTGCACCGAGGCCTGACCTTCGGCGTCGTTACGAGCGGCAATCGCTATCTGGAGGGCGTTGGGGGACGCCCCCCGCGCGACACTCGGGAGAGCGACGCTCGCGAGGGTGGCGAGACTAGCCAGAAGAAGGGTGAGACGCCGTGTGGTCATGGGAAACTCCTATGGACCCCGTGAGGGGAAGGTGGCGGAGGGAGTGGGATTTGAACCCACGGTGGGAAGACCCACGCCGGTTTTCAAGACCGGAACATTCGGCCGCTCTGTCATCCCTCCGTGGACCAGTCTACCGGGGACGTACTCATCCTCTCCCCCGTGGAACGGAGCGAGGGTCGGGTCGAGGTCGCCTCGTTAGCGCGACTTAGTTCGCGCCACGCTTCTTACGGGCGCGGGCGCGGTCGCTCTGATCCAGGATGACCTTGCGTAGCCGAATCGACACCGGGGTCACCTCCACCGCCTCATCCTCGGCGATGAACTCGAGGGCCTGTTCCAGGGAGAGAACCCGCGGAGGTGTCGTGCGCTCGGTGTTGTCCGAACCCGACGCCCGCATGTTGGTGAGCTTCTTCTCCCTGGTGGGATTGACGTCCATCTCCTCGGGTCGGGAGTTCTCCCCAATCACCATTCCCTCGTACACCTCGACTCCCGGTCCGACGAAGAGCACCCCTCGCGCTTCGAGGTCGAGGAGGGCGTTGGCCGTGGTGGTCCCCCGGCGGTCCGCCACGAGAACTCCCTGGGCGCGTAGTCGAATATCACCAAACCACGGTTCGTACCCGTCGAAATTCGTGTGCATCATTCCCGCGCCGCGCGTCTCGGTCAAGAACTCGGTGCGAATGCCTACGAGGCCGCGGGCCGGAATGCGCCACTCGAGACGCACCCACCCCGTTCCGTGGTTGACCATGTCGACCATCGTGCCCTTGCGCGTCGCGAGCAGGGTCGTAATGGCCCCGACGAACTCTTCGGGGGCGTCAATGGTGACGTGCTCCACCGGCTCGTGCAAACGGCCGTCGATTTCGCGAGTGACGACCTGGGGCTTGCCCACGGTCAGTTCGAATCCCTCGCGACGCATCGTTTCGATGAGGACGGCGAGTTGAAGCTCGCCTCGACCCTGAACCTCCCAGGCGTCGGGTCGTTCCGTCGGGAGCACGCGCAGCGACACGTTGCCGATGAGTTCCCGGTCTAGCCGGTCCTTAATGACGCGAGCGGTGAGCAGCTTGCCTTCTTGACCCGCGAGGGGGGAGGTGTTGATACCGATGGTCATCGCCAGGGAGGGTTCATCGACGGTGAGTGGCGTGAGGGGCTGGGGGTCGTCCGGATTGGCGAGCGTCTCTCCGATAGTGATCTCGTCAAACCCCGCCACGGCCACGATATCGCCGGGCCCCGCCTCGTCGACGGGGCGACGCTCGAGAGCGCTGGTCATGAACAACTCGGTGATCTTGGCGTACTCCACGGAACCGTCGACGTGGCACCACGCGACCCGCTGGCCCCGGATCAACGTTCCGTTGACCACGCGACAGAGGGCGAGGCGCCCGAGGTAGGGCGAGGCGTCGAGGTTGCACACGAGAGCCTGGAGTCCGTGACCCTCTTCGTAGGACGGGGCTGGTACGTACTGCTCAATCGTCGTAAAGAGAGGCGTGAGGTCGTCGCCCACGACACCCGGTTCCGTCGCCGCCCACCCTTGGCGGGCGCTGGCGTACAGAATGGGAAAGGAGATTTGGTGTTCGTCTGCGTCGAGATCGAGGAAGAGATTCTCCACCTCCGCGACCACCTGGTCGATGCGCGCGTCCGGACGGTCTACTTTGTTGATGACGAGTACGACGGGGAGGCGGGCCTCGAGGGTCTTACGAAGGACGAATCGCGTCTGGGGCAGAGGGCCCTCAGCGGCGTCCACGAGGAGCACCACGGCGTCCACCATGGCGAGTCCGCGCTCCACCTCACCGCCAAAGTCGGCGTGACCCGGAGTGTCGATGATGTTGATCGTGAGATCGCCCCACTTCACCGCGGTGTTCTTGGCGAGGATGGTGATGCCCTTTTCGCGCTCCAGGTCATTGGAGTCCATCACCCGATCGGTGAGCTCTTGGTGGTCTCCGAAGGATCCGGTTTGCCGCAGCATGGCGTCGACCAGAGTGGTCTTGCCGTGGTCGACGTGGGCGATAATGGCGATGTTACGAAGCGAAGTGCGAAGGGGCATGGCCTACCAACGCTAGTAGGCGGAGCGGGGTGGCTCCTACGCGGCGTTCTGGTGGGCGGAGTCGGACACGAGTCGAGCGGCTCGCAACAGGTCGCGAGCCGCGACCCGGAGGTCGTCGAGAGCCGGCTCCACCCCGATGACCAGGCCAGATTCGGGCCACACCCCGACCATGCGGGCCGGCGCTTGCCCGGAAGGGTTGACGAGGGTGTCGATGAGCGCATCAACCCTTAAGCCCCTCACGGCGCTCCGCGAGGGCGAACCAGGCCGCACTCGAAGGAGGATGCGGTGGTCGGTGTCACCAATGACGGCGTCACGCTGGCCACGAAGAAGCCAACGCGATCGAGTGACGGAGAGGTAACTGTCCGCGGGAGTCATCGTGACGGGATGAGAGAAACGAGCGACGACGCCCAAAGTCAGTTGCGCTCGGTGGAGCGCCCGTGAACGGACCATGGCGAGGGCTCCCGGGGTGAGAGAGGCGAGCCACGAGCCGAGGTCTCGGGTCGTACGAGGGTCACCAGCGAGGCGGGTGAGACTGTGTACCACCTCGTCAAATGCGGCGCCCAGGTGGCGGACCCTCGTCTCACGACGCAACACGTCGGTACTGAGTCGGCGAGCTGCCTTCTCGGCGCTCCAGGAGAAGGGGCCGACGTCTCGCGGTCCTCTCTCCACTCGGAAACTGTCGAGGAGCGTGCGTTCGGGCACGGGCAGGTCGGCTAGACGCTCCAGGAACGCTCGTCGTCGATCGGAACCGAGTTCGAATCCGGGCGTGCCCGTGAGGAGTGAATCGAGCGTCCCCTCGCGCAGGGAGACAATCAACGCGGGGTTCATGCCACCTCCGACCGTTGACGAAGGGTGGCGAGGGCGAGGTCGAGGAGTGCGTCGTCGACGTCGATCCAGTGGACGTCGCCCGTCGCGGTCGAGAGTTGGGCCACTCGAGTAGGTCGACGTCCGACCGCGACGTCGGCGAGAGCAGTGAGAGCGAGCGGTTCAATCTGGTGGTCGAGCGGCGAGGTGGTGACGTCGAGAAGTCCACGTTGACCCTGGCGAGACACCACTACGTCGACTCGAACTCGCAGTTCGCCACCTCCGTGGGCGAGAACGACGCGCCGCCGTACGTCGAGGTCAATGGCCACCGAGGGGGAGGGGGCTCCCAGAAGTCCGTCGAGAACACTGAGGTGAGATCGCAGGTCCGCCACCAGTCGCGCTCGCGAGTCGGGATCGAGAGAGGAAAACGATTCCACGACGTCGCGGTACTGGTCGCTCACCCCCGCGGCGTCGAGGAGGTCCTTCACTGTGGGCCGCACACCGGAACGGGCGGCCCACAGCGATAACCACACTTCCACCAAGCGCCCCCGAAGCCGTGCGCGACGTGAGTCGGCGAGCTCGATAACTCCCCGAGGTGGGCTGAGGCGAGGCGTGATGACGAGCGGGTTCGTCGCGGGACCGAGACTCAGGACGTCCCGAAGGTCGGCGTCGATGTCGTGGGTGAGTCCGGGGGACGGTTGGAGAAGTTGCTCGATAATCGTCACTCCTCCACTGTGCCGAGTCGGTGTCACGTCACCCACGCGCGGTGGTGGGGCTCCGAGTTAGCCTGGGTTCGTGATGGCGACGACGTTGGACCCGGCCTTTCTCGTGGTGTTTTCCGTCTTCGTGGTGGCCACGGTCGTCCTGGTGATTCTGACGGTCCGCTTCGCGTGGCGCCGTGATCGTGAACGTCGTCAGGGGGACGGAGATTCGTGATCTTCGACCTGGCGGAGCCGGCGGTCGAGATCGGCAATCGCGCGCTCGATGACCGCGAGCCGGTCGGAGAGGGACTCAGCGACTCGCTGATCAACCCGAGAGTCGATTTGGTCACGTAGTCGAGCGTCGAGGGAGTCCACGAGAGGCTGAGCGATGCTCTTCAGCTTCTGTCGTAGGTCGTTCGGATTCGTGTCGTGGTCGCTCACGACTGTCACTCTACGGCGCGCAGTAGACCCCGGAATTGAACTGCAGAGTGTTGTAAAGCCCGGACCACGGGGGTGAGACGAGAGTCTTCTCCTCCGCGCGAAGAGTCGATTGCGGGACGCACGTGGCGTTGAAGGCGATGAATCCCAATACATTGGCCCCGTAGGTTCCGGAGAGCCGAACGGGGCCCCCTCCTCCGAACGCGACCGCGATGAAGGCGGGTAGTCCACTGGTGGCGAGTCCGTACGTTCGGTATTCGGACTGTGAGGCGTAGACGGCCGGTGTGAGGTGGGGGTCGACGCTCGAGATTCCCTTAGCCCACCCGCTCAAGATGGCCGCCCAGTAACTCTGGTAAGTGGAAATCACACTCGTCGAGGAACCTCCGGGGGCGTCGAGCCCGGAGTGGGCGTCGGGGTACCCCTCCGGGTCGAGAATGACCCAGTTGGGCTTGAGAGCTAGCCCCTGCGCGGCGTACTGGTCGATTTGGTGCGCGACGTACTGGCCCGCCGCGTACCCGTGGGCGTAGTACCCCGCCGCGTTGGTGGTGGCCGGCGTGAGGGGCCCCGATACCGTCCAGAAGGAGAGCCACGTCTCGTTCCGCTGAGATTGCGCAATGGCCCGTCCGAGCAAGAAATCTGGCGTTTGACTCGTGCCCGGCGGCTGAGACTGGACCCACGGAGCACTCAGGGTTCCGAGACCACCCGTCTCTCCCAGGATGGGCCAGCCGTCCGAAATGGCTTGGCTGAAGGACGCGTTGGGGATGGCGTAGACCCCCACGCCACCCCGTGCCGCGAATCCTCGGCCGGCGTCGATGAGGACGAGGTTTCCGTCCACCCAGCCACCCGACACGTCAGAGTGCACCAACGGAGAGACGTTTCCGCTCTGGCGTGACACGTCCGTGACACTCCACGTGGTTGCTCCCGGGGCGAGGGCGTAGACCCACAAATCGTGTTGATCGGTTCCCGCTCCCGCGATGATGGCGGTGTTCGTGGAGTCGTCACTGTAGAGGCCCCCTTCGAGCGTGGGGCCATTCACTTGAGCGGTGACGTCATCCACGCTCCACGCCGTGGGCTGGGAGAACGCGGAAGGTGCAGAGAGCAAGATGACGTGGCCGGTGGACGTGAGTCCGACCAGGTGGACAGCCGTACCCTGAGTCATTGCGCTGAGCGACCCGGTGAGCCCGGGGACCCCGAGTAGTGCCGAAATGTCGGTGTTCTGCCAATGTCCGGACTGGTGAAGGAAGAGCTCCACGTGGTGTCCGGAGTCGGTGACGGCGACGAGGTTGGGCTGGCCGGGGGTGACGACCGGTGAGCCCACAATGGCCTGACCGCGCGTCGCCCGAGTGAGGTCGAGCGCCCGCGAAGTGAGGGCTGGCGACTGCGGAGTGTTCCAGTGCAACTGGACTACGACCGCGTGACTCGACGTGGATCGATACGCCACCACCCCCGACGTCCCCTGTGAGGTCACCGCCGGAATTCCCGGATAGGCCGGCAGCCCCGAACCCTTGTTGAGGGTGGTAACGAAGTAGGTGGACGGGGGGCCGGCGAGGCGAGAGCCCCGGGAAAAGAGACTCCAACGCGGAGTCAGAAGTATTAAACGCCCCCGGGAGTCGTAGACCAAACTCACCCGACCGAAAGGGTCGAGGACGGGGACGGGGTCCGCACTCGCCGGCGGTGCACCGATTGAAGCGGATAGATCAGTGAGGGTCGCGGCGCTCGCGGGCCCTTTCTGAATGAGGGCCACATCACCGTTCGACAATCGTGCGGCCACGTAAGCAACCCCGTTGGTGCTCACCACGTGGGGCGAGCCCACCACATTGATACCCGATACCAGTGATGTCAAGTTGGAGGTGACCCAGCCAGACGTGCTGGCCTGCGGTGACGCGTAGGTGATCAGTGGGTTCGAGGATTTCGAGTTGGTGGGTAGCGCCGTGGGAGTACTCGGAACGAGGCTGGAGAGAATGAGAACAGGGGCAGCCAAGCGCCAGTAGCGGTGCCGTCGAGCCTCCCGGCGAACGCTCAACGAACTCGTCCGTCTCACCGTCCAGCGACGACGGGTCCGACCCTCGTCCAGGGACCGTTCCCGTTCCCGTTCACTGCGCGTACCACCACGCTGTAGGACGAGCCGGAGTGGAGAGATCGCAGGGTGACTCGGCGACTCGCAGTGGAGAAACTGGTCCAACTCCTACCGTTGTTGACGCTGACCTGGAATCGCGACACGGGTGGCGATCCGGGGGTCGGTGCCGCCACGACGACGGTGAGCCCTCCGGGCGCGGGACGTAGTGAACTGACGTGTACCCGGGTTGGAAGCTGCGACGACAGTGGCTGTTCCTTGAACGTGACCTCCGTTGACACGATGGTGGCACCGTTGTAGGAGATGGTGATGGCGACTTTGCCGGGAACGAGGGAGGCGATGTCGATACGGGCGTAGCCTTGAGGATCGGTCGACACGTTCACCGTGGTGGTAGCGGTCGACTTGGTGGTGGCGGGGCCATCGATGCCGGGGGTACCGCCAGCGCTCGAAACGGCGCTCACCACAACTTGGCTATTGGCGAGGGCCGTTCCCGCTGTCGAGTGAAGAGAGAGTGAGAGGACCGCGTACTTTCCCACGGTAGAGGTGGGCGCCACGTAGGACTGCGCACGGGTTTGCGACGGCGTCGTGGGACAGAGCTGAAAGAGGAAGTTTGGTGTCGGACTCCCTAAGCCGGAGGCGAGGTCGAAGCCCGGCCCCGCTGAATAGACCCCCGGGTCACCGCTTCGGCCGGCGTAGGCGTCATTGGAGCCCACCGTGACGTCGTTGTACGCCGTGCCACTTGAGTTAATTGAGTAGAGGGTGGGATTGATAAGTCCGAGTCGGGACGTGCTGCACGCCTGTGCTGCGGTCGCTACCAGGGCGCTTACTAACGGGGCCCCGATAGATGTTCCCCCGATGGAGCCCCAGCCGGCCGAACAGCTCGACGTACAGGTGACGGTGCCGGTGGAATTACCGGTGAAGTACTGGATGAACCCACTCGCGGGGTCACCCATGACGGAGAGGTCCGGGACTAAGCGACCGGTGTAGGCACTCGTAATTCCCGGAGCGACCTGCCAACTAGGACGTGACCACACCACGGACTGCCCCCCACCGCTGGCGCTGTTCGGGCCCGAGTTCCAGACCTTTTCGTTCAAGGGCGAAATAGTGTTCACCGTGAGAGCGCCGACTCCCGTCACGAGTGGCTGTGAGGCTGGATCGTCGACAGTAGGAACGGGGTTCTTAGAGGTAATACCGACACAGTCAGAGGAGCCGGCGTCTCCGGCGGCCGCAATGACGGTCTGACCCTGAGCCGCCATCTGCTGAAAAATTTGGTTTTCCGCAGTGGTGGCCCCGGCGGGATCAAGTTCGCAGTCACCCCACGAGGTCGTCACGATGGAGGCCGTATTGTCGTTGGCGATTCGACTGTAAATATCTACGGGCCCCGACGACGTGTTGGGCCCGGAGTACACCTGCAGAGCGGCGCCTGGCGCGAGCGCCGCGACTTCTTCGACGTCCATCGTGGCTTCGTCATTGAGTGCACCGGTGGCACCGCCATCCACGTTGACCGTAGTAATCGAAGGGCTCAAGTGGTAGCAGGAGAAGAACACATTGGTGTCGGCGGTGTCCACCAGCCCTAACTCGTAGACCGCGATGGTCTGTCCAGCACCGTTAATGCCCTTCGCCCAGGCAGTATTGAGACCGTAGAGCTGGGCCTGCGCGGCGACCGGGTAGCCCCCGAGAGAGTTCGGGCTGTTGGAGACTGTTCCGGCACTCGGGCACGAGGTGGGCGTGGTGACGTGATTCACACTGCGGCTACTTACAGTCGCCGAGGGTTGGACGACGCTCGAGAGTCCCACGACGGCGGTCACGTCGTGGGCTACCGCCACGGGGAGGCTCGCGGCAGCGCGAAAGTGAGCGGTGAGCGTCCCGTTCGCGCGTCGTACGGTATCGACTTGGGTCGCAAAGGCCGAAGAAATTTGACTGGTAGTGCCCGTGACGTGGACGAGGATGTGCCCCGTATCCGGCGCACTCACGACGAGTCCGAAGTGGCGGAGGTACTGGGACACGTGATTCACCGTCGCGGCGCTCGCGCCAAATCGGTGCGCGAACTGACTCGGCGTAATGAAGTGGTGAAAGTTGGGGGAGCTCGGCTGATACAGGGACGTGAGAAAGGCGCTTAAGCCCGACGGATCTCGTCCGGCGAGAGTCACGTCGAACGTGGTGCGTAGCGACTGGGTCACCACGTGAACGCCTGTCGGCAGTGGCAACGAGTTGGCGACGACCGCCCGAGGCAGCGCCGCACTCGCGCTCAAGGGCGTGAGAGAAACGAGGAGCAGAGAACCGATAAGAGTCGTTGCGACTCCCCGACGCGAGAGGGCCATCTCTACAGATTAGGGAGAGTCGCGGGAACGGTGCCGACGCTTAGCGGGTCGCGTCTCCGGTCACGGCCGAAACGTCGACTCCCGCCCGGCGGTACCGAGCCGAGAGGTCGGCGCAGTCGGCGCATACGGATTCGGGGACCACGCCCAATCGAATGAGACCGCCGAAGACTGCGCACCCGACGCAGTATCCAGCGAAACCTTCGAGCGAGGCGGCGCCGATGAGCGGGAGAAGGATCCAGCGAGCACTCGACCATCCCGCAAAAATCCAGGTCAACGTGGCGCCCAGCGAAAAGGCGAGCCCAATCGACTGAGCGAATCGCTTGGGTGGGCCGGCGACGAACTTCTGCCACGAGATGAAGTGTCGCGACCCGAAATAGACCGCCACGCGCCCGAGCGGCGATAACCGGGGTCCGGTGGCCACTCGAGCGAGAAACCCGTAGGTCAAGGGGACGAGCAGCCAGGCCCACCCCGTGACGAACGCGAGGAGGCTAAGGGAGACGACGCCGAGGGCGACCAACCGCGCGGACGCATCGTTCACGGGATTCGGAAAGGAGAAGAACGACTTCATTCCATAAATATTATCGAATTAGTCGTGATTCGTGTCAAGCCCCAGTGATCAGGAGTTTTATTGCGGTTCCGGCGCCCATAACGATGATGATGGTGCGCACGACCCACGGGGGCAAGCGAAGAATGAGCCACGAACCGGCGAAACCTCCGAAGTAGGTCCCCACCAGAAGGAGGCCTACGGCCTGGAGGGCGAGATGCCCCCGAACGACGAAGACGACACCCGCGACCGCGTTGATGATGGTGGCGATGACGTTGCGGAGTCCTTGCAGCTCGGGGAGAGAGTTCGGGAGGGCGACGGCCATCACCGCGAGAAGGAGGATGCCGAGGCCGGCACCAAAGTACCCGCCGTAGATAGAGACGAGGCCAACTCCCCAGTGCAGAACTCGCCGTCGGGCCGGGTGGTGGTGGTCGAGGTGTGCGAGACGTCGAGTAATGAGTGGGGAGAAGGCGAAGATGGTGGTACCGAGGGCGATGAGCCAGGGAATGACGCGGGCGAAGACGGCGGGCGGAAAGGCCAACAGGAGCACCGTGCCGAGCAGACTGCCGGCGGCGCACCAGGGCAACAGGGCCACAATCATGCCTTTGCGGCCGGCGAGGTGGGGGCGAAAGGCGCGAATACCCCCGAGGTAACTGGGCCACACGCCGACGGAGGTGGAGACGTTGGCCTGCAGTGGGGCGATTCCCACCGCGAGCAGTACTGGAAACGAGATGAACGTTCCCCCTCCGGCAATACCGTTAGCGATACCGGTGCCGACGCCCGCGAGAAGAAGAAGACCGACTTTGGGCCAGAGCGCGAGAGTCGACAGGAGCATTCTCACTACTGTACGAGAGTGCCTTTGTTCACAAAGAGTTCGCCGAACGACTCCCGCGACCTCGTGTCCTCTCGCGTACCGTGGAGGCCGTGTCTTTAATGAGCGGCGAATTGATTGTTCCTCACGATGCGCCGAATGATCTGATTCGAGCGGCGGGTGGCGTCATTGTCCGTCCTGGCGACGGCGGGAGAGTGCAAGTCGCCTGTATCTTCCGCTCCGCCCGACGAGACTGGACGTTCCCGAAAGGCAAGCTCGATCCCGGTGAAACTTTTGAAGGCGCCGCGCTACGCGAAGTGTGGGAAGAAACGGGAATGCGCTGCGAGATTGTGAGATTCGTGGGGACGACGAACTACACCCACCGTAAGGGGAAGCCCAAAATTGTGGCGTACTACCTCATGAACGTGGCTGATGGTCAGTTTGCGCCCAACGAAGAAGTCGACGAACTGGTGTGGCTGGATCTCGTGGAAGTTAGAGAGCACTTGACCTGGGATCGGGACCGGGAACTCTTTGAATTGGTTGAGGTCATGCCGGAGGTCCTCGCCCTCGGAAACTGACATTGAGTCTCTTCGTCGGGTTCACTAGGATGGTGGCACTGGGAGAGGTGGGTGAGTTCGGTTTAAACCACATTCCTGCTAAGAATGCGGCCTGCGAGAGTGGGCCCGAGGGTTCAAATCCCTCCCTCTCCGCTGCATGAACAACACCGAGCGCCCGCCGCTCGGTGTTGTTCGTATTGGAGGAGAGTCACGTGGCGAGCTATTGGATCGAGACTCTGGGGTGTCCCAAAAACCACGTGGACTCCGAGAAGTTGGCGGGTCGACTGCAGTCTCAGGGTTACGTGGCCGCGCTCTCCGTAGAAGAGGCAGACCTCGTCGTCGCCAACACGTGTGCGTTCATTGAGGCCGCTCGAGAGGAGTCCATCGATACCGTCCTCGAACTGGCGGACGTGAAGGCCCGAAACGCCCAACTGGTCGTTACCGGATGTATGGCGGAACGTTACGGGGAAGAACTCGCCGAGGCCCTTCCGGAGGTTGATCTCGTCGCAGGCTTTGGCGTGGATCTGGTTGCTCCCACGCCCGTCTCCTTGCGCTCGCGGTCTACGTTCGACCTACTGAATCTTCCCCGCCCGCCTCGTGCGACACCGTGGGCGTACGTCAAAATTGCGGAGGGGTGCGACCGCCGCTGCGGCTTCTGCGCGATTCCGAGTTTTCGTGGCGATCAGCGCTCCCGCTCCCGCGAGGAGATTCTCGCCGAGACTGACAATCTCGTCGCCGCGGGGGCCCGAGAGATTGTGCTCATCGCGCAGGACTTGGCGAGTTGGGGACACGACCGTCGACGTTCCCGTCGAGGCGAAGCGCTGGAAGTGCTCGATGAAGGGGGGCGC
The DNA here is from genome assembly GCA_018971385.1 of Acidobacteriota bacterium. Classification (GTDB taxonomy): domain Bacteria; phylum Actinomycetota; class Acidimicrobiia; order Acidimicrobiales; family RAAP-2; genus RAAP-2. Next base: position 6,914 of record JAGXAY010000008.1, on the reverse strand, counting down.
CAACCCGTTGTGGACTTGGTGCGCTCCCTCTCCTCACGGGTGGAGTGGGTACGACTGCTGTACCTCTACCCGTCGGGCCTCACCGACGAGTTGATTGACGCCATCATCGAGTCAGGAGTGCCCTATTTCGACCTCTCTCTGCAGCACGTCTCGCGTGATCTACTGCGCGGAATGAATCGCTGGGGGGATGGGGCTCGATTTCTCGAGCGTATTCAGCGAATCCGTGAGCGGGACCCCCAGGCGACGTTTCGCTCCTCCTTCATTCTGGGCTACCCCGGCGAGACCGAGGACGACCAGCGTCAATTGGTGGAGTTTTTGGAGGCCGCCCAGTTGGATTGGGCCGGATTCTTTACCTACTCGAAGGAAGAAGGAACGGCCTCGGCGGGCCGGGACGCTCACGTGGCGCCGGAACTGGCCCTCGAACGACTGCGCGAAGTCTCGGAGATTCAAGACGCCATCAGCGCCCGTCGCAGAGACGCACTCGTCGGGACTCTTCAGCACGTCCTGGTAGAAGCACCCGGACGGGCCCGTAGTGTGCGAGAGTGTCCCGAGATTGATGGGGTCATCGTCGTGGACGAAGGTCTCGCGGTAGGAGCGTTCGTGGACGTAGAGATTGTGGAGAGTCGGGGAATGGACCTGGTGGGGGCGGTGCGATGACGTCGCGGGACCGCACGTATGGCGAAAGCGCTCTCCTGACGCCAGCGAACGCCATGACGGCGTTTCGACTCTTGGTGACTCCGCTATTCATCTACTTCATCATTGTGCGTCGGGTGTCGTGGTGGACCTCGGCCATTGGCCTCCTCGCCGCTGTTTCGGACTACTTTGACGGCAAGGTCGCGCGTCGTCAGGGCACTACCACCTCAGGAGCGTTCCTCGATCCCCTCGCCGATAAGGTTCTCGTTCTCGGGGGTCTCTACGCACTGATTCTGGCCCGTCCCCACGGCGTCACCTCCTTCATCGTCCCGGCCATCATCATCACGTTGCGTGAAGTCTGGATGAGCGTGCATCGATCCCGGGCGGCACAACACGGAATCTCTATTCCGGCGGTGCGTATTGCTAAGTGGAAAACCTTTGTTCAGGACTGGGCTATCGGTCTATGCGTCCTGCCCATTACTGGTCATCACCTCATTCTGGGTGAAGTGGTGATCTGGGTGGCCGTCGTGATGACGATTTATACCGGGTGGCGCTACTACGTCGACGGACGGGAGTTGCTCTCTCGTGCGCGTTGAAATCGTGGCGATCGGAACGGAGCTCCTTCTGGGTCAAATCGCCGACACTAACTCCCAGTGGCTCGGAGAGCAGCTCGCGGCTCACGGCATTGACTCCCACTTTCACCAGCACGTGGGTGACAACCACGCTCGAATGGTGGCGGCCCTGCGCGTCGCACTCTCACGGGCCGACGCGGTCATCACCTGTGGTGGACTAGGGCCAACCCAAGACGACATCACTCGATCAGCTATTGCCGAGGTGATGGGAGTCTCGCTTCAGCGGGACGAACGACTCGCGCTGGTCATTCGAGAGATGTTCGAGCGACGTGGTCGTACCATGCCGGACAACAACCTCCTACAAGCGGACGTCCCCGACGGGGCCCAACCCATTGATCAAGTTCGTGGTACGGCCCCCGGCCTCATCTGTCCCGTCGGTGATCAAGTGATCTACGCGGTGCCCGGGGTCCCCTACGAGATGAGCGAGATGTTCCATCGAGCGATTTTGCCCGACATCATCGCTCGGGAGCGGGCTCAGGGCCGACAAGCGGTCATCGTGTCTCGGGTGCTGCGCACCTGGGGGGCGAGTGAATCAGGTCTGGCGGAAGCCCTCGCACCGTTGGTGAACGACCTCGAGGGATCCCACGAAGTGACTCTCGCTTTTCTCGCTTCCGGGATTGAGGGCATCAAGGTTCGACTCACCGCGCGGGGCCGAGAAGAGAATCACGCTCTGGAGATCTTGAACCGGGAGGAGCCGAGAGTCCGAGAGGCAATTGAAGCGGCGTTCGGTGACGTGATTTTCGGTACGGACGACGAAACGATGGAACACGCGCTCGCTCATGAGTTGATTGCCCGCTCTCTCACGTTGGCTGTCGCTGAATCGGTGACGGGGGGGCTCGTGTCGAGTCGCCTCGTGAACGTACCCGGGGCGTCGACGTGGTATCGCGGAGCGATCGTGAGTTACGCCAGTGAGGTGAAGTTCAACGTTCTCAAGGTGTCGGAGGGGCCCGTGGTCAGTGGGCGGGCCGTCGAGGAGATGGCGGAGGGGGTTCGTCAGCTACTCGGCGCGGACATCGGTCTCGCCATCTCGGGTGTCGCCGGCCCTGAATCGCAGGACGGAGAGGCCCCGGGAACGGTGTTTGTCGGCATCAGCGTCGAGGGAGTGGTACACCACCAACGCTTTTCCTTGCCGGGAGATCGACCTCGGGTGCGTCAGTACTCCAGCATTTCGGCACTGCAGGCTCTTCGTCAAACTCTCCGCCAGGACGTCTGAGGCGGGTATCCGTACTACGAACACTTGTTCGTAGTACGGTGGTCTCAGCCGTCGCGACCAATGTGACGGGGTGTTCTTAACCTAGGCGCTCAAGAGGACCAAAGGAGACGGTGATGGCGACGGACGATCGGGCGAAGGCCCTCGATTCAGCGTTGGGGCAGATTGAGAAGCAGTTCGGGAAGGGCTCCATCATGCGGATGGGCGAAAACCTGAACATGAACATTGAATCGATTCCGACGGGGGCGCTGGCCCTCGATTTGGCTCTGGGCATTGGTGGCGTGCCGCGAGGTCGCATCGTCGAGTTGTACGGGCCCGAATCCTCCGGTAAGTCAACGTTGGCGATGCATATCGTTGCGGAGGCCCAGCGCAACGGTGGTGTCTGCGCCTATATCGACGCCGAACACGCCATGGACCCGGGTTACGCCCGCGCCATTGGGGTCAACGTGGATGATCTGCTGATCAGCCAGCCCGACACGGGGGAACAAGCTCTCGAAATTGCCGACATGCTGATTCGCTCCGGGGCTCTGGACGTCATCGTCATCGACTCCGTCGCGGCCCTCACTCCGCGAGCAGAAATTGAGGGCGACATGGGTGACTCTCACGTCGGTCTCCAGGCCCGGCTGATGAGCCAGGCCCTCCGCAAAATCACGGGCGGTTTGTCCAAGTCCAACACTGTCGCACTCTTTATTAATCAACTTCGAGAGAAGATTGGTGTGATGTACGGTTCGCCGGAGGTCACTCCCGGTGGGCGGGCTCTCAAGTTTTACTCGTCCGTGCGTATGGATATTCGTCGAGTGGAGTCGATTAAGGATGGCTCCGACGTCGTGGGGAACCGCACTCGCGTCAAGATTGTGAAGAACAAAGTCGCGGCTCCCTTTAAGCAGGCGGAGTTCGACATTATGTACGGACACGGCATTTCTCGAGAGGGTTCCGTCCTCGACGTGGCAGTGGAGTTGGGCTTCGTAAAGAAGGCGGGCGCGTGGTTCACCTACGAAGGTGAGCAGATGGGCCAGGGTCGAGAGAACGTCAAGACCTTCCTCCGCGAGAACCCCCAGATGATGGCGGAAATTGATGGTCGAGTGCGCGACCACCTCGCAGCCGTGGTGGCGCCGGATCTCGTCGGCGCCGAGTCAGACTTCGACGCTCCTCTTAGTCTCGACTAGGTCGTTCGGGCCAAAGCCCGACGACTAACGTGGCCGGAATGTCGCTGCGGATGTCCTACCGGCGCTGGCTCGGTGAACAGGTTCGGCGCACCCGTCGCTACCTCCAAGATGTGGAGACTATCGGACCGGAGGATCGCGCAGCCGAGCGATTCTTTTACTTCGGCGAAGGGGCGGGTCTGATAGCTCCACACGGCGTGCTCCTTAACGAGTACTCGATTTCTATCGGGGACGGAACGTTGGTGGGGCCGTACGTATCGTTAAGCGCCGGCTTTACTCCTGGTCAGGAGATGGGGCCATCTCCCGTCCTGCGCATCGGATCGCGGTGTGTCGTGGGCCGAAATACTCACATCGTGGGGCATTTCAGCATCGTGATTGGTGATGATGTGCAAATGGGGCCGGGGGTGTACGTGACCGACCAGAATCACGGGTACGACGACCCCGAGACACCGATTGGACTTCAGGTCCCCAAGAACGCCCCCGTGACTATTGGTGCGGGTAGTTGGGTGGGGGCTCACGCCGTCATTCTCCCCGGTGCTGTGGTGGGCGAGCAGTCCGTGATTGGGGCGGGCGCCGTCGTTCGGGGTGCGTTTCCCGCGCGAGTCGTTATCGCGGGGGTTCCCGCTCGAATAGTGCGTACCTGGGATCCTCACCTCGGTTGGACGAGGGCCTAGGCACTGTGCCCCGCATCGTCGGCGTTGATCTCACCCCGCTGCGCTCCGTTTCCTATCGGCGACTCTACGTCGCGGGACTGGTGACCAGTTTGGGTCAACAGGCGAGTTACGTGACGCTGCCGTACCAACTAAAACAAATCACCCATTCGGCCTTCGCCGTCGGAGCCGTCGGACTCGTGGAGGTCGTTCCCCTGGTCGTCGGAGGCTTATACGGAGGCTTTCTCGCTGACGCGAAGGACCGGCGACGGGTCATCATCGTCTTCGAGCTCGTCCTCGCCATTCTTACGGGGGCCCTGGTCCTCAACAGTGTGAGTTCTCGCCCTTCCACCCTCGTCATCTACGGCTGCGCCTTCGCGCTGGCCGGCGCGGGCGCCCTGCAGCGTCCGAGTATCGAGGCCCTCAACCAGGTACTGGTCAGTACCGATCTCCAGCGGGCGAGTGCCACACTGGCCAATCTTCGTTACACCGGTGCCTCCATCGTGGGCCCCACCGTGGGCGGACTGGTCGCCGTCGCGGCGGGCCCTGTCTGGGTCTACTTAGCCAACGTCGCGACGTTCGCCGCGTCCCTCTACCTACTCGGGCGTCTACCCCACGTCTCGGTGACCTCCGCCATCACTCGCTCCCGAGTAGTCGTCGCGGAGGGGGTCCGGTACCTAAGGACTCGGCCCGACATCATCGGCACCTACATCATCGACCTCTTCGCCATGGCGTGGGCCTTTCCGGTCGGGATGTTGCCCTTCGTCGCCGCGCACTACTCGGAGCGTTTTGCTCTGTCCGCGCTTTACGTGGGCCTGCCGGTGGGAGCGCTTCTCGCCACCCTGACGAGTCGATGGACGCACCGAGTTCATCACTACGGGCGCGCCATCGTGGCTTCGGCCGTGACGTGGGGAGTAGGCATCGCGCTTTTCGCTGTCGCCACGACCTTGCCCCTCGCGCTCGCGGGCTTGGCGCTCGCGGGTGGAGCCGACGCTCTGAGTGGTGTCTTTCGCTCCACGTTGTGGAACGAGTCGATTCTGCCGGAGATCCGGGGGCGCATGGCGGGAATCGAGATGATCTCGTACTCCATCGGTCCGACGGCGGGGCAATTTCGGGCCGGAGCGATGACGGTGTGGATGTCTCTGCGGGCCTCGCTGGCCCTCGGAGGTATCGGAGCGGCCACCTCGGTGGGAGTCGTGGCGCTCGCCCTCCCGTCGCTCTGGCGATTCGACGATCGCTCCGACTCTCACGTGGCGGAGGTTCGACGTCGGCGTTCGTACCCCACCCCCTAGACCCTCTACCATCGTGGCGTGGCAACGACGTCTTTTTTAGTCACCGTGTCGGGTCCGGATCGCGTGGGCTGCGGAGCGGAACTCTGGGCCGCTCTCGAGGCCGTCACTCGAACGGGTGGGGTGCTGGCCGACGTGGGGCAGATCACCATTCGGGGGTCTCTCGTGCTGTGCGCCGACATCGTGGTCCCGGAGGACGTCACTCTAGAGGACGTGCGCCGCGCTCTCGCCGAACGCGATCTCGAACGTGACGGACTGCGCGCCGAGGTCGTGGCCGTTCACCCCGAGGTTCACGACGCGGGGGGGCGCCTACTCGTCACCCTGCTCGCCCCACGCGTCGGCGCCGAGCAACTCCATCGAATCTTTACGGGCATCGCCTCGGTCGGAGCGACCTGTGAGCGAATCGTCCACCTCGCCAAGTACCCGGTGGACGCCTACGAATTGGCGGTGCGGGGGTGCGACTCCGACGCCCTGCGCGCCGCGGTCACGGGGGCCGCTCAGGAAGTGGGCGTCGACCTCGCCGTTCAACGAGCGGGACTTCACCGTCGAGCCAAACACCTCGTCGTGATGGACGCCGACTCGACGCTTCTGCAGGATGAGGTCATCGATTTACTCGCCGAAGCCTGTAACTGCGCGGAGGAGGTGGCTTCCATCACCGAGCGTGCTATGGCCGGCGAGTTGGACTTCGCCGCGTCGCTCCGGGCGCGCGTGGCCCTCCTCGAGGGGTTGCCCGAGTCGGTGCTCGATGACGTGCGCCAGCGCCTGCGACTCACCCCGGGCGCACGAACACTCGTACGAACGCTACTGCGCCTCGGTTACGTGCCGGCCGTCGTCTCTGGTGGTTTTGAGGAAGTTCTTGCGCCACTGCTCCAGGAACTCGGCGTCGGGTTGTGGCGCGCCAACCGTCTCGAGGTTCGTGACGGTCGCCTGACGGGTCGCGTGGTGGGCGACATCGTGGACCGGGCGGGCAAGGCCCGCGCTCTCGAATCGTTCGCGCAGGACGTGGGGGTGCCGCTGGCTCAGACGGTCGCCGTGGGGGACGGGGCGAACGATATCGACATGATCTCGGTGGCCGGTCTCGGTATCGCCTTTAACGCCAAACCCGTCGTCCGGGCTCACGCGGACACGGCGCTCTCCGTGCCGTATCTCGACGCGGTTCTCTACTTTCTCGGTATTTCGCGAGAAGAGATAGAGGACGAGGCGCTAGCGCCAGCTGAGGGTGCCTGAGGGACCGGACCACAGTCCGGCCATCCACGCTTCCACGTCGTCGGCGCGCCGGGGAAGGCCCTCGGAGAGGTTCCGGTAGCCGTCTGCGGTGACGAGGACGTCGTCTTCGA
>JAGXAY010000001.1 GCA_018971385.1 Acidobacteriota bacterium | reverse complement strand
TGCGGGTCGGCCTGGCGAGCGCCGGAGCGCTCTGCGCGGCCAGTGGAGTTCCCCTCGTCGGGGTGAGCTCCCTCGAACTACTCGCCGACGGCGCTCGTCGAGGGGGCACGCGGGGGACGGTGCTCTGCGCGGTGGATGGTCGGCGTGGCGAGGTCTTTCACCAGACCTTCTCCGTGAGTGACGAGGGGACCCGGGCCCTCGACGATCCCGGGGTGGCGCGACCCGCCGATCTCGTGGAGCGCCTCGGGGCGTCACCCCCGCAGTGGCTCACCGGAGACGGCGTGGCCCGCTACCGGTCGGAGTTCTCCACGCTCGACGGAGCGCGCATCGACGACCAGACCGTGCCTTCGCTCGAGGCGGCACTCGAGTGGGGTGCGACGCGTGAGCCGGGCGTGGTGACTCCCCTCTATCTCCGAGAGGCCGACGCCGTTGCGCGCTTCACGACGCGGGATGGGTCGTGACGACGGGACATCTGCGCGACGCCGAGCCCCGCGATCTCGATCAGTTGCTCGAGATCGAGCGAGCCCAGTTCCCCGAGCCCTGGACGAGGGGAATGCTCCTCGACGAGATTTCCCAGCGCGACACTCGGCGCTATCGGGTGTGGGACAACGCTGGCGAGATCCTCGGCTACGCCGGGGTGATGTTCGTTCTCGGGGACGAACTCCACCTCAACTCCATCGCGACCAAGCCGGGGTGGGAGGGCGCCGGCATCGCCCGGCTCCTCATGGACGACCTCGTCGAGGACGCCCGTCGACGGGGGGTGGCGCGGGGCACCCTCGAGGTGGCGGTATCGAACGAGCGGGCCCAGCGCCTCTATCGCCACTACGGCTTCGCGCCGGTGGGGGTGAGGCGGGGATACTACGGGGCGAGTGGGGAGGACGCTCTCATCATGTGGGCCCACTTCGACGACACCGTCGCGAACGACTCCTAGGCTGAACGACGTGTTGGCCCTCGCCCTCGAAACCAGTTGTGACGACACCGGCGCCGCCGTCGTGGATTCGCAGGGGCGGGTCCACTCTTCCGTGATTGAGTCCTCCATTGACCAGCACCGCGCGTACGGCGGAGTGGTCCCCGAACTCGCCGGACGCGCCCACCTCGTCACCGTTCAGCCGGTCGTGGCCCGCGCCCTCGAGGAGGCGGGGCTCGACCCGCACCACCCGGCGATTGACGTAGTGGCGGCGACGGCGGGGCCCGGTCTCGTGGGCTCTCTCCTCATCGGCCTCTCGGCGGCGAAGTCCTACGCTCTCGCATGGGGTCTCCCGTTCGTCGCGGTTCATCACCTCGACGGGCACCTCTTCGCCCCCCTCTTGGAGACGCCCGACGTGGCCTGGCCCCTCCTCACTCTTCTCGTGTCGGGCGGTCACTCGATGCTCGTGTTGGTCGAGGCCCCCGGGAGGTACCGCGTTCTCGGAGAGACCATCGACGACGCCGCGGGGGAGGCCTACGACAAGGTGGCCCGGTGGCTCGGACTGGCCTACCCCGGCGGCCCGGAGATCGACCGTCGGGCGTCCCACGGCGACCCGGCCGCCCTCCGGCTCCCGGTATCGATGGCGAACGAGACCCTGGACTTCTCGTTTTCGGGGCTAAAGACCGCCGTGGTGCGCGCCAGTGAGCGCCACCCCGACGTGAGCCTCGACGACGTGGCGGCGTCGTTTCAGAGGGCCGTCGTGGAGCAGTTGCTGCGCAAGGTCACCCAGGCCCTCGAGCGAGAAGGAGCGAGAAGTCTCGCCCTCGCCGGTGGGGTCGCCGCTAACTCGGCACTGCGCGCCGCGATGCTCGCCCTCGGTGAGGACCGGGACGTCCCGGTCTATCTCCCCTCGCGCGCGATGTGCACCGACAACGCCGCGATGATCGGTGCGGCCGGACTGCACCGCTTCGCCGAGTCCGGAGCGAGCCCCCTCGACACCCCGGCCCGCCCGACCTGGGAGTTGGTGGCCCCATGAGCCTCTGGCGGCCCTTCGACGTGGCCGACACCGAGGTTGATCCCCTCCGCCAGTTCGAACGCTGGTACGAGGAAGCCGAGGGACAGATGCCCGACCGCGACGCCGTCGCTCTGTCGACGGCGTCGGTGGAGGGGCGACCGAGCTCTCGAATGGTCCTGCTGCGATACCGGGGGGCCACCTCGGTGGGGTGGTACACGAACTACGAGAGTCGAAAGGGGCGCGAACTTCGAACGAACCCCGTCGCCGCCCTCCTCTGGTACTGCGAAGGTCTCGGTCGTCAGGTTCGCTTCGAGGGCCCCGTCGCTCCGATGAGCGCCGAGCAGTCCGACGCCTACTTCGCCGCCCGGCCCCGGGGACACCAACTTGGGGCTCACGCGTCCGCCCAGAGCTCACCCCTGAGCTCGCGCGGCGAACTCGAGGAGGCCCTGGCCCGCGTCGAGGCGAGTTTTGAGGGCCGCTCGGTGCCCCGTCCGGCCCACTGGGGTGGGTTTTCCCTCGAGCCGACCGCCGTCGAGTTCTTTCAGCAGCGCGAGGACCGCCTCCACGACCGGGTGATCTACGAGCGTTCCGCGTCGGGGTGGAGTCGAACTCGGCTCAGCCCCTAGCGTTAGCACTCGCCCAACCTTTCTGCTAAATTGGCAGTCGCAAGGTTTGAGTGCTAACCAACCAGGAGGCTTGCAATGCAACTGCACCCGCTCGACGACCGTATCGTGGTCCGTCCCAACAGCGCCGAGGCGACGACCGCGTCGGGTCTGGTGATTCCCGACACCGCCAAGGAAAAGCCCCAGCAGGGCGAGGTTCTCGCCGTGGGCCCGGGCCGGCGCGCCGAGAACACCGGTGACGTCATTCCGGTGGGCGTCGCCGTGGGCGACACCGTCGTCTACTCGAAGTACGGCGGCACCGAAATCACCGTGGACGGTGAGGAACTGCTGATTCTCTCGAGTCGCGACGTCCTCGCGACCATCGCGAAGTAGGTAGACCGTGTCCAAGATGCTGCAGTTTGACGAGCAGGCTCGCCGGAGCCTCGAGGCCGGCGTTGACAAGTTGGCCAACGCCGTCAAGGTGACGCTCGGCCCCAAGGGTCGAAACGTCGTCATCGGTAAGAAGTTCGGTGCCCCCACCATCACCAACGACGGCGTGTCCATCGCTCGCGAGATCGAGCTCGAAGACCCCTTCGAGAACATGGGCGCTCAGCTCGTGAAGGAAGTGGCGACGAAGACCAACGACGTGGCCGGTGACGGCACCACGACGGCGACGGTTCTCGCCCAGGCCCTCATCAAGGAGGGCCTGCGCAACGTGGCCGCGGGGGCGAGCCCGTCCGGGCTCAAGCGCGGTATCGACAAGGCCGTCGCGAGCGCCGTGGCCTCGATCCACGAGCAGGCCCGCGAAGTGTCCGACAAGAGCCAGATCGCTCAGGTCGCCACTATCTCGGCCGCCGACCCATTGATCGGTGAGACCATCGCCGACGCCATCGACAAGGTCGGTAAGGACGGCACCGTGACGGTGGAGGAGTCCAACACCTTCGGGATCGAACTGGAACTCACCGAGGGAATGCAGTTCGACAAGGGCTACCTCTCGCCGTACTTCGTGACCGACGCCGAGCGTCAAGAGGCCGTCCTGGAGGACGCCTTCATTCTCTTTACCTCGGGCAAGATTTCGGCCGTGCACGACCTCGTGCCGGTGCTCGAGAAGGTCATGCAGTCCGGGCGAGCCCTCTTGATTGTGGCCGAGGACGTCGAGGGCGAAGCTCTCGCGACTCTCGTCGTCAACAAGATTCGCGGCACCTTCACCTCCGTCGCGGTCAAGGCGCCGGGTTTCGGCGAGCGTCGCAAGGCGATGCTGCAGGACATGGCGATTCTGACCGGCGCGACGGTGATCTCGGAGGAGATTGGTCTGAAGTTGGAGAACGCCACCGTCGACCTGCTCGGACGAGCGCGTCGCATCGTCGTGACGAAGGACGCCACCACCATTGTCGACGGAGCCGGTTCGGCCGCCGACGTTGCGGGTCGCGTCGCCCAGATCAAGGCGGAGATTGAGTCGACCGACTCTGACTGGGACCGTGAAAAGCTTCAGGAGCGTCTCGCGAAGTTGGCTGGCGGCGTGGCCGTGGTCAAGGTCGGAGCCGCCACCGAGGTGGAGCTCAAGGAGAAGAAGCACCGCATCGAGGACGCGCTGAGCGCGACCCGCGCCGCGATTGACGAGGGCATCGTCGCCGGTGGTGGCACCGCGCTCGTTCGCGCGCGTCGTTCCGTGATGAGTCTGATCGACACCCTCACGGGTGACGAGGCGACCGGTGCGCGCATCGTCGCCCACGCGCTCGAGGCGCCGTTGCGTCACATTGCGGCGAACGCCGGTTTCGAGGGTGCCGTGAAGGTCCGCGAAGTCGCCGACGCCGAAGGTTCCGTGGGCCTGAACGCCGCGACCGGTGAGCTAGTGGACCTGGTGGCGGCCGGTGTGATCGACCCCGCCAAGGTGACCCGCTCGGCGCTGCAGAACGCGGCGTCGATTGCGGCCCTCCTCCTCACGACCGAGGCGAGCGTGGCCGACAAGCCCGAGCCCGCCGGTGCTCCCGACCCCTCGATGGGCGGCATGGGCGGCATGATGTAACACTGGCTCGTCCAGTGAGAGACGCCGGGCCCTCGCGGGCCCGGCGTCTTTTTTTGCCCACTCGTCGCTCACGTCACCGTCTCGTCACGGGAGCACGCGCCACACTGGAGGGGTGGACACCTCCTTGCGCGCAACGTCCTTTAATCGCGTCGTACGGGAGTACGAGGATCGTCGGCCGGGGTACCCTGACTCCTTCGTCGACTTCGTTCTCGAGCGCTGCGGTCTGGGTGAGGGGTCGTCGGTTCTAGAGATTGGGTGTGGTCCAGGGGTCGCCACGGTGAGTCTTCTCGCCCGGGGTCTCGACGTTCAGGCGGTGGAGCCCGGACCGGACCTCGCCGCGCGGGCCGCGGAGCGATTCCGCAACGAACCCTTTCGCGTCGACGTCTCGACCTTCGAAGAGTGGGACAGCCGGGGTCGACGTTTCGACGCTGCCGTTGCGGCGACCTCGTTTCACTGGGTGGACGCGGCGGTGCGCTGGACGCGCGCGGCCGAGGCGCTGCGCTTCGGGGGCCACGTGATTCTGATGGCGAACAAGGTGCTCGCCGGCTCCTCCTACGCCGAGTTCGTGAGCCGGAGTGAGTCCCTGATGCGTGAGGCCGGAATGGACGATCTCGGATCGGCTCTCCTCGAGGAACCGGAGTTTCTCGCGGAACTACGTGAGCCCACCGACGACGTGGCCGAACTCTGGGCCCGGGTGGACTCAACGCAGCCCGTCGTGGACGCCCGACACCTCTTCGTGGCCCCCCGGGTCATCGTTCAGTCGTGGCGCCAGAACTACGACGCCGAGGAGATGGTGGCCCTTCTCGCTACCTACTCGCGCTACATCACTCTGGACGACGAGTCTCGTCGGTCCCTCATGGATCACCTTCGCGCGATCATTATTCGTGACTTTGGGGGACGCCTGGAGCGTCGATACTTGTCCGTGGCGGTGACGGCCACGCGACGAGGGGTCTAGGTCTGGAACTGCTCAAAGAGGCGGGGCAGATCCTTGGTGGCGCCGGTTCGTAGTCCGAGCTCGAGGAGGAGCCGGGCCTGGACTCCGGTGAGCCACCCGGCGTTAAGAACACCGGCCGCGAAGAGTCGACCCTCGGACCCGGCCGCCGAGTAGGTCGAGCGTTCGAGAAGCCCCGCCCCCGTGCGTGACGCGATGACGACGGGAAGACGAGACGCGAGTTCTCGGGCCACTTCCGCGGTTCCCGGCGCCAAGCGTCCGGAACCGAACGCTTCGATGACGACACCGTCGAGTGGCGTCGAGGCCAGGGCGCGCAGGGCGTGGCCCCCGTCGCCGAGGTACGTCGTCAGGAGGGGCACGACTCGCGGTGTCTCCTCGAGCGGCAGGGGTAGTCTCGCCCGTCGGTGGGTGGGCCGAGTCACGAGGAGAGCCTCGTCGTTCGCCACCCAGCCGAGGGGGCCGGGGTAGGAGGTGAACGAGGACGCCGAGGTGGCGTGAGACTTGCGGACGAAATCGGCTCCGTGAATCTCGTCGTTCATCACGACGAGGACGCCGAGTGACTCGCGCGAGGGACTGGAGAGAACGCTGAGGGCGGCGACGAGATTGGCGGGACCGTCGTGGGATTCGAGGGTGGGGGAGCGCATGGCCCCCGTCACCACGACGGTGACTCCGTCGGGAACGACGCGCTCGAGACCGAAGGCAATTTCCTCGAGCGAGTCGGTACCGGTCGTCACGATGACGCGACGAACACCTGCGGCGGCAACGTGAGCTATCTCATCGGCGAGTATCGCCAGGTCGTCCATCGTGAGCTCGGAGGAGTCGCGGTGGGCGAGATTGACGCCCGACACCTCGAGATCGGGTCGGCGTTCGCTGAGGAGGCGTGCAAAGTCGGTCGCTCCGAGGGAGACGGCGAGGCCGTCATCACCCCGACGACCCATCGCGATCGTTCCCCCGAGGGAGATGACCGCAACGTCCGTCGTCACTATCCCTCGTCAGACTCGAGGGCGACGCGCGGAATAACGCGATCGAGACTCTTCGGAATCCACCAGTTCGCCCGGCCGATGAAGTGCATCAGGGCCGGCACGAGAACGGTGCGGATGACGAAGGCGTCGAGGAGAACGGCACCGCCCAGTCCGATACCGAACTCCGCGATGATGCGCTGACCTCCGAAGGCGAAGGAGAAGAAGACGCTGATCATGATGAGCGCGGCCGCCGTGATGACGCGCCCCGTCGTGGACTGACCCGCCACGATGGCCCGTTCGTTGTCACCGTGGTGCACCCAATCTTCGTGCATTCGCGACACCAAGAAGACCTGATAGTCCATCGAGAGGCCGAAGAGGATGGCAATCATGATGATGGGCAAGTAACTCTCAATCGGTCCCGATCCCGAGCCGATGAGCGACGCCCCCCAGCCCCACTGGAAGACGGCGGTCACGAGCCCGAAGGAACTGGCCACCGCCAACAAATTCATCAGCGCGGCGACCAGAGGAATCAGGATGGACCGGAAAGCAATCATTAAAAGCAAGCCCCCGAGGATGATGATGACCGCGAGGAAGAGGGGAATCTTCGAGTTCAGAATGTGAGAGAAGTCGTCGGAGATAGCTCGCGCCCCACCCACGTAAATCGGGGTGTGGGAACTCGTCGTGGCGGCCGGAATAGTGGACTGGCGTAACTGATCGATGAGCGCAGACGTTTGAGTGGACTGGGGCTTCGACGAGGGTACGACGTTGATGAGTGCCACCGTTTTCGCGGCGTTCGTGACGACCGGTCCCACGAAGGCGACATCGTGGAGGGACTTGATGGAGGTGTCGAGGGCGTTCATCGTCGCGAGGTCGGCACTCGAGCCAATCTGCCCCACGACGACGAGCGGACCGTTGAAGCCCGGGCCAAATCCTCGCGCGAGGGTGTCGTAGGCGATACGGGTGGTTGAGCCCGCCGGGTCGGAACCGGCGTCGGAGATTCCCAGGTTGATAGAGAGCGTGGGAATGGCGACGAGAAGTCCCACGAGAATCGCGAGGACGCTGAGCCGACGGGGGTGACGAGAAACGAAACGGGCCCACTTGTTCCAGCCCCCCGACATTTCAGCCGCGTGGGGGCCCTCCTCGACGAGCTGGCGGCGCTCCTTCTTCGAGAGAATCTTCAGTTTGAACATCGCGAGAAGTGAGGGCAAGAGAGTGAGCGAGGCGGCCATGGTGATAAAGACGGTGAGGGCCGCCGCCACGCCGAGCCCGTTCAGGAATCCGAATCCGAGCGTCAGCATGCCGAGGAGGGCGACAACGACGGTCGCGCCGGCGAAGAGAACGGCCCGTCCGGAGGTGTTGCTGGCGTTCACGATGGCGTCTTCGACCTCCATACCGGCTCGCAGATTCTGCCGTGTTCGGGTCACGATGAAGAGCGCGTAGTCGACTCCGACACCGAGGCCGATGAGGGAACCGAGGATGGGGGCGAACTGGGCAATGGAGAGGGCGTGACTGAGAAGAGACGTCGCCGCCGAGGCAATGGCGATGGCGAAGAGCGCGACACCGAGGGGGAGAACCATGGCGGCGAGAGATCCGAACGCGAAGAAGAGAATCACGGCGGTCAAGAGCAGGCCGGCCGCCTCGCCCGGGGAGCCCTTCGGTGCGTTCTGGTTGGCGAAGGCGTTTCCTCCGAAGTTCACGGCGAGCTGGGGGGAACGCAGGTGGGAGGCGACGGTCTCCACGTGAGTGACGTCGCTCGTCGACAGTTGGTTCGCCTGTCCCGTGAAGGTCACGGTGGCGTAGGCGATAAGTCCGGAGTGGCTCACCTGGTGGGACCCGGGGCAGGTGGTCTGGGAACTGGCACAGAAGGGTGAGACGACGGAGGCGACCTCGGGGAGGGTCTTGATCGTGTCGAGGGTGGCGTTAATCGTGGTCGCCTGGGTATTCAGGGGAGAAGCGGAGGAGAAGACAATCTGGTCCGTGTCACCGGCCTGGCTCGGGAAACCCTTCTGGAGGAGTTGGAGGGCGTGAACGGAGTTCGTGCCCGGCAAGTTGAAGGAGTTCGAGTAGGAGGTGCCGACCGTCACCGACAGGACATTGATTCCAATGGCGAGGACGATCCAGAGGATGAGAACGAACCAGCGACGCCGAACGGCGAATCGGGCGAGGGATTTCACGGGGGCTCCTATATCAGGGGTCGGCACCAGACTACGGGGTCTGCGCGTCCCGCTCGACCGGTCCTGAGTGCTGGTAAGTCTTGTAGATTAGGGGTAATCGTTGCGCGTTCGCGCCCCTCGGAGGTTCCCATGGCGGAAGTTGAGATCGGTATTTACAAGTCGGCGCGTCAGGCTTACGGCTTCGACGACATCGCCATCGTCCCTTCGCGACGTACGCGCGACCCCGAAGACGTCGACATCTCCTGGCAGATCGACGCCTACAAGTTTGACCTCCCCGTTCTTGGCGCCGCCATGGACGGGGTGATGTCACCGCACACCGCCATCGCCCTCGGCCGACTCGGTGGCCTCGGCGTCCTCAATCTCGAGGGTCTCTGGACTCGCTACGAGGACCCGAGCGCTCTGTTCGACGAAATCAGCGAACTGGACGACGATAAGGCGACCGCTCGAATGCAGCAGATGTACCTCGAGCCCATCAAGTTGGAGCTCGTGGAGGAGCGCATTCGCCAGATGAAAGAGGCGGGCATCACCACTGCCGCGTCGGTGACGCCCCAGAAGACGGAGTGGATGGCCCCCTCGATTCTGAAGGCCGGCCTGGACATCCTGGTCATTCAGGGAACGGTCGTGTCGGCCGAGCACGTGTCGAAGACGGTGGAGCCGCTCAATCTCAAGCGCTTCATTCGGGAGTTCGAACTCCCCGTGATTGTGGGTGGGTGCGCTAGTTACCAGGCGGCCCTGCACCTCATGCGCACGGGAGCGGCCGGAGTGTTGGTGGGCGTGGGTCCGGGTAATGCCTGCACCTCGCGCGCCGTTCTCGGCATCGGTGTGCCCCAGGCCACCGCCATCGCCGACGTCGCGGGGGCGCGGATGCGCCACTTGGACGAGACGGGCGTGTACGTTCACGTCATCGCCGACGGCGGAATGAGTAAGGGCGGCGATATCGCTAAGGCCATCGCGTGTGGTGCCGACGCCGTGATGATTGGTTCACCTCTCACCAGTGCGGTCGAGGCGCCGGCTCGCGGCTACCACTGGGGCATGGCGACCTTTCACCCGACCTTGCCCCGCGGAACTCGCGTGCGGACCAAGGTGCGCGGCACCCTCGAGGAGATTCTGGTCGGACCGGCTCACGAGAACGACGGCCGCCTCAACCTCTTCGGGGCGTTGCGCACCTCGATGGCCACCTGCGGGTACGAGACGTTGAAGGAGTTCCAGAAGGCGGAGATCATGCTCGCCCCGTCGCTGCAGACCGAGGGTAAGCAGTTGCAGCGCTCCCAGGGCGTGGGCATGGGCCATTGAGCGTCCTGGTCGTTGACTTCGGGGCGCAGTACGCCCAACTCATTGCTCGTCGGGTCCGGGAGGCCCACGTCTTCTCCGAGATAGTCCCCTCGACGATCACGGCCGATGAGGTTCGCCGTCGGGCCCCCGGGGCCATCATCCTCTCGGGGGGTCCGAAGTCGGTCTACGAGACTCCTGCTCCGAGCTTGGATCCGGCGATTTACGAACTCGGCATCCCGATTCTCGGAATCTGTTACGGGGCCCAACTCATGGCCCAGCAGCTGGGTGGTGAGGTGGCCCACACGGGAGGGGGCGAGTACGGACGGACCGAACTGCGCCGCGACGGCGACTCGGTCCTTCTCGAGAACTTTGCCGACATCCAGGGATGCTGGATGAGCCACGGCGACGCGATCGTGCGAGCTCCGGACGGCTTTCGGGTGACCGGGTCGACTCCTCTCGCCCCGGTGGCCGTGATGGAGAACGAGTCCCGTGGTCTCTACGGCGTGCAGTTTCACCCCGAAGTTGCCCACTCCGAGCGCGGACAAGACCTACTGGAAGCGTTTCTCCACCACGTCGCCGGCCTCGCTCCCACGTGGACGAACACCTCCATCATTGAGGACCAAGTCGCCCGAATCCGGGACACCGTGGGAACGGAGCGGGTTCTCTGCGCCTTGTCCGGCGGGGTGGACTCGGCCGTCGCGGCCGCCCTCGTCACGAAGGCCATTGGTCAACAACTGACCTGTGTCTTCGTCGACACTGGCCTCATGCGCATGAACGAGGGCGAACAGATTGAAGCGACCTTCGCCCGCCAGTTCGGCGTGCCCTTTATTCACGTCAAGGCGGCGGATCGTTTTTTTGACGCCTTGGCCGGAGTGACCGACCCCGAGGCGAAGCGCAAGATCATTGGAGAACTGTTCATTCGGGAGTTCGAGTCCGTCGCCCGAGACCTTTCCGAGGGCGGGGCCGGCCCCCGTTTTCTCGTTCAGGGCACCCTCTATCCGGACGTCATCGAGTCGGGGTCCGGTCACGCGGCAACGATTAAGAGTCACCACAACGTGGGCGGACTCCCCGAGGACCTCTCCTTCGATTTAATTGAGCCCCTGCGGGATCTCTTTAAGGACGAGGTGCGCCGAGTCGGTGAGGAACTCGGCCTCTCGTCGGACATCGTGTGGCGTCAGCCCTTTCCGGGCCCGGGCCTCGGCGTGCGAATCGTGGGCGAAGTGACCCGAGAGCGGGCCGACATCTTGCGCGCCGCTGATCACGTCGTGGTCGATGAGATCAAGAGAGCCGGGCTCTACCGAGAACTCTGGCAGAGTTTCGCGGTGTTGCCGGCGGTGCGCACCGTGGGAGTCATGGGCGACGGTCGTACCTACGCCTACCCCATCATCATTCGCGCCGTGACGAGCGACGACGCCATGACCGCGGACTGGGCTCGCCTGCCCTACAACCTCGTCGAGACCATCGCGAATCGTCTCATTCGAGAAGTACCCGGTGTCAACCGAGTAGCGCTCGACGTCACCTCGAAGCCTCCGGGCACCATCGAATGGGAGTGAGTCGCCGAACCTTTCGTGACGAGGACCTTTGGGGTGACGCGCCGAGTGTGGGTCCCTCGACCGACGCACTTCTCGAGGGCTTGACGGAACCACAAGCTCGGGCGGTTCTTCAGCGTGGCGGCCCCCTTCTCGTCGTCGCCGGAGCGGGCTCGGGCAAGACCCGCGTCCTGACTCGCCGTATTGCCCACCTCCTCGCCTCCGGGGACGCGCGGCCCTGGGAAATCATGGCGATCACCTTCACCAACAAGGCGGCTGACGAGATGCGCCGGCGCGTCGTGGAGCTCGTGGGAGAAGACGCCCGCGAGATGTGGGTGTCAACCTTCCACTCGGCGTGCCTACGTATTTTGCGGTCTCACGCGACGGTGCTCGGATACGAACGAGGATTCACGATCTACGACACGGCGGACTCTCTCGGCGTCGTGGAACGCATCATGAAGGACCTCGACATCGACCTGAAGCGGCTGACGCCCCGCAGTGTCCACGCCACCATCTCGTCGGCGAAGAACGAGATGACCTCTCCCGCCCGCTTCGCGGACGGGGGGGCGTTCGATCACCCGAATCACCGACGAGTGGCCCAGATCTACCAGCTCTACGACGAGTCGCTGCGTCGGGCGAACGCGATGGACTTTGACGACCTCCTACTGAACGCCCTCGACGTTCTTCGTCGCGACGAGTCGGTGCGCGAGAGTTACCAGCGCCGCTTTCGCTACTTGTTGGTCGACGAGTTTCAGGACACCAACGGAGTTCAGAACGAACTCGTCATGACGCTCGCCGCCCAGCACCGAAATCTTTGCGTCGTGGGGGACTCCGACCAGTCCATCTATCGCTTTCGCGCGGCCGACGTGCGCAACATCCTCCAGTTCGAGGAACGGTTCCCCGACGCCACGGTGGTGCTCCTGGAACAAAACTTTCGATCGACCCAGACGATTCTCGACGCGGCGAACGCCGTCATCGCGAAGAACCCGAGTCGCCACGCTAAGCGTCTCTTCACCGAGGGTGAGGCGGGAGACCCCCTGACGCTCTACCGGGCCGGCGACGAGTTCGACGAGGCCCGTTACGTCGTGACCGAACTGCGCCGAGCCCGCGAACGGGGCCTCTCGTGGAACGAGATGGCGGTGTTCTATCGCACGAACGCCCAGTCCCGCGTGCTGGAAGAGGAACTCATCCGGTCGGGCATACCCCACCGATTGATCTCCGGAATGCGCTTCTACGAACGCCGCGAGGTGAAAATCGCCCTCGCCTACGCCCGCCTCATCGTCAATCCCCGCGACGAGGCCTCGGCGCGGCGCATCATTAATGAACCCAAGCGGGGAGTGGGCGACGCGGCCCAAACGAAGCTGGGGGCGTACGCCGCGGAGCAGGGGCTCTCTTTCGCCGAGGCGATTCACGCCGCCGCGGGGGCGGGACTCGGAGCGCGAGCCCTCGCGGGCGTCCAGCACTTGGCCTTCATCCTCGATACTCTTCGCGAGCGCGCCGCCCAGGCCACGCCCCGGGAGATGATCGACGCCATTGTGAATGAGACGGGGCTCGGCGACGCCCTGCGCGCCGAAGGTGGCGACGAGGCTCACTCTCGGTTGGAGAATCTGGGTGAGCTGGCGTCGGCCGCCGCGCAGTACGACACCCTCGAAGAGTTCGTGGAGCGCACCTCTCTCGTTGCCGAATCGGACCACCTCGACCCCGAGGCGGGGGCGGTGTCGATGATGACCCTCCACGTGGCGAAGGGCTTGGAGTTTCCCCTCGTGGTCATGACCGGACTCGAGGAGTCCATCTTCCCTCATCAGCGAGCCCTGGCCGACGAGGCCGAACTGGAGGAAGAACGCCGCCTCTGCTACGTCGGTCTCACGCGAGCGATGCGCCACTTGATTCTCACGCACGCGTGGTCTCGGGCCGCGTGGGGTCGTCGGGTGGAGGGGATTCCCAGTCGTTTTCTCAACGAAATCCCGAAGGAGCTTCTGCGCGACGTCTCCACTCAGGCTCCGATGCGTCGTTCGACGGTGGTGAACGATGACGACCAGTACTTCGAGGGGCGCCAGTCCGACTTCGCGAGTGGTCGGGCGTTCGGGGCGGGGAGCCCCCCACCGGTTCGTTCGACGGGAGCGGAAGGACTCGGGTTGCGGCCTTCCGACGTCGTCGTCCACCAGCGTTACGGACGAGGCATCGTTCTGCGCATGGAGGGTGAGGGGGCTCAGACTCGTGCGACGGTTCTTTTCGACGAGGGCGGGAAGAAGGAGCTCCTCCTCGCCCTCACCCCACTACGTCGCGCCTAGGGGCACCTTCTTAGCGACTCCTTAGCCCAGATTTAGACCCGGGTCGCTCCTCTCGCTCGGGAACGTCCCGGGAGGTGGAAGAATGGGAGGCGCATGACGTCTCTGCGCACCCCCTCACGCGTCCCTTCTGGTTCTCTGCCCCCCCGGGGTCGTCGGTCCCGTCGCCTGCCCGCCCACGTCTACTGGCGTCGGCGAGTGCTGGTGGCTCTCGCCATCGTCACGTTCGGGGTCTTTAGTTTCTACGGCATCACCCTGGTACAAGCTCTCAATAACCCCTCGCTCGGGGTGACCTGGATGGCCCGAGTGGCCGAGTGGGGTCGCGCCCACGGGATTGGGGGCTTCGTGACCTGGGCCGAAGCGGAGTACAACAAGCTCCACCCGGCGAAGGTGGGAGGAAAGCCGTCTCTCTCCCAGTTGAGCGCTAACTCGACGACGCCCGCGACCATCACGCTGTCCGGAGCCCACCTGCCCGTTCCCACCCGCATGACCTCGCCCGTGACGCCCGAACTCGCCGGCGAGGGCGTCTGGCGTCCGGTGGGGCGTTTTACCGCGAAGGGCGATCCGGCGATCTACGTGACCTACGTGCGTCCCGATAAGGTCCACACCTCCTACTGGGTCGGGGTGGCCTGGATGGACCCGACGTTGCTCCAAGCCCAGCTCTACTCCGGATCCACTATTCCCGGTGGCGGTCCCTACACCTACACCGCACCGATCTCGTCCACCGCCTCGACCTCACTCGTCGCGGCCTTCAACGCGGGATTCCGTATGGCCGACGCCGAGGGTGGCTACTACACCCAGGGCAAGATGGTGATTCCGTTGCGCAACGGGGGAGCGTCCGCCGTCGTTCTGAAGAACGGAACTCTGACGGTGGGTCAGTGGGGCCGGGACTTCACCATGGCCCACCTCGCCGACTACGCCTCGGTGCGCCAGAACTTGAGTCTGATTGTGGATAACGGGCGACCCGTTCCGGGGCTCGACAACCCCAACGCCATCGCCTGGGGTAAGACCCTCGGCGGTACGTTCAACGTATGGCGCTCCGGACTCGGTGTCACCCGTGACGGAGCCCTCGTCTACGTGAGTGGTCCCGCCCTCTCGATCGCCGACCTCGCGGACACTCTGGTGCGCGCCGGCGCCGTGCGGGGAATGCAACTGGACATCAATCAGGACTGGACCCAGTACTCCTACTTCACCGGACCCCTCGGGCAACCGGTGAACGGGGCGAACGGCACCAGTCTGCTCCAGTCGATGCTCGGTTCGCCCGGGCGCTACTTCGCCAACTGGTGGACCCGGGACTTCTACACCATGAGTCTTCGCCCGAGCGCCCTGAGCGCGACGAAGGGCTAGTTCGCCCGGTCCATCACCATTCGCCACAGCACCCCGGGCAGGTGGCGCAGGACGGCGAAGACGTAGCGCAGGATCGGGGGCGACCAGATCACCGCCCGGGAGTCCGCCAGTCCCTTCATAACGACGTCGGCCACTTCGTTCACTCCGGTCGTAAAGGGGGCGGGGCTGAGCCCCTCGGTCATACGGGTCCGCACGACCCCCGGTCGCACCAGTTGCAGGCTCACCCCGGTGCCCCGAAGGGAGTCCGCCATTCCCTGGCAGAGTCGGTCGAGCCCGGCTTTGGCGCCACCGTAGAGGTAGGCACTCGCTCGCACGCGCACCGACGCCACTGAGGAGAGCACCAGGATTCGACCCCGACCCTGATCGAGGAGGTGTGATCGCACTCGAGTCAGCGCGGCGACGGGCCAGGTGAAGTTGACGTTCATCATCGCGAGGGTGGCCGCCACGTCACTTTCGTCGTGAGATTGTTGTCCGAGGAGGCCCAGGGCGACAATGACGAGATCCACCTGCCCCCCGGCCGCCTCGAAGCACCGGTCGATGGTGGTGCCGGCGTTACTCGGATCGAGGGCGTCAAAGAGAATGACGGGCGTGGAGGTGGCTCCGAAGTCTCGGGCCTCCTCCCCGGCCCGCTCGAGGAGAGTGGCGTCACGCCCGGCGAGAACGACGGTACGGGCGCGCTCCGCGCAGAGCTTGCGCACGATGGCCCGCGCGATGTCGGAGGACCCGCCGAGAACGACCACGGTCTGGGGTTGGGCGAAGGCGTTGTCCATGAGTCGTCCTATCGAAGGTTGAGTCGGCGAGAGAGATCACTGACCAGTCGTCCCTCGGGATCGACGCGGCGGGCGACCTCGAGGAAGTGGTCGAGGCGAGGGTACATCGCCCGGAGTCGGTCCGGGCGAAGACGGGCGTCTTTGGCGAGGTAGACCCGCCCACCGGCCCCGACCACCAGGTCGTCCAGGTCGTCCAGGACTCCCGGGAGGCGACTCGGACCGACCGGGAGGTCGAGCGCGAGCGTCCAGCCGGCGATGGGAAACGAGAGGGGGCCCGAGTTACCCGGGCCGAAGCGTTTGAGAACGGCGAGAAAACTCGGAACGCCCGAGGCGGAGAGGCGCGAAATAGCCTCCACCACGGTGTCGGCGTGCGCGTCGGACACGGCGAACTGGTACTGGACGAATCCGCGGGGCCCGTAGAGGCGGTTCCAGTCGGCCACACCGTCGAGGGGGTGGAAGAACGCTCCGAGAGATTGAATTTCGCCCCGCCGCTGTCGGGGAGCCTTGCGGAACCAGGCCTCGTTAAAGAGCCGAATGGACAATGGATTGAGGAGTCCCGGGGGTGCGGAGAAGGGAACGGCGAGTCGAGCCGGACGGGGTGCTCGGGGGGCGTCGGCACTGGAATCGTCGAGGTGTTCGCCACGCGTCAAGATGGCTCGGCCCATGGACTTTCCCCGTGTCATGCAGTCCACCCAGGCGACCGAGTAACGGTAGTCGTCGTCCCCGCTCACCATTGCCGCCATGACCTCGTCCAAAGTGTCGAAGCGGTCGGTGTCGACGAGGACCCGGTCGCTCGTGACCCGAATGAGTCGGAGAGTCACTCGGGTCACCACTCCGGTGAGTCCCATGCCGCCGAGCGTGGCCCAGAAGAGATCGGGATCGACGGTGGGCGACACCGTCCGCTCGCCGGTGGGGGTGACCAGGTGCATCTCGAGTACGTGGTCTCCGAAAGAGCCGTCTCGGTGGTGGTTCTTGCCGTGCACGTCGGCGGCGATCGCTCCGCCCACGGAGACCTGCCGGGTGCCGGGGGTGACGGGCACGAACCATCCCTGGGGCAGGGCGGTCGTGATGATCTCGTCGAGGGAGAGTCCGGCCCCGACTGTGACGACACCGTCCGGGCTGATGGGTCCCATTCCTCGAAGGCCGGAGTTGTCGAGCACCACACCGCCGGCGACTTGGGCGGCGTCACCGTAGCTACGGCCAAGACCTCGCGCGATGACCGGCGCTTCGCCGAGCCAGCGAGCCACCTCCTCGTCGCTGCTGGGCCGGACCACGGTCGCGAAAGAGGGGGCAGTGCGACCCCATCCCGTGAGTTGTTGACGGTTCATAAGTAGGTCCCCCAGGCGAGGAAGAAGA
Source organism: Acidobacteriota bacterium (assembly GCA_018971385.1). GTDB lineage: Bacteria > Actinomycetota > Acidimicrobiia > Acidimicrobiales > RAAP-2 > RAAP-2. Next base: position 113,246 of record JAGXAY010000001.1, on the reverse strand, counting down.
GCCAAACGAGCGCGAGTCCTTGAACTACCCGATTCTTGAGGAGCAGGTCCTCCGGGGACTCTCCGGCGGGCGACTCGGCTCCGCGCACGACGTAGAGCACCGCGAGCACGACGGGCACGACGGTGATACGGATCCAGAGGACGTCGTGCTTCACCGACGACAGACCCGTGGACGAGGTGTCGAACGCCCAGAGACAGTACGTTGTGACGACCACGCCGGCCGCCATGGTGAGGGCCGAGTGCAGGAACTCCGGGGAGTAGTCCCGTAGAACGACACGATTGGCTGTGCCGACGTGACGCAACTCGGCTGAGCGTTTACCGATGACGAGGAAGAGGGCCCCGAAGGTCACGACGACGAGGAACCACTGGGACACCGGAATATGGGACGCCACCGCACCGGCGTACGAGCGAAGGAAGAAACCCGAGGCGACGAAGCCGAGTTCGAGCACGGCGACCGTCTTCACCTTGAGTGAGTAGGCGAGAGACTCCACCACGTACAGGAGCAGGACGATGTAGAAGCCTTCCGGTCGAGGTAGGTCGAGAGGGAGGGCGAAACCGGCGGCGAAGAGGAGAACGGCGAGAATTCGGGCGATAGCGAGTTGGAGATCTCCCGACGCGATGGCGCGAAGTCGCTTGGTGGGATGGCGTCGATCGTCCTCGATGTCGAGCAGGTCGTTTACCAGGTAGACCCCCGACGCGACCAGGCTGAATGCGGCAAAAGCGAGGATGGTGTGGTCGAGGACGTCGGCGTGGAACATATGTCCCGACGCGCCAGGGGCGACGAAGAGCAGGGCGTTCTTAATCCATTGGGGGATGCGCATCGCGGACAGGACTGCACGCAGCGGTCCTCGGCGTTGTTGCGTCTCCACGCTGGTCCAGGCTACTCGCGTCCACTGATTGACCCCGGTGGCGCCGCAGGAACACCCATGGCGGTCGACGTCCTTATTTTCGCGGCGAGGATTTGGCAGTTCGGGTAGGGCCAGTTTCCTAACTGGCCAGGCGCGCTCGCCGGCGGCCAGCGCGAGGACCAACTCCATGGGGTAGTCGTCGCGGGCGCGAGACGGGGGACGATGGCGAGTTGAATCGCTGATTGTCACCTCGCCACAATGTGTCGAGCCGGTAATCTCCTTACGTGAATTACGAGTCGGAGAGTAACGCGGGTGTCGCCGACGAGGTTGCGTCCTCGTCGGATGAGGCTCCCGCCCAACCGCCCGAGCTCCTTGTCGTTGTTCCCACGCGAAACTCTGGTGCGACTCTTGAGAGATGTCTAGCCTCCATTCGCGAGCAGAGTGTTCCGTGCACTCTGGTCGTTGTTGACAACTTCTCGACCGACAACACCGTGGAGATTGCTCATCGGTGGGCGGATGTGACGGTGTCTGCGGGCCCCGAGCGCTCCCGCCAGCGCAATATTGGTGCCTCGAGTGCGCCATCGACCTACGTAGGTTTCATTGACTCCGACATGGAGTTCACCCCAGGCGTGCTGAATGAAGTCCTTGACGCATTCGCTGCGGGGGCGGCGACGGTGACCGTGCCCGAACTCACCATTGGAACGGGCTACTGGGCCAATGTCAGCAGATTCGAGAGATCCTTCTATCAAGCGGACAGCGATATTGAAGCTCCTCGTTTCTTTGTCACGTCCGACTTCCTAGCGATCGGGGGCTTCGACGAAGAGATGACCGGAGCAGAAGACTGGGATCTCGGTATTCGCACCGAATCGTTCGGCCCACGAACGAGAATCACTGGCACCATCCTTCACGACGAGGGTCGAGTACGCATCTTCGAGTTAGCGAAAAAGAAGGCGTACTACGCCCCCGGAGTCTTGTTATTTATCAAGAAGCATGGTGCCGGAGCCACACTTAAGCGAGCCAACCGACAGTGGCTTCTGTCTCCTCGCATGGTCACAACTCCCTACGGAGTGGGACTTCTCATGATGAAAGGTCTCCAAGTTGTGACCATGTCGTGGGCCATCCTTAAGGCGAGGCGAACGCCAGGACAGTAGGGACTAACGTCCTCCTTTGCCGTTGCGATTGTCAATCCGCGTGGTTCGCCTCTGCGCTCCCGAAGGTTCATCTCGTAAGATGGCGAATCGTGAAGCGCCCCTACCGCGTCGTCGTGGCCAAGCCTGGTCTCGACGGACACGACCGGGGCGCCAAGGTGATTGCTCGCTCTCTTCGTGACGCCGGATTTGAAGTGATCTACACCGGCCTGCACCGGACCGTCGACGAGATTGTCGCCGCGGTCGTCAGCGAGGATGCGGACGCTCTCGGGCTCTCTCTGTTGTCGGGGGCTCACATGACCCTGGTTCCCCAGATTCTTCACGGTCTCAGTGAGGCCGGGCGAGACGACGTCGTCGTGGTCGTCGGAGGGATTATTCCCGATACCGACCAGGCGAGCCTCCTCGAACTTGGTGTCGCCCACATTTTCACTCCCGGGTCGTCACTCGGGGAGATTGATCGCTGGTTAGAGATGACCCTCGACCAGCGAGACGAGTCGTAGTACCCCCAGCCCCAAGGAAAGAGAGTACGGATGGATCTGTTCGAGTATCAGGGCAAGCAGTACTTTGCGCGCTTCGGCATCGCGGTATCACCGGGCGACGTGGCTGACACCGTGGACGAGGCTCTCGCAGTGGCGGAACGAGTGGGTTACCCCGTCGTCGTCAAGGCTCAGGTCAAGGTGGGCGGACGGGGTAAGGCCGGTGGTGTGAAGTTGGCCGCATCCGCCGACGAAGTCCGTGAGCACGCCGGGAACATCCTCGGACTCGACATCAAGGGTCACGTCGTTAAGCGTCTCTGGGTGGAGCGCGCGAGTGACATTGCGAAGGAGTACTACGCGTCCTTCACTCTGGACCGACCGAACAAGGTGCATCTCGGCATGTTGAGCGCCCAGGGTGGAGTGGAGATCGAGCAGGTGGCGGAGGAGAATCCTGACGCCATCGCCTTTCTTTCTATCGATCCCGTGGTGGGCCTCGACCTCGCCACCGCTCGTCGCTGGGTGGCGGAGGCGAACCTCGATGAGGTGGCGCGCGACCAAGCGGCGGAGCTCCTCGTGAAGCTCTACACCTGCTACGTCGAGGGAGACTGCGACCTTGCGGAGGTCAACCCCCTAATTTTGACGCCCGAAGGAACGGTCCACGCCCTCGACGCCAAGGTCACTCTGGACGACAACGCCGGATACCGCCACCCCGAGTGGGATGAGTACCGGGCGACCGAGACGGAGGACCCTCGCGAGAAGTTGGCGAAGGAGAAGGGGCTGAACTACATCGGTCTCGACGGCACGGTCGGCATCATCGCTAACGGGGCGGGTCTCGCGATGTCGACCCTCGACGTGGTGAACCAAGTAGGGGGCTCGGCGGCGAACTTTCTCGACATCGGTGGTGGGGCCAACGCTGACGTCATGGCGGCGGCTCTCGAAGTCATCAACTCCGACCCGAAGGTGAAGTCCATTTTCGTCAATATTTTTGGCGGTATCACCCGTGTCGACGAGGTGGCTCGCGGCGTACTCGACGCTCTGGCCCGTGTCGATATCGCCTCTCCCATCGTTCTTCGACTCGACGGAACGAACGCGGTGGAGGGTCGCGCCATTCTCGCCGACCACCTGAACGAGAACTTGATTACCGAACCCACCATGCTGGACGCCGCGCGCCGCGCGGTCGGTCTGGCGAACGCCTAGAGCCCGAGGAGAATCATGAGCATCTTTGTTGACGAAAACACCAAGGTCATTGTCCAGGGTCTCACCGGAGGGCAGGGTCGTTTTCACGGGCTCCGCAACCGCGACTACGGCACCCAGATTGTTGGGGGTGTGACTCCCGGAAAGGGTGGCACGGACGTCGACGGAGTTCCCGTCTTTAACTCGGTCAAGGAGGCGGTCGACGCGACCGGGGCCACGGCGTCCTTCGTAGTGGTACCGCCAAAGTTCGCCGCCGCCGCCATCATGGAGGCCGCCGAAGGCGGAATCACCTTCATCGTGTGCATCACGGAGGGGATTCCGGCCCACGACGAAGCGCTGACCTACAACCGGCTCGTCGAGGAGTTTCCCGGAGTGCGCCTGCTGGGACCGAACTGCCCGGGAATTATTTCTCCCGGAAAGTGCAACATCGGCATTACCTCGGGCGACATTGCACTGCCCGGAGGACCGGTGGGCATCGTGTCCCGCTCCGGCACCCTCACGTACCAGGCTCTCCACGAACTGTCCCAGCAGGGCATCGGGCAAACCACCTGCGTGGGTATTGGTGGGGATCCGGTACCCGGGACCAACTTCATCGACTGCCTAGAAGCGTTCCAGGCCGACCCCGACACCAAGGCAGTGATGATGATTGGTGAGATCGGGGGCTCGGAAGAGGAGCGGGCGGCCGAGTGGATTAAGGCGAACATGACCAAGCCCGTTGTCGCCTACATCGCCGGCGTCACCGCGCCGGCCGGGCGCAAAATGGGTCACGCCGGAGCCATCATCTCCGGGTCGAAGGGCACCGCTCAGGCGAAGATGGAAGCTTTGGCGGCGGCGGGAGTTCACGTCTGTCAGAATCCGACGGAGGCCGGCGAGAAGATGGTCGACATCGTTCGGGCCCTGTAGTTGGCTCGTTTGGCACTTCTGGCGTCGGGGTCGGGAACCCTCCTCGAGGCGTTCCTCGGCTCCGACGCGGAAGTATCGCTCGTCGTGGTCGATCGACCGTGTCGCGCTCTCGACGTGGCGAGGACGGCGAGAGTACCCGCTGAAATCCTCGACCGCCGAGCATTCGGAGGCTTCGGTGCCAACTTTGCTCGAGAGGAGTTCAGTCGGGCGCTCGCCCAGCTGCTGGTGAATCTCGAGGTCGATCTCGTCGCCATGGCCGGATTCGGGACGGTACTGGACGACGTCTTCTTCGCGAGCTTTGAGGGACGAGTTCTCAATACCCATCCCAGTCTCTTGCCGGACTTTAAGGGCTGGCACGCCGTGGCTGCGGCCTTGGCTGCGGGGGTCAGTGAGACGGGGTGTACGGTGCACGTCGCGACGGCGGCCCTTGATGACGGGCCCATTCTGGCCCAGCGTCGGGTCCCGGTGGAGTCTGGTGACGACGAGGAGACGTTGCACGAGCGAATTAAGCGTGTCGAACGCGAGATCTACCCTCGAGTGGTAAGGATGGCCCTGGCCGCCCTCGCGAGGGGCGAGTCCGTGACGACGGTGACCGAATAAGTAAGGAGGCCTCGTGAGAGCGCTCATCAGTGTGTGGGATAAGACCGGCGTCGTAGAGTTAGCCGCCGACCTCCGTGACTTGGGCTGGGAGATTGTCGCCTCGGGCGGTACCTCACTCGCCCTGGCGGCGGCCGGGGTGGCTCACGTCGACGTGGCCGACGTGACGGGTTTTCCCGAAATGCTGGACGGTCGAGTGAAGACGCTCCACCCCCGCATTCACGGGGGGATCCTCGCCGATCGCCATAAGGAGTCCCACCGCGAGGCACTCACTCACCACGATATTTCGGCCATTGACCTCGTCGTGGTGAATCTCTACCCCTTCTCGAGCAATCCGTCGATCGAACTGATTGACGTCGGTGGTCCGACCATGGTGCGCGCGGCGGCGAAGAACCATCATCACGTGGGGGTCGTGACATCGCCGAGTCAGTACGACGACGTGAAAGCCGAGATTCGCGCCAACGGGCGACTCTCTGACGAGACGCGCCACCAGTTGGCCCGAGCCGCCTTCGCGACAACGGCCGCGTACGACGCCGACATCGTGGCCTGGCTGGACCAGGGCGGGGCGCTCGGAATTGCCACGGAGGACGAGGAGTTGCCCAGCACTCTCCACCTCACGCTCGAGCGAGCAGAGATCTTGCGCTACGGCGAGAACCCCCACCAGCGGGGGGCGAGGTACCGCGTGACGGGTCACTCTTCCTGGTGGGATGAGGTGACGCACCACAGTGGCGCGGCCCTCTCCTACCTCAATCTCTTCGACGCCGACGCGGCGTGGCGTCTCGTGGACGAACTAGCGGGGGAGCGACCGGGGTCGGCGAGCGCGGCCATTATCAAGCACGCCAACGCGTCGGGTGCGGCACTACGGGACACTGTCGCCGAGGCCTACTCCGCCGCCCTCGAGGCCGATCCTATGAGTGCCTTTGGGGGGGTGGTGGCGCTCGGAGGCTTCGTGGACGAGGAGCTCGCCGCTCTGGTCGCGTCAGGACCACAGGCCGACGTGATCATTGCCGACGGCTACAGCGATGGTGCCCTCGAGACGTTGCGAGCGCGGCGCAAGTCGACGCGTTTGCTCTCGGGCCCACGCCCCGAACCTCTCGAGCGGACATTTCGCACGTCGGGGGCGCTCGCCCTGGTTCAGACTCCCGATCTTCTCCTCAGTCGCCCTGATCAGTGGCGCGTGGTGACCCGGGCCCAGCCGAGTGCGGAGCAGTGGATCGACCTCGCCGTGGCCTGGCGAGTGTGTGCTCGGACCACGTCCAACGCGATTGTGCTCGCGAAGAATGGTGCGGCCGTTGGGGTGGGCGCGGGCCAGCAGTCTCGAGTCGTGGCGGCTCGTATCGCGGGAGAGAAGGCGGGTCTTCACGCACGAGGATCTAGTGCGGCCTCCGACGCCTTTTTCCCTTTCGCTGACGGCCTCGAGGCTTTGACCGCCGTGGGAGTGCAGGCCATTGTGCAACCGGGGGGATCCGTCCGAGACGCCGACGTGATTGCCGCCGCCGACGAGGCGGGGGTGGTCATGGTGATGACCGGCGAACGACACTTTCGACACTAGGAGGAGCAGTGGTGGCAACCCTTTTGGACGGCCAAGCCGTTGCGGGACGCATCAAAATGGAAGTGGCGGACCGGGCCCACCGGATGGCCGCGCTCGGCCGTCCGGTGGGCCTCGGAACCATCCTGGTTGGCGACGACGGACCGAGTGCGAAGTACGTGGCGATGAAGCACGCCGACTGCGCCGAGGTCGGTATTCGTTCCGCTCACCTCAGTCTGGGGGCTGACGCCACTCAAGCCGACGTGGAGTCGGCGATTGACTCCCTCAACGACGACCCGTCGGTACAGTCCATTCTCGTCCAACTACCCCTCCCGGCGGGACTGAACGAGGAGCAGGCACTGTTGCGCGTCCATCCCGATAAGGATGTGGACGGACTCCATCCCGTCAATTTGGGACGATTGGTGATGGGTGCCCCCGGCCCACTGCCCTGCACGCCCGCAGGCATCGTCGAACTTCTCGCTAGTTTTGACGTGCCGGTCGAGGGGCGTCGAGTGGTCGTCATTGGCCGAGGACTCACCATTGGGCGGCCCCTCGCCCTGCTCCTCGCGATGAAGCGGCCGGGGTGCAACGCGGCAGTGACGGTGGTGCACACCGGCGTGGCAGACTTCGCCGACATTGTGCGTGAAGGGGACGTGGTGATTGCCGCGGCCGGACGAGCCGGGTTGGTCACTCGAGAGATGGTCAAGCCGGGAGCGGCGGTGGTCGGAGCGGGAACGAGCTGGCAGGGCACTAGATTGATGAGCGACGTCGCCGACGACGTCGCCGATGTCGCCGGCTGGATAACTCCACGCCTGGGGGGTGTCGGCCCGATGACCCGCGCGATGTTGTTGCGCAACGCGGTCCTAGCAGCGGAGAAATTGGCATGACGACTGATAAGTACGAGCGAGAGTTCGACATCCGTCCCTGGGGCTCTTACACCGTTCTCGACGATGAACTCGGCAACCACAAGGTGAAGAGAATTGTCGTGACGCCGGGTAAACGCCTCAGTTATCAGGTGCACGCCAAGCGAGCCGAACACTGGTTCATCGTGTCGGGGGTCGCGACCGTCACACTCGACGGGGAGGTCTTCGACCTCCTGCCCGGACAGTCGGTCGATATTGGGATTGGTGTCGCCCACCGGTGCGAGAACCGGGGCAACGAGCCCGTGGTGTTCGTCGAGGTGCAGCACGGCAGTTACTTCGGAGAGGACGACATCGTTCGCCTCGAGGACGATTTCGGTCGGGCCTAGGCGTGCGTATTGATGAGCTTCTGAACGCGGGTTTCACTCGGTCCTTCGAGTATTTTCCGCCGAAGAATGACGACGAGGCCGAGGTCCTCGCCCGGACCCTAGAGGATCTCGAACCACTCCATCCCTCCTTCGTCTCGGTGACCTACCGCGGGGGCCGGGAGTCTCGCCAGCGAACGTACGACTTGGTGGCGGCCATCGAACGTCGCGGTCACGTGAGTGCGATGGCTCATCTCATTTGCGTGGGACATCGCCGAGAAGAGATGCGCGACATTCTCCACGCGTATCGCGAGGCGGGAGTGAGTAACGTGATGGCGCTCGGTGGTGACATCCCGGACGATCCCGCGCTCGTGGCGAGCGATTTTGCTCACGCGATTGACCTCGTGGAATTGGCCCGCGAGGTTGGGGGATTTTCCATCGGAGTGGCCGCCCACCCCCTCGGTCACCCCCGCTCGACGGATCTCGGAACCGATCGTCGCTTCCTAGCGGAGAAACTATCCCTCGCGGATTTCGCCGTGACGCAGTTCTTCTTTCTGGCGGACGAGTGGAGCCGACTCGTCGAGCAGTTAGCCGATCTCGGCGTGGAGCGGCCCGTTCTGCCCGGGATTATGCCGGTGACGTCACTATCGTCCCTGGCTCGCATGTCCCAAATGGGGGCGCCGGTGCCGGAGTCTCTCGCGGCGTCACTGGAGGCGGCCAGCGAGCGGGGAGGACCGAGCGCAGTGCGTGACGCCGGCATCGACGCGGCCGTGACGCTGTGTGAGGAGCTGATGGAACTGGGAGCGCCCGGCCTGCACTTCTACACTTTGAATCGGTCCTCGGCAACACGGGAAATCCACCAACGGCTGTTCGCCAAAGGGTCTTAAGACCCGAAAAGACCTCTAGGGACTGCTCGCTCGCGCGGTCGTAGACTCGGACCCATGGCTGAGAAAATCACGATGAGCGCCGAAGGCGTTCTCCACGTTCCGGACAACCCCATCATCCCCTTCATCGAGGGTGACGGCACGGGAGTCGACATCTGGCCCGCGGCCAAGTTGGTACTCGACGCGGCCGCCGCTAAGTACGGCAAGAAGGTCGAGTGGAAAGAGGTCCTCGCGGGTGAGAAGGCCTTTAACGAGACGGGTAACTGGCTGCCCGATCAAACCATCGAAGACTTTCGCGAGTTCCTGATCGGCATCAAGGGCCCGCTCACCACCCCGGTTGGTGGCGGATTCCGTTCCCTGAACGTCGCCCTGCGTCAGATTCTCGACCTCTACGTGTGCCTGCGTCCCGTGCGGTGGTTCTCCGGAGTTCCCTCGCCGGTGCGTCACCCCGAGCTCGTGGACATGGTGATCTTCCGTGAGAACACCGAAGACGTGTACTCCGGCCTCGAAGTAGAGGCGGGCACGGCGGCGGCCGAACAATTGCGGTCGTACTTGAAGGACTCCTTCGGGTGGGATATTCGTGACATGAGCGGGATTGGAATCAAGCCCGTGTCGAAGGCCGGTTCGGAGCGACTCATTCGGGCCGCCATCAAGTACGCCGTGGATCACCACCGTCCGTCGGTGACCCTGGTCCACAAGGGCAACATCATGAAGTTCACCGAAGGAGCGTTCCGCAAGTGGGGCTACGAGTTAGTCCGCGAGGAGTTCTCGGACGTCGCGGTGGGTTGGGATGACTGCGGGGGAGAGCCCGGCGACAAGATTCTCGTCAAAGACTCCATCGCGGATATCACTCTTCAGCAGGTCCTCACCCGTCCCGCGGAGTTTGACGTTATCGCCACGATGAATTTGAATGGTGACTACCTCTCCGACGCCCTCGCCGCCCAGGTGGGAGGCATCGGTATCGCTCCCGGGGCAAATATCAACTACGTCACCGGGCACGGAATCTTCGAAGCGACCCACGGCACGGCGCCGAAGTACGCCGGTCAGGACAAGGTGAATCCGGGATCCGTTCTGCTCTCGGGTGTGTTGATGTTCGAACACCTCGGATGGACCGACGCCGCTAGCGACATCGTGCGCGCTCTCGAGACGACCATCGCTGACAAGGTTGTGACCTACGACTTCGCTCGACTCATGGACGGAGCGACCGAAGTGAAGTGTTCGGAGTTCGCCTCGGCCATCGTGGACCGACTCTAAAAACCGCGATCATCACTCACGAGTAAGGAGACCTGTTGTGACCACCCCCGTTCACGTCACCGTCACCGGCGCCGCCGGACAAATCGGCTACCAGTTGCTGTTCCGCATCGCGTCGGGTCAGATGCTCGGTCCCGACACTCCCGTTGTGCTGCGGTTACTGGAGATTGAGCCCGCGATGAAGGCCCTCGAGGGGGTCGTCATGGAGCTCGACGACTGCGCGTTCCCGCTGCTCGCCGGAGTGGAGTACACCAGTGATCTCACTCACGCCTTCACCCAGACCAATTGGGCCCTCCTGGTGGGCTCGATTCCCCGTAAGGCGGGCATGGAGCGCAGTGACCTCCTCGGTATCAACGGGGGAATCTTTCGACCCCAGGGCCGAGCGATCGCGGAGAACGCCGCGAGCGATGTGCGGGTTCTCGTCGTCGGCAACCCGTGTAACACCAACTGCCTCATCGCCCGCTCCAGCGCTCCCGAAGTGCCGGCCGATCGATGGTTCGCGATGACGCGACTGGATCAAAATCGTGCCGAGACGCAGCTCGCGAAGCGAGCGGGGGTCTCCGTCGCCGAAGTGAAGAACCTCGTCATTTGGGGAAACCACTCCTCGACGCAGTACCCGGACTTCACCAACGCCACCATCGGAGGTCGCCCGGCACCGGAGGTGATTGGGGACGAGGCCTGGCTCCAGGGTGAGTTCATCACAACCGTCCAGAAGCGGGGAGCCGCCATTATTGAGGCCCGCGGTGCCTCCTCGGCCGCCTCCGCCGCTAACGCCGCCATCGATACGGTCGCGGGCCTGGTGCGCGAAACTCCGACGGACGACTGCGTGTCGGTCGCCGTGACCTCTACCGGTCAGTACGGCGTGCCCGAGGGTCTGACCTTTGGCATGCCTGTCCTCGCCGACGGCCGAGGTGGGTGGAGGGTAAAGGAAGGATTCGTCATCGACGAGTTCTCCGCCGAACGAATTCGTCTCACCACGGAGGAGCTGAACGGCGAGCGAGATGAGGTTCGCGCGTTAGGTCTCATCTAAGGGTTCCTCGTAACCTGAATGCCATCCTCAGGCGGGCCGTGTAGTACTCGCCCTGTGAGAGAATGACGCCAATGAATCACGCCTCGTCGGGACCGAACACGTCGTTCTTCCCGGGGCGAAGTCCCGTAGGGGGCGACCACTCACCCCGGTGGTTTCCCTCCGTGGCCCGATGGTTGTGGTGGGGCCTCGCGATTCGCCTGATTTTGGCCCCCCTGACCTCCATGGAAGCCGACGTCTCCGTGTGGTGGAACGTGGTTCACCACACGACCCAGGGTGTTGGCCTCTACGACATCCGGCTTTTCTCCTACCCACCGGTCTACGGGTACTGGCTCCAATTAGTGGGAGGAGTCCTCCACCTTCTTGGCGGGGGAGCCGGCGCGCTCGGAACGTCTTTCGCCACGGGCGCGAGCGCCACGGCGGCGACCTACGGGACGGTGATGCCCACCGTTCTCGGGGCATTGGTGTTCAAGATCCCCATGATTCTGGCCGATGTGGGAACTGGGTGGACCCTGTGGCGGATTGCTCTCCGTCTAGGGGCGTCGGAGGACGTTGCTCGCCGGAGTTTTGCCTGGTGGTTTCTTAATCCTGTCGTGGTGTGGGTGGGTAGCGTTCACGGACAGATTGACTCGCTGGCCGCGTTCGGTATTGCATTGACGGTGCTCGCTCTTTTGAGTGAGCAGTGGGTGCTCGCGGGGGCCGCACTGAGTTTTGGCGTTGCGGTCAAACTGTCCCCCATCTTTCTCGCCCCGATGGTCGTGGGGTATTTACTCGCGCCATCCCGTCGGCGGTCGGCGCGCGTCTGGGGTGGTGTCGTAGGGGGAGCACTCGCCAGCGCCCTTCTCTTTGTTGGTCCCGAATTGAGTGGACGGATGCTTTCCGGTGTTCTCTCGCGCACGGCTCAAGTCGGGCCCGTGGGCGGATTGGAGTGGACCGGGATTGCCCGAAGTCTTCCCGTTCTTTCCGGCGTGTACACCCGGATTGCCCACCACTTCGTCTCGGCGACGCGAGTATCGAACTGGTTGCAGATCATCGCGGCGCTCGGTGGGGGAGTCGCCACGTGGCGCCGACCGTCACCCTCTCGACTCCTCGCCACGAGTGGTGTCGTGATGGCCGTCATCGTGTCGGTGAATCTCGTCGCCAATCCGGAGTTCACCCTCTGGTTCCTCCCCTTCGTGGCGCTTGTCGCGGGTGGTGTCTGGTCGAGCCCGCGGTCCGCCTGCGTCGCCACGGGGCTGATGGCCGGAGGAGTTCTTATTTTCTACGGTTCACTTTTCGCGCCCGCTTACTACTTCGGCGTCCTCGGAGCGTGGACGGGGTATCCGGGCCCCGCCAGTGTCGCGTCAGAGTCGGCGTTCTTGGCGCGAGGCGGTGCTCACTTTTTCCTGTGGCCGGCCGCTAACTGGATGCGCCTGGACCTCGTGGCGTCAGTGCTCGTCACGCTGGGGACGGTTCTCGTGGTGAGGGAGTTCCTCCGTATCGATTCGCGAGCCGTCGACGTGGTGGGCAGCTCGCGGCCCGTGTCTCGTCGAATGGGTGTTCTTGTTGTTGGAGTCAGCGTGGCGCTGGTGACACTCGGATGGGTCGCTCCGAAGTTGGTCTCGACCCCGACGCCGACTCTCGTCACGACGAGCGCGACACCGTCGTCGGTGACGATCCACACGACTCCGAGCGCCGGGACGGTCGTGAGCGTCTTTCGAGTGGACCCGTCACGTAGTGTGTCCCGCGTCGTGTTCTTTTCCGACCCTACTTACCCCTACGTCTCCTCGGACGCGGGCACGATCCTCGGAACGGAGCAACAAGTTGCGTCATCGTTCGCTCAGTCCCACGTGTCCACTCCCGTGTCACTCGTGGACGCCCGTACTTTGACCAGCCTCCTTCCGCACCTGTCCACCCGTGCTCTGCTGGTTGATCTCACTGGCGTCGTGCCCACCTCCGTGGTGGATTCACGAGTGCTGCAGCAGTGGATCAGAGCCGGGGGGAGACTCGTGTTCGGCGGCTACCTCCCCGGGGTGTACGCATCGGGTTCTGCACCGGAGCTTGGCATTCAACAAGTCCGACAGGCGGCGGGTCATCCGGCGTGGCCCATTCTCCCTCGGGGATTGACTTCGGGGTACTACCCACACGAGAGTTGGGCTACCCGCGTGAGTCCGTGGGCTCGCGCTCTTAATATCTTCTATCCCGAAGTGATGTTCGGAGTGCGCGAGTCGCGTCTTCGTCATCTCGGCGGCGTGTCCTACGGGAACTCCAATGGAACCGATGCCACTTTGGCGTGGGTGCCCGTGGGTCGCGGGGGGCTCCTGGTCGTTGCCGGATCCGACCTCGGGGAGTACGAAGTGGACCTCGGAGTTGCCCTTACTCGCCTCGTCGCGACGAATGCTCTCGCCGCTCAGGGCCTTCCCCACAGTACGTCCGCGACGTCGGGGACTGTCACTCTCGCGGTGCCCGCGGGCTCGAGTCCCCTCGAAATTGTCGTTACTGACGCTAATCGTCCCTTATGGGTGTGGGCTCGGACCGTGAGTTCCTTGGGAGTGGCGTCGTGACTCGCGGTGTCGCTCGTCGTCTAATCGATGCGCATGTCGAGGAGAAAGTCGTCGTAGGGTTTGGACAGAAAGGTCTCCGGATGGTGGGCGAGCCCCCGCGCACCGACGTGGTGACCGGTGCGGAGTTGGCTTCCTCCGCGAGGGTAGTGGAGAGGAAGCGCGGATGAGAGTCCTCGTGTTGGACTACAAAGACCTGTGGCACCCAGAAGCAGGGGGTGCCCAGATCTACGTTCACGAGGTGGCGTCGGTGTGGCGCGATCAGGGACACGACGTCACCATTTTTACCAGTCGTAATAGCCGACCCGAGGAAGAGACCGTCGACGGGGTGCACTACGTGCGTCGAGGTAATAAGTACTCGGTCTTTCACGAAGCTCGACTCTTCCTTATTCGACGAGGTGACGATTTTGATGTGATCCTCGACACGGTGAACCAACGGCCGTTTCTCGCCCACGAAGTGGTGGGGGAGAAGGCGACGGCCATCGTCTACCACCTCGGACTCGACGTCTGGCAGAAGGAGTTCAGTGCTCCACTGGCCTTTGTGGGTCGCTACATCCTGGAACCGGAGTGGATGCGTCGCTTGAACTACGCCCCACGCATCGTCGCCCTCTCGGACTCGACCTCGAGGTCGTTCGATCACTACGGACTGCCGTGTGACGACATAGTGGAACCGGGGGGCGTGGACGTGGAGCCCGTCCTCGACCGTGAAGTAGGGCGAGCTCCCCGTATCGTGTTCCTCGGTCGATTAGTGGAGAATAAGCGCCCCCTCGACGCCATTCGCGCCGTGCGAGAGATTCAACAACGAATTCCTGAAGCCTCGCTCGACGTCCTCGGCGGAGGTTATCTGTTGGAGGAAGCGCGGGCGCTCGCTTCGGAGAACGTCCGCGTCTGGGGCCACGTGAGCGAAGAGTTCAAGGTGGATATCCTCTCGCGGGCCGATTTACTGCTGATGACCAGTGTTCGAGAAGGATGGGGGTTGGTCGTTAACGAAGCGGGAGCCCGGGGAGTCCCCACCATCGGGTACGACGTGCCGGGCCTCCAGGACTCGGTGCGTCACGGCGAGACGGGACTACTTACCGAGGAGCGTCCTGCCGCCCTCGCCGACGCCGCTGTTTCCCTCCTCACTTCACCCGACGAGTGGCGTCGCTTGTCGCGCAACGCGGCGGTGGCGTCCACTTCGTGGTCCTGGGGCAACGTCGCCGAGAAGCTACTCACCGTGATGACGTCTCCTCCAGAGCGTCCGGCCTGGTTGCGGGCGCATCCCGAACTCGCCGCCGGACGGGTTGATCTGAAGTCGGATCCCTCGAGTGGTCGTGAGGTGGAGGTTCGCCAACATCGCTACAACCTGGGGCTGACGGGAGTGCTGTGGGCGGCAGTGCTTCTCGGAGTGGTTCTGCGAATCTACGAGGCTCTCCATCTGCCGTGGCGAGACGACGAGATTAACTACGTTGCGTGGACGGGTCAGTGGTTTTCCTCTCATCTCTTCTCGTACATCTTTCAGTTCCAACAACACGTGTATCCACCCCAATCGCCGTACTTTGCCAATCCCCCCCTCGCCATGTGGTTCTTTGGCGTGGCCATCTTTGCGGGTAAGGGGTTGGGGGTCAGTGCCCTCACTTCCGCGCGCCTGATGAGCGTGGTGTTCTCTCTCGTCACCAACGTCATGATCTGGAGGGTGGGCCGTCGATGGCTCTCGGAGGGTACGGCAGTCTTCGCCGCCGCCGCATTTGCCCTGTTCCCCTTGGCCATTGTCACCGGAGCATCGGCCTTTATCGAACCTCTGCTCACGCTGGAACTCGTCTTGGCTCTCGACGCGTATCTGAGACTTAAAGACTCCATCACCACTCGGCGGACTCTCTACCTCGGCGCTACGCTCGCGGCGAGTCTCCTCACCAAGTTTTCCTACGGTGTCGTGTTCTTTCTGATCGGGTTGGTGGCCCTCATTCACCTGGTGCGATCCGGCCATCGCCGTCGGGCGGCCGTACTGATTGCGAGTTCGGTCGTTACCCCCTTTGTCGTGTGGTCCGGCTACCGAACTCCTTCCCAATATCACGGTGTCTTTAGTTTCCTCTTCGCGAAGTACAGCAGCTCGGGTTTGGTCATCGATTGGTGGAGGTATCCGCTGTCGCTCGTGGCGAGTTTCCCTCTCGCCATGCTCGCGGCGTGGTTGGTGATGGTGGTGAGTCCTCTCGCCTTCCCCCTCTTTATGCGCCGGGCCCCCCGAGACATTCTTTTCGTGTCGGCCCTTCCACTCGTTGGCCTAACCGAACTCATCATCAGTGCTCCTACGAGTTGGAGTTACCAACTCCTCCCCATGGTCCCCCTGGTCTTGTTAGTGGCGGGATGGACGCTGCGGTACTTCTATTTTCGCCCTCGGCGCCGGTCGCTCTGGGCGGCCCTAGGGGGCGTGATGGCCGCGGAGTTCCTGTTCATGTTCTCGCCACTCGTGGGCGGTGAACTCTCTCTGTCCCAGTCACCCTTGGCGTGGGCTGCACGGACCCTCTATCCTTCGATTGACCTTCCCTACGGAACGGGGTCTGAACCCATTCCCGCACTCATGGCCTACGTGAATCACCACGTGCCGACGGGTAGTCGGGTGGCGGGAACCTACGTCGACCCCATCATGGCCCAGTACGCCCGACCAGGCATTTCTGTGGGTTTTTGGAGCCCGCAGGTTCCCTTAAACGATCTCAGCGCTCTTGGTTATCAGTACGGGGTCTATGTCAATCACTTCGTAGCGCCCTCCAGCCTCGCGAGCGAGTCGGTGGCGGTCGCAAAGCCCCTCTTGCGCGTCAATCTTTCCCAGGGGCTTACCGGAGAACTCGTTGCCGTTCCCTTTCCCGACGTTCGCCACATCCCCGCTCTCGTCTTCTCGTCCGCTCCACTCGGTCGAAGTCATTCTGCGACAGCGAGTGCCACGAGCGTGACGGCGTCGGGAACCTCTCTGCGTCTGGTTGGTCACTTCGACGGATCTCCCCGATCGTCACTCGGTGTGAGCGACCCCGCGACTTTCGGGCCCCTTAATCGACTCGCCGGAGTCGATCTCACGGTGAACGCTCAGTATCAGGGCGTGGTGGTGAGCGTGGAGTTGGTGTCTCCGCAGGGAGGATATCTCCAGTACGAAATTGGGGTAAATCCTTCGGGGCCCGAGCATCTGTGGATTCCCCTGTCGATGTTCGTGGACAACCTCGGAGCGAAGCGTTCGGCGGAGGTGTCGGCACCTGCTCATCTCCGAATTTCCATGTTTCCAGCTCAGGCTGGACTCGCCGCGTTGTCGGTGAGTAGCGTTCGCGTCGTCCCCACCGCAGATCTCATTTCGAAGTGAAGCATGCGATGAAGGGACTCCGCTGATGGCGAGGATTCTTTGCTTCGACTCCGACACGCATTTCTCGGGTCACCCCGGGGGGCAGGCTCGGTTTACGGAAGAGTTTATTGAGCCCCTGAGTGATGTACATGACGTTGAAGTATGGACGGTGATGTCGGAGACGCATCGGACTCGTGGTGCCGTCACGTACAGAGCACTTCTTCGCACCGACCAGGTGACCAAGTCGACCCAACTCTCCTTCGCCCGACGCCAATTGGATGTGGTTCGACGAGAGGGGGAGCACTTTGACCTCATCGTGGAGAACTTCATTCCCCCGATTGGTCCCTCCGGTATGCCCACCCACACGACAACACCCGTTATAGGTCTCGCCAATTTCTCTTTCTGGGATGAGATGTCGGCGAAATATCACGTTCCCTTTCACCTCTTGACTCGGCACCGATTACAGAAATATGACTGGATTGCTACCACTCACGAGAGTGTGTCCCAACGAATTCGGACCCTCAGCCCTCAGACCGTGACGGCGGCTTTTGGTCAGGTGGTGGAACCAGGTATAGCGGTGTGGAACGATTCTCCAGGGGAGCGAGCGGTCTTTCTGGGGCGCCCTGATATCCACCAAAAAGGCCTCGACTTACTAGTCCGTTCTCTGCACCGGCTGGGCTCACGAGCCCCCGACGTAGCGCTGGCGGGATTCGATCCGTCGAACAAGGATTGGCAGAAGCTTGTTCGACGTTGGCCACTCTCATCGTCCGTCGAAGTTCTTGGTTACGTCCGGGGAACCCCGAAAGATGACCTCTTGAAGAGCGCCCGCGCGCTCCTTCTCCCGTCTCGCTACGAGGGACCTTCCTACGTACCACTGGAAGGAGCGTCACGAGGCGTTCCCACCGTGGCCTTTGACTTACCGTGTTTTGCCGATCGCCGGGAGTTCATGTATCTCGCTCGGCCATTTGACATCTCTGATTTCGCAGCTCAGATTGACCGAGCGTTTCTCGATGACCGTCTCTACGAAGAAAAGCGCCGGGCCAGCGCCGAGACCATCCAGCACAGTCGGCAACTTCATCCACAGGAAGAGTTTCGGGCATTTGTGACGCAGGTGTTGAGTCGTTAATCCGGAACGGTATGACGAATTTCCTTAATTATCCGATCGGCGTCGCGAGGAGCGCCAAGGAGAGAAGTAACATTGTCGATTGGCCCCTCGGTAGTGTGCGTCGTTCAGCAGTGGGCCGATTCGATGATTCGAACTCGGGAATGGTGTGCTCCGGTGTGTAGGTGGGACCAGTTGGCGACGGATGATGCACGACAGTATGCGGACTGCGAATTAGCGATCACGTTTTCGGTTGGGGTGTGAAGTGAGTCGTCTTCGAGACATCGTGGGTGCAGTTCTTCGGCGATTAAATGCGGAGTCGTTCGGACGCGGCGCCACCTTTTTCCTTGTAAGTTCGACTCTCGTCAACGCATCGAGCTTCCTTTTTCACATGGCGGGTAGTCGACTACTGGGACCGCGGGACTACGGGAGTCTTTCGACTCTCACCAATATGGCGAATCTCATCGCTCTGCCCTTCGGGGCCCTGCAGTTCGCCGTCACTCAAGCGGTGCTCGAGAATGTGCGTGATGAGGGATTAACTGTCGTGCGCCTTCTTCGTCGGACTGCGCTGGTGGGTACGAGTCTCTCTCTCGTGATTCTCACCTTCCTTGGGCGCATCGATGCGTACCTTCACCTGACTTCACCATTTCCCATGATCATGGTGACGGTGTGGATCCCCTTCGCTCTCCTCACCACCTTCTTACAGGGACTCCTGATTGGAGAATTTAAGTACTACCCAGTCGCGATCGGAACTTTGGTAGGGGGTGGACTTCTGCGCCTCGCGTTGGGGGTTCTCTTAATTGCCGTGGGCTGGGGGGTAACTGGTGCCATGGCCTCACTCTTGGTGGCCCAAGTTTTTTCGGTTGGCTACTTGATTTACCAGGCTCGTCACTCACTGCGTTCGGCCTCTCATCAAGACCACCTTCGAGTGGGATTTCGCCATATTTCAATGTCGATCTTCGCGTTTGCCGGATTTACTGGGTTTACGGCGGTGGACACTTTCCTGGCCCGCCACTACTTCACCTCGTTTAACGCTGGTCAATACGCCGCATCGGCCATTGCGGCGCACATCGCCCTGTTCCTGCCTGTGGCGCTGGTCACGGTTTCTTTCCCCCACCTAGTAGGAGAAAAAGTCATCAGTGACGCCAGCCGTCGACTAATTATTCGAGGATTGCTGTTTGCGTTAGGGCTCGGCCTCATCGTGGCCGCCGCGTTCTCGGCGCTTCCCACGGTCGTCACTGGCTTCCTTTTCGGCAGCCGATTTTCCCAAGCGGCAACCATTTTGAGGGTCTTGGTTGTGCAGTCGGTGGGCCTGAGTATTCTCAGTTTTCTCGTTTTTATTCAACTGGCACGCCGACACATCTCCGCTCTTGTTCCTCTGGTGGGAATAGGAGTCGCGGTTGTCGTCGCAGCTCTTCACCCGGTGTCATTTACTGGACTGGCTTGGCTGATGTTGTTCGTCACTACCGGTGCCGTCGTGGTGGTTGGGGTGTCGCTTGGTGTCGCGATGAGGACTTCTCGACGACTTCTCGAAACGACTCCCGTCCCGTAGCCCGGCGTATCCGCATCCACTGTGGAATAACACCATTTTTGGCCAATAGCAGACATAGATTTCACCGAATCGCAAGACGCGGGCCAGGACTTTTCGCGTTGTCTCTCGTAGAATTGGAGAGTAACGCAATCGCTCTTGCTTAAACAATGAGATGTTCTGTGGAAAGAGTGGGGAGCATTCGGACAGCAGTTCCTAAGAACGTTGTGAGAGAAAGTGGCTACGGGGCCGTGCTTAAGTCAGGTAGAAGGTCCTAGGTCGTATCCGATGCAGAATCCCCTCGCCCTCGCTTCGTCCTATATGTCCCGCGTGTTGTGGTCACGGAGTAACTCCGGCGTGGTCGGACGCAACGTGATCCTGATGGTGGCGTCGTCGCTCGGCGTGATGTTCTTGAACGGTATGTTCCTCGCTCTGGGGGCTCGAGTTCTCGGTCCCGTTGAGTTCGGCAAACTCGCGATGGCCCTCGCTGTCCTCAATTTGGCACTCGCACCGTTGGGGGCAATTCAAGTTTGGTCTTCGCGTTCGACTCTAGGTCCTCGCGAAGTGCTGCGGTCGTCGATGGGCCATCGAATGCTCGCGGGGAGCGTGGTGGTGGGCCTGGCGCTCATCGCTAGTAGGGCAGTGTTGCCATACTGGAGACTGTCTCACTACAGCATTGTGGTCCTCCTCGCCGTGTGGTTCCCTCTCGCCACGCTCGGGGCACTCGTCGAGGGGGCTCGATTGACGCAAGGGTTCTATCGCGGCATTGCAAATGCGCACTTCTGGGGCAATGGATTTGTTCGCCTTCTAGTGGGGGTGATGGCCATGGGACTCGGATGGGGTGCGGTGGGGGCGCTCGTCGCCGTCGTCGCGGGACAGTGCATTACCCTGATCTCACTCTGGCGCCGGACTAACCGGCCGTCTCCCGCGCCGCTCGAGTTGCTCCTCGGGAGCGATAACCAAAGTCGCCAATTGGGTTCGCGCGTTCTCCTCCTCTTCGGAACCGGTGCCCTGTTGTCGGTGGACACGCTGGTGGCGCGACACGTTCTCAGTGGGGGATCAGCGGGACGATATTCAGTAGCTGCCATTCTGGCCGACGTGGCGTTCGTTGTTCCGGTGTCGCTTACGTTTTTGTTGCACCCCCACCTCACGCGATTCTCTCTGTCCTCCAATCAAGTACGACTGGATTTTACGAGTGGTCTAAAAAAGTTGGCGGTGGCCTCGCTCGCCATCGGGGCACCAATCATGCTGCTCGCCGAGCCGTTGTTGAGTCTTCTCTTCGGTTCGACCTACTCGGGGGCCGCGAATGTAGTGCGACTCCTCGTGGTACAGGCAATGGTACTCGCCGTTGCGCAGTTGATGGTGACTCTTCAGATCTCACGGGGCTCACGAACGGCGCTGGCTCCGTGGGTGGCAGCCATCGGAGTCTTTGTCGCGACCGAAACAATGACCATGACCCCACTGCGCCTCGCCACGGTGATGGTCATGGCGTCGGTCGCGGTCATCCTCATCATGACGCCCTCGACGTTCACTGGTCTCACCACGGCGGTTTCGCGAGGACGTGGGGAGCTCCTGGACATGGTCGTCCTGCCTGAAGCTGAGGTGGATCTCACTCTCGTCGTGCCTTTCTATAACCCGGGGGCCACTCTCCAGGTGCACGTGGCGCAGTGCGTTGACGTGTTGAACGTACTCGGCGTGACGTACGAGATTCTGGCGGTGTCGGACGGAAGCACGGACGGCAGTGGCGAGGCACTTGAGGAGAGCGGCCTACCGCACGTTCGCGTCATTACCCTCCCGGTGAATCAAGGGAAAGGCTCCGCCTTGCGGACGGGGTTGACGGAGGGGCACGGGCGCTACCTCGGTTTCATTGACGCAGACGGGGACCTCCCGGCAGAACTTTTGACCCACTTCGCGGCGGCCATTCGTGACGCCAATCCCGACATCGTCTACGGCAGCAAACTTCACCCCCACTCGAAGGTTGTGTACCCTCCCTTGCGGCGTGCCTATTCCCACGGATATCAATCTCTCGTCCGCTTACTCTTTCAGCTGCCGGTGCGCGACACTCAGACTGGCATCAAAATTATTCGCCGGGAAGCTCTGGAGGCGGCTCTTCCGCGAATGGTGGAGAAGAAATTCGCCTTCGATCTCGAACTGTTTGTCGTGTGCCAGAAGTTGGGATACGACCGGTTCCTGGAACTACCCGTCACGATTCGCGAGCGTTTGACGAGTACGGTGTCGCGTCGAAGTGCCACGGAGATGCTTCTCGATACTTTCGCCATTTTCTACCGACTACGAGTTCTCAAGTACTACGACCGTAAGTTGAAATCACACAATGATCGGACGGTAACGAGAGCCTTCGTGGAGGTGCCTCACGGGGAGTTGTTGCACCGTCGCGACCCCCACTTTCGCCCGCTGCGAATCTTGATCTTGAATTGGCGGGACCTCGCGCACCCGGGTGCTGGAGGTGCCGAGGTGTACACGCAGGCCGTGGCGGAGGAACTAGTTAAGATGGGACACTCGGTGACCATATTTTGCGCGGCGGTAGTGGGTGAGTTGGCGCGAGAGGACGTCAACGGGGTCGCGATTGTGCGTCGCGGATCTAGATACGGGGTATACCGTGCGGCGCGCCAGTTTTATCGGAGCGAGGGACGCGGACAGTTCGACGTGGTGGTCGACGAAATCAATACCCGACCCTTTAATGCTGTCAAGTGGGTGGAGGATGCTCACGTGGTGGGACTCGCTCACCAGGTGTGTCGGGAACTGTGGTCGCTGGAAATGCCCTGGCCGGTGTCGTGGATCGGGCGCCACGTCTTAGAGCCACTGTGGTTGCGTCGCTACAAAAGCACTCCTGTCATCACCGTGTCGCGTTCGAGTGAGGAGTCGCTTCGCGAATACGGACTGAGCAACATTGTGACCATTCCAAACGGAAAGCCCTCTTCTCTTCGGCGACTCAATCTCACCAAAGAACAGGTTCCCACGGTACTCTTTATGGGGCGTCTGGAGAAACACAAGCGCCCCCTCGATGCCCTCCGGGCGTTTGAAGCGTTTCGCGAGGACCACCCCGACGCACGAATGTGGATTATTGGCAGTGGTTCGATGGAACGGCGCATGAGGGAGGTGGCTTCGCCGAACGTGACCTTTTTTGGTCACGTGTCCGACGCGGAGAGAAATGACTTGATCAGCCGAAGTCACGTCTTACTCGTGACCTCAATTCGCGAAGGTTGGGGTCTCGTGGTAACGGAGGCGGCTCTTCTTGGAACTCTCGCCATTGGCTACGACGTTCCTGGGTTGCGCGACTCAGTCGCCGCCGCTGGGGGCTATCTCTGTGACCCCCATCCGGAGAGCATGGCTCGAGTTATGCGTGCTACCTTCGAGGATTGGTCAAGTGCCGAGGGGCTCGACGATACCTCGGCGGGCGTAATCCCCTGGTCCGAAGTGGCCCAGTTGATGATAGAACACGGTGCAATAACGAGGTCATGGCAGCAGAGCCCATTCCATTCCTAATTACACGGTGAGGACAAGACCGGTCCCTTCGGGAGTTCTGTGGACCAAGGGTGTTGGTACCGGAGTGCGACATTGCCCGTTCATTCAATCCGCGTAGTTGTCGGTTTGGTTGACATCTTGGCCCGCCCGCGCTTTTGTTAATTCGGAAGAGTGAAACTAAAGCGTATGTCAACTGGGCCGACAACAGCGCCCGGAGCAGGTCATAGTCTCCACCAAAGCCAGAACGAAAAAATTCAATCCTGGAGTTAACTTGAATAGAGTCGGTGTGAATCAATTGGCTGTGCATAGCGGTGTCAGGAGATGGCGCCGCAATCTGATTGTCAGAGTAATCGTTTCATACCTGGCATTGAGCACCTTTCAGGCACTCGTCCAATCAAGCTGGAGTAATTTCTCAAAATCACTTTCGAGTAACCCGCATACGGTACGACCATCGAATTACCCGCAAACGATGACAGTCATAAGTGATGCCGAATTAAATGGGCAGGGCAACAATAGATATCTTTTAGTTATAGCCCGCAATGATTTGAAACGTGTTGCCAATCAAGTCAGACTTGACTCAATGCCAGGGTTCCCCACATCCACATTGAATCAGCATGAGATAAATACGAAAGTCGCGCAAGTGTACCCAGGTCAAGAGATTGTGTTTGTAGTTGACTCTAAGGAGATTGGCGGCTCGGCAGTAAATGACTTGAAAATCAGCGTGAAATTTTGGTCAAGTCCAAAATCGTGGAAGAAAATTCCCTCAATTGAATTCAAAGGGAATTCAGGCAGAAACACAATTACGGTGACCAACTCAAGTTCTTTTTTGGAGCCACCAATTCGGATTTACTGCGTCGCATTTGCAAAGTCTGGTGAGATTGTGAATTTTGGTTTGGTAGAAAGTACTGATCTCCTACCTATGCGTATTGAAACGCTCCCATTCCGATACATCGCGAAGCCAACGGCCACCACATGGTCAGCCAGTTGCTACGAAGATTCTTGAAAATGAATTGGAAATGTGTGATTGCCGAGTATTGTCGCTCAAAAAAAGAAGTAGCGCGGACTCCTCTAATCTCCGTTCGAAAATTGATTCTTTCTCCAAAGTGGGTACCTTCAATCGCGTTTGCGGTTGTTGCCCTTTTTCCACTTATCACTTGGTGGCGAGGTGCTCAATTAGTTTGGGGACTTGATGGGACATTTCCAATCAGACTTGATGAAATTGGTCGGTACTTTCATCTTGGCACTACAGCGTATTTACCTGCGGATGCGAGGAAGATTAGTTTTCTTATTCCGTGGGGAGTATTCCTGTACCTTTGGCATATCACCGGCCTTCCATGGTCGGCGGAAGTTGCGCAGCGCCTATATACCGTTTCGCTGATTTTTATCTCTGGTGCCAGCATGCGCGGACTGGTCCGAAATTGGTTTCCAGGCATCGGAAACTTGGGAAGTACTGCTGCGGGACTTTTTTATCAAGTCAATGTTTTTTGCATAACGACTATCTGGACGTCGCAGTCTCTCTTGACTCAGCACTACTCGCTACTGCCGCTGCTTCTACTAGTGATTACGAAGTCCCTATCCCAATTGCGAGTCAGGTCTCTGTTACTAGCCTCACTGGGATGGACCGTAATGATGACTCCTGCATATATTACGACTCCGTTAGTACTAGTCGATTCGATCATTGTTGCCCTACTTGGTTTTGCAATATTCAGAACGGGGCGAACATCACTTTTCGGATTACTAAAGGGACTAGGAATTATCTTCGGCGGTTGGCTAGTACTTAATTTGTTTTGGCTTATTCCCGAGGCCCTCTACTACTCAAGTACGTTTGCATCCGGAATTGCGTCGCTGGGCGGTGCTACATCACTCTCAGTGTTCAAACTTAACAGTGTCACATTTGATGAAGCTTTGAGACTCGGGGGATATTGGGGCCTAACAGCAAATTTAGATGGCAGTTACTTCTATCCCTGGGGTTCCTGGGAGTCGGGTTGGATCAATACAATTGCGTATCTTCCGATGTGTTTTGCCGTCATTGGCATGGCTCGATACGCATTTGGCCGTGTAGGCGACTTATCCGAAAAGAAAAACCACATCGCGCCGTTCCTAACCTTGGTCTCGGTATTTTTTCTTCTAGCAGCGACCGGTTCGAATCCGCCGGTTGGGACGTTTACCGTACACTTTCTTCAGTTCTTGCATCTGCTAGATCCATTTCGAAGCACATATCAGCGAGCAATGGAATACTTGACACTGATGCTGGCGCCGTTGTTGGGCCTTGGCATCGATTATTTGTCCAAAGGCCTTGACTTCGGGAAGTTGCGAGGCCGATTAGGGATTGTCACGCTTAACGCTTTGATATTTCTAATGGTCGTTGTAGTACCACTTCCATATTGGACCGGACAATTGTTTGACGCGTCTGGTTCACTACCTTCAAACCGAATATCAATCCCTCAATCGTATTATTCAGTGGCAGAAATTGTTTCCAATAGTGCACAGAGAGCCTCGGTCCTAACGCTTCCGATTGGAGAAAGCCCCGTTACTTACCTGGATTGGCGTCAAGGTTTTCAAGGAATACAACCACTTTCTCTGATGACCAGCGTGCCAGTAATTGATTCCGCCCCTGTCGGCTCGTATTTTCGGAGCTCATTGCTGAAGGCGATGGCCTCGACAGTCAACTTTTGCAATTTTCTTACAAAATTTAACATTGACAATGTGGTGTGGGAAAAAGATGCCAATGAAAATCTCATGAATTTAGTACACGGATTTGTGGGTACACAGTTGTCCTCGACGGGGGCACTTCTTGAAGAAGCGCCATGCTTGAGGAAGCAAGAAGATTCGAAGAACTTAGTTGAATTTAAGAATCTATTTTGGTATCCCCGATTGGTTTATTTTCAAAGCAATCTTGGGTCGGGATCAACTTCTCGCGCACAATATGAGATCGGAAATGCGGACACGGTAATAGTTACGCCTCCAAGGAATGGATATCGCTACGTAACTCTTAACACTCCTTTTGATAGCAATTGGAGATTAAATGGTGTAAGCCCAATCGGCGGCGGGAACGTGACAATTTTTCGAATAAGGAATATTGAGGGTAGTCCGCTTGTCCTGACCAATGTTGCATCGAACTACCTTCAAAGATTGCTCTATCTCACGCTTGTTCTGATAGTTGTTCTTGCGTTTCCACGGTCAATCCTGAGGTGGATGTTCAGGCGGGGTAGGATGAAGAAGGTGGAATCTGAAGAGATGGATGATTCGCGATATCACGAAGGAACGGTGTAGCGGCGTGGCGATTCAGCGAGTCGTATATGTCATTGGAACACGCCCGGAAGTAATTCGTTCGGCAGAAATTCTGCACCATCTATCCTCGGATCAATCAATTGAAGTCCTCCTGTTAAATACTTTTCAGCATTATGACTCCAATATGATGAACGACCTAATCGATGAACTGAGCCTTCCACCCGCAACCTATGCATTGTCTCTAACTGAGACTCATCAAGCGTTGCGGTTTGGTGCCATGATTCAAGCAATTTCCAAAATACTGTTGGAGGATTCCGTGAGTGCCGTGGTGGTCTACGGAGATACAGATTCCTCTGCCGCTGCCGCAATTGCCGCCGCAAAAGCTTTCGTTCCAGTGATTCACATTGAGGCAGGATGTAGGTCTGGCGACCGAAGGATGCAAGAAGAGCTCAATCGTCGTCTGATTGATCATTTGAGTTCATTGCTCCTTCCAGTTTCTCCAAACTGTTCGGATCTTTTGACTAACGAGGGCATGACCGGAGATATTGAAATAACTGGTGACCCTCAATATGACGTGTTTGCCAAAGTCGCTCCTTTGTGCACTCAATTCGAGAGTCGCGATCTCAAGGGATTCGTCACCATTCATCGCTCAGAGAATGTCGATGATCCAGATTTTCTTCCACGTTTCGTAATTGCCCTGGCGACTACAGCATTACAAACTGGCATCGAATTTATCTGGCCTGTCCATCCTCGGACAAAATCTTCACTCCTACGCTTAAGGGCTTCAGATATCGATTTAACGGGAATCACTTTTGTGGAGCCAATGTCCTATGCGGAGACTTTGCGACACCTAGCGGACTCGAAAATATGCATTACAGATTCAGGTGGTGTTCAGAAAGAGGCTTTTTGGCTTCGGGTACCGTGCTTGACGATACGTCCGAGCACTGAGTGGGTTGAAACCATTGAAGCTAGGGCGAACGTGCTTGTTCCAGACGTTACCCGACTGGGATATGAGGTGGCTCGATCGTTGGAATCCTGCGGTGATGTCAGATGGACACCAGATCCGTATGGCGGAATTGGTAGTGCAAAAAGAACTGCTAATGCGATTTCTAAATGGCTTTCTCATTCGACCAAGGTTGTTGAGTCGATTTCTACGATGCATCAACCGCCTAAGGAAGGGTACTCTCAATGAAGCCAATCAAGGTGGGATTGGTCGGCTTGGGAGTGATGGGCCGACAGCACTTAAGAGTTTTGCGTGACCTCGCAGAATTTCAGGTGGTGGCAGTATCCGATCCAAGAATCGATGAATATGGCGACCTTGTTGGTTTGGGTGGTGAGATTGGGCTTCACCGCAGCCATGTCGGATTACTTGAAGAGGATTTAGATGCAGTTGTTATTGCAAGCCCTACTTCCTTCCATGTTTCGCAATCACTAGATTTCTTGGAGAGAGATGTCCATGTTCTGCTCGAAAAGCCAATCGCTCCGGACGTAAATAGCGCAATAAAATTGGTTGACGCCGCAGCTAAGAGCAGCGCAATTTTTCTTGTAGGTCACATTGAGCGCTTCAATCCAGCCGTCGATGCTGTGCGGTCAATAATTGACCGTGGAAACTTGGGAAACATTCTTTCAATTTCTGCGCGTCGAGTCGGTGTCGCAAGACCCGCAGTCCCAGCCACGAACGTCATCACTGATCTAGGTATTCATGATATCGACACCATTCAGTTACTGACTGGGGCACGGCCCATTGTTATGGGTGCAACTGGAGGAGCGCTTCCTGGAAATTTGGATGAAGACTATGCGTTCATTTGGTTGACATACGGAAAGGTCACGGCTGCGGTTGAGACGAATTGGATCACCCCTCTCAAAAGTCGTCGGCTCAGCGTGACTGGAACCGGTGGCTTCGTTGATCTCGATTACGTGCGACAAGAAGTAACGGTGTATCAAGGACAGGTAGATTCTGTTGATAGTTCTACGACGAACTTCAGAGCAATTTGGCAAACTGCAGAGGGGAAGCCTCTCTGGGTAAATCAAGGAGAACCCTTGAGGAGAGAATTAATGCATTTTGCCAACTGCATCCTTGGAGAAGATACCCCGTCGATATCGACGGAGGAAGCGTTTGCGGCTTTGGCTGCATGCCAAAATGCAACAGAAATTATCCGACAGAAGGTGAGTTCTACACCTAATGACTGACGTAAACAGTGTGGCTCCAATTCCCGAAATGTCAAAATCTCGCTTTGTGGCTTCTACGGCAATCGTTGAAGATGGCGTGCATCTTGGATTGGGTGTCAAAGTATGGCACTTCACCCAAATCCGAGAAGGTGCAATAGTTGGAGATAACACCATTATTGGTAAAAGTTGTTTTATTGACGAAAATGTTCGAATTGGTGATAATTCGAAAATCCAAAATGGAGCAGAAATCTACGCACCGGCAGTAGTTGGCAAAGGGGTCTTCATTGGCCCACACGTCGTATTGACGAATGATCTTCATCCGCGAGCAATCGCAAAAGATGGTAGGGTTCTCGGCGCATCGGACTGGACTTCGACCGGCTGCACTATCGGAGAAGGTGCAGCAATCGGTGCTGGTTCAGTAATCGTATGCACCACTGTAGGGGATTGGGCTCTTGTTGGAGCCGGAAGTGTAGTGACGCGAGTGGTTCCGTCTCACGCGCAGGTAGTGGGAAATCCCGCGAAGCAAATTGGATGGGTCTGTTTTTGCGGAAAACGTACAACTGACATGTGTCAACAATGTGGATGGAGCCCACAGTGATTTCAATCTCAAAATTAACACTCGATGAGTCCACCGAGGAGGCGGTACTTCGGGTACTGAGAACTGGTCAGCTTGCAATGGGTCAAGAGACGGTTGACGTTGAGAATGCCTTTTCGAAAAGATTTGATGGGGCGCAATGCATCGCCGTTTCAAATGGCACGGTGGGAATAACTTTGGCCCTGGCGGCAATGGGAGTGGGTCCTGGAGATGAGGTAATTACTACATCATTTTCTTTCATTGGAACCATTGAGCCCATTATTCAGCTTGGGGCAATCCCGATATTCGCAGACATTGATGTCGAAACATCGAATATTTCTGTGGAGGAAATTAAGTCACTAATTACTGACAAAACAAAGGTCATATTGCCGGTTCACTTGTACGGCAGACCTGTTGATTTGGTGGAAATACGTAAAATCGCAGTCGAAAATGGAATTTATGTTCTTGAAGATGCGTGCCAAGCAATAGGGGCACAAGTTGAAGGAATCGGCGAAATTGGCAGCACTGGCACATCCGTGTTCTCCTTCTACGGAAGTAAGAATATTGCATGCGGTGAAGGGGGGCTAGTCGTAACGGACGATCCGTCAATTGCCGAACGAGTGAAGTTACTTCGTAGTCATGGATCCATTGAAACGTATAAGCATCAGGCCGTTGGATACAACGGAAGGATGACGGATCTGCAAGCTGCAATACTGCGCGTGCAATTTGAAAAAATCGATACCGTAACAATGGGGCGCAGGGGCAATGCTCAATACTTCAACGATTCGATCCTAAATGAAAATATTGTTTTGCCACCATTCGAAGTTGGAGCGAGCATCAGTTGTTTCCATCAGTACACGCTGAGACTGGAAAATAGAAAATATCGCGATGACCTACAGAATTGGGCACATCTTCATGAGGTAGAAACGCGTGCTTACTATCCGTACACTCTTTCGGGGCATCCAGTGGTAAAGGAATTAGGTTTCGGTGTTAGTTGTAAAAATGCCGAGATCCTCGCAAATTCTGTACTTTCGATACCCGTTAGAGAATCCCTTTCTCTTACCGAGAAAGAACATATTGCCGAAGTTCTTTCTGCATGGCAACCGCATCTTTCGTAAAGTCCACATAGTCCGAGATGTCGAATTATCGGAAGGTTTTTTCGAAGGTTATGGGAAATGCATAAATATATGCAGGGTCGTTTCGGCGCACACAGTAAGAGTTCACCGGGACAAATTGCGGTTGTGGTATCTCCTGCACTGAAGTATGGGAGTTGGGGTTGGTTCGAAGACATCATTGCAAACTCTCCGGAGATCCGTTGGGTGGTTGTCGCATATGGAGTTCCGCCCAGACAGCGATTGCCTGAAGTCGAGTGGATTACCTGGCCAATGGGTGACTACTTGAAAATTGGTCGATTTGCGGCTCGTCGATATATGCTTTGGCTTAATTTCGCGTATGTCTTACCGTTGACGGTCATTGCTTTTTTCGTGGTTTGGCGCCGAAAGCCAGGTGTCGTAGTTGGGAATGGTATTGCGACGACTGCGCTACTCCGACCCTGTCGCCTTATATCGGGAGCATCGATTTGGCTGGGATACCACGGTTATGTTTCATGGCTTGGAAAATCAAGTCGCTGGTTGACGAGTCGCATTCTGTCTGCCACCAAAGGCGCCATCTGCAATTCCCAAACAAGCGCTAAGGACCTTCATGAGGTGCTTTTAAATCGTGCAGTCATTCCGGTTGAGCATTGGGCTGATCATGTGTTTTTTTCATCTCCAATTGAACAAAGTGATGTTCGTGAAGGTAAATTACGAATTCTCTACGTAGGCCGAACGGATTACGAGAAATTTGGTCAATGCCAACGAGTAATGATGAAAATGGTGGAGGAGGGATTGGCGGAACTAACAATCATTGGACCGCCTCGCGACCCAAATTCGAAAGATAGCTTTAGGTACATTCCGTACGTATCAGATCGCAGGGAGCTTGCACAGTATTACCAGTGGGCCGAGTTGGTGTGGTCCCCTGCCGATGTTGACTATCTAAGTCGACCAGGAGTTGAGGCTCTCGCCTGTGGTCGCCCGGTCATTGTTTCGGATGTGCCTGCCGTTGGCGGAAAAAACGACGGCACAATTAGAATTCCGAAGACATTGGTGCCCAGAGGAATTGGGTGGGTAGTCGATGGTACTAATGATGCGGAGGCCGAAACCTTGATAAGGAATCTGTCGTTGCAGGATAAGCCGGTCGCAGACCAAAATCTGTGTCGAGAATTTGCGCTCGAACGGTTTTCAGCTAAAAATATCGGTAAAATTACACAGGCGTGGTTTGATGTATAACGCTCTATTCGTGGCCTGACCGCCTGAAATAAATCCACTAATTGGGCGGGTCCAGATGTTCCAGAATGGAATGAGGAGGACTGCATGCAGAAGCAACGACACCACACCCGAGCAAGTGATCAGATAGCTCGCTGAAGGGCAACGACGGTTGAACCAAGGGGCACCGCTGGCCGAGGTCTGTCGATTTCTCTAGATTTCCGAGTCGACCTGTGAGATTCCCCAGGAAAAGTGGACACGGTTTCTATGCTGCGATGCGTGTTGCTGCTGCCAACGATAACTCGTAGTTGACGGGACTGACGTTGCCCACCTTCGAGTAGCGACGGACGTTGTTGTAGAAGTCGATGTAGTCCTTGATCCCGGCACGCAGTTCGTCCATGTTGGCGAACACGTGGCGGTAGAAGTACTCGTGTTTGAAGATCGACCAGAAGCTCTCGGCGCTGGCGTGGTCGTAACACGAGCCGGTCTGACCCATGGAGCGGGTGATGCCGAGGCGACCACACAACGCCACGACGTCAGCATCGGTGAACTGGCCGCCTCGGTCGGTGTGAAGAATCGTCCCCACGCAGACGTAGTCGCGACACCTTGCGGCGTCACGCAGGGCCTCCTCGACGAGTTCAGCGCGCATGTGATTGGCGAGCGCCCACCCGAGGACCCGCCCAGAGTGCTCGTCGCGAATCGAGCACAGGTAGGCCTCGCCGGTGCCGATGGTCATGTAGGTGATATCGCTCGTCCACACGAGGTCGAGTGCTCCCTGGTCGAAGCGACGCTGCACTCGGTCCGCGGGGTAACTGGCGTTCGGGTCGGCCTTCGTCGTCACCTTGAACAGACGCGGACAGATCCCCTGTAGTCCCAGGGCCCTCATTCGTTTGGCCACCGTCTTTTCGTTCACGTGCACACCCGTGTCCTTGAGGTCCTTCGTGATGCGCGGAGAGCCGTAGGTGGCGCGTGAGACTCGACGATCCTCTCGTCGATCCTCTCGCGGCGCTGGTGTCGAGGGGAGGTGCGGTGCTGGGCCAGGCGCCACTTGTAAAAGCCCGAGCGCGATACCTCGAGCAACCTGGCCATGCGCTCGATCTCGTAGTTCGCGCACTCCGCCTGCATCAAAGCGAACCTTTGCGCTTTGGTGGATTCGCGGCGAAGTACGCGGCTGCTTTTTTTAAGAACTCGTTGTCCTTCTCCTGCTCGGCCACCTGACGACGCAGACGCACCAGCTCGGCGCGCTCGCTCGCGCTCAAGGGCTCATCACTCGTCCCCGCCAGTGCTTCCATGCGACGACGCTCGTCGCGGACCCAGCGGAACAACACGGTCTCTGACACCGCGATCTCTCTGATTCGGCCTGGGAATTGTAGAGACTTCTCCTCTTGGAAGAGGATGGAGCATGACAAAGAATTCATCGCAGAGGCGATACCCCGATGAGCTGAAGGAGCGGGCCGTGAAAATGGTCCTGGAACTTCAGCGAGAGGACCCCAACGACCACGGTGTGTTCAGCCGAGTGGCCCGTGAACTCGGGGTGGGCAGCGAGTCACTTCGGACCTGGGTCAAGAGATCTGAGATCCAGATGGGCCTGCGCGCCGGCATGACCGACGCGGAGCGTGATGAGCTCACGAAGCTGCGCCGAGAGGTCAAAGAGTTGAGACGAGCCAACGCGATTCTGCAGTCGGCCTCAGCTTTCTTCGGGGCGGAGCTCGACCGCCGATCACAGAAGTAGTTACCTACATCGACGCCCACCGGTCAGAGTCGACCGGTGGGCTCACGTGGGGAGTCGAGCCAATCTGCGAACAACTGCGGGTTGCCCCCAGCACCTACTACGCCGCTAAGTCCCGTCCGGCGTCCAAGAGATCACTGAAGGACCGCGAACTCGGCCCACAACTCAAAGAGATCTGGAAAGCCAACTACTCGGTCTACGGACGTCGCAAACTGCACACGGCGGCGTGTCGCAAGGGTCTGGAGATCGGTCGAGATCAGGTCGAGCGTCTGATGAAATGCCAGGGCATTGTGGGCGCGTCTCGAGCGAAGAAGCGCTTCACCACTCACGCCGACAAGGACGCAGTGCGCGCACCCGACCTCGTGAGTCGCAACTTCAGCGCCACCCGGCCCAACCAGTTATGGGTCTGCGATTTCACCTACTGCTCCACCTGGAGTGGCATTGTCTACGTCGCCTTCGTCACCGACGTCTTTGGCCGCAAGATCGTCGGGTGGAAGGCGTCACGCTCGATGACCGCCCACCTCGTGGTGGACGCCCTGAACATGGCGGCCTGGACGAGGCGTCACATCTCCATCGAACAATTGCGTTGCCACTCAGACGCCGGAAGTCAATACACGTCCATTTCCTACACCGACCGACTCGGAGAGATCGGCGCCAAGCCGTCGATTGGCACCGTCGGCGATTCGTTCGATAATGCCCTCGCCGAGTGCATGTTCGCACTCTTCAAAACTGAACTCTTTCGCAACCCCGCGGTCCTGTCCGATGTGGGTGGCCACTGGAAGGGGCTCGATGACCTGGAACTGGCCATCTCCAAATGGATTCATTGGTTCAACGAGGAGCGCATCCACACAGAGCTCGGCGACCTCTCCCCCTCAGAGTTCGAGGCCAACTACGCTGACAAGAATCAGGTCAACGCGGCATGATGGAGTGAAGCGGAAGAGTCTCCACTAAACCCAGGCCGAATCACTCTCGCGACTTCGGTGACGCTGCGACCCGAGTCGATGACGCGATGCGCGGCCTCGATTCGAAACTCCAACGTGAACTTTCTTCTGGTTGCCATGGTGACATCCTCTCAGCCAATCCATCGGACTGGCTTGTCGGGTGTCCACTATTTCTGGGGAATCTCACTGTTCCCGCAGAACCAGTTTGGTGGCATGAAGAGAGACGCCGCGGGTTTGCTCAGGGATCTTCAAAAGGAGAATGTCCGGTTAAATCCGCCGCCTTTCATCAATGCCCGAACTCGACAAGTGAAGTGGAAAACATCTCGGGGGCAGGTCATGGTGTCAGGTGATCCGCAGCAATGTCCAACAACTTCCGCGAAAATTCCATGACTAATCTCAAAGAAATCGAACTCAAGAACGACCCGGCGCTGGCGAGCGCGTCATGACGGACTGAATGCGCGTTGAGATTTCGTCACTCAAAGTGACATTACTCGGCGGGACTTAATCCGACGGGACGGCACCAATGAGAATGCGAATAAGATTACTAATCCACCAAGAGAAACCCATATTGACACACCAATTGTTGTCTGAGCGGGGAAATTTAAGGTGCAGCTTATCCCCCCTCCCGGCGGAATTCTAAAACTCATAGCCCATCCATTTAGGAGGGCAGGAGTAACCCGTCCGCTGCCAGTGGGGCAGTCAAGAACCCAGCCTGGGCTAAAGGTTTGCCACAACTCCACGACTCGAGGTCGTTCGGAGCGCGCAAATTGAACCGTCCAGGAGTCTTGAGCCCTATCGGATATTCGGCTGGAGAGTGGCGTGGTGGCGTGAGTTTGGTTGGTTATGGTCACATCGCGTGACAGGGAAGTGGTGCGGGGCGATAAAGGGGGCATCACGCGGAGCTGAACCACTGCGACCTCCAAGCGATTCGGGCGTGGGGGGTAAGTTTGTGGTGAGTAATTAAGAAGATTCACAGTCGCAGAGCACGAACTCAGAATGGAACTACCGGTGTACTCAAAGTCGAATTGGGTGAACTTAAGTCCATCGCTAACGGGCACGGTTCCAAGAGAAACGGGAACCCCTTGACATCCAATGGCGACTTGGGTGATGCCTCCCGCGGCGCCGGCATTGTTGAGAGCGGTACTGACTTGAACTCGATCTCCAGGAACCAGGGTGAACGGACGAGCAGGCGTCGCGAGCGTGGTAAGTGGTCCGGCGGCGGACACAACCACGCAGGGGGTTGTCGTTCCCACACAGCGCATCCGCTCGGCGTAGCCCCCCGGAAAGTTCAGGACGCCGGTAGATGGAATGACATGTTGAGCGACTTTGAAGGAGGAGGGTGAGAACGTGGTGGAGTGAGGCGGGTCTCCACTCGGGGGAAGGGTCGCCCCGAGAGTAGACGTCTCCACTATCGGCGTCGGATTAGCCCGGAAGATGGCATAGTCGGCATTCTGTGCCTCGAGAGTCATTCCGAGAGATCGCAATGTGGACTCGACTGTGGTGTCGAGGTTGGACGAGCCGATCAGGGACCATGGCCCACTCATGCGGTCCACCACCAAATATCCAATTCGGTACTGATTGATCAAACTCCAAGCCGTGGAACGACTCGAGAAGAGTTCGGGGTAAATCGGACCACCAGAAGCCACTTGTCCCGACGTCAAATTCGGAAAGTCCGCCACACTGAACCACGAATTGAGTGTGACTCCATTGAGATGTGCGCTACTGATGAGGTGACCGTAGGCAATGGCGGGTGGGGTGGGTACCCAGAGCACGCTCCCCGGCCGCTGGTCGAGATAGTTCTGAACTCTCGTGGTGTAAATGCTCGTGTGTGCGGAGAGGTTGCTCACTGGATGTTGAACCACTTCTGTCGCGACCATCAGTCCCTGAACGAGAACTCCAGTGAGCAAGACGGCGACTATGGTGCCGGCCCACCGAAACGATGACCACTCCGCCCCGTGTCGGCGAAACAGTCCCGAAAAGGTGGCGACACGGAAGAGTGGGGTGAGGGAGGGCAAAATGAGCAGAACGCCCAGCAGAGCGAGTTGCATCCATAACTCGGGATTCCTAAAGAGGTTGAATCCCGGAAGGTGATTCCAGAGAAATGTATTGAGGCCTTTGAAGGGAGAGTCGGCTCCGGAGGCGAAGGCTGAGCCGAGGAGATACGCAAACAGTCCTATGACCCGCGCCACTCGGATACGGAGGGAGATACTGCGCATGAAGATGGACGCGACCACAATGAGGATGGGCCACACGTTGATGACCGGAACGCTCTGGAGCATCGAAGTATCAAAGAAGTGAAAGTACGGCCACCACGGGTTAAATAGCGACATTGTGTCAGCCAGAGAATAAAAAGAGAACTTGGTCAAGTTAGAAACGTCGTAATAGCTCGTTGGCAGGATCATGCCGTTGAGGTGCTGTGAGGAATTGATTTGAATAGCCACCAACTGGGGAAGGATGACGAGAGTAAACGCGATGAGTCCAATCACGATTGTGCCCGCGCGCAGTTTTCCGAGTTCACTCCACAGTCGTCGGCGAATATCGCCGCGACCCACTGACGCAAGAATTAAGGGGAGGGCGACGATGAGCAAAATTACGGCGTCACGTAAGTCAATGAGTGTTAGTACACCACCGGTCAAACCGAGGAAGAAGGCGCCACGAGTCGTGGGGGCGTCTATCCACGCAAAAAAGAGGGAGATGACCAGTGGAATGAGAGCGAAGGCTATGAGAATGGGAAACCATCCGCCGGCGTACCAATCGAGAATCGAGTAATTCAGTAGGAAAAATGCAACGGCGAGCACCGTGAGGGAGGAGTGTGTTCCAAGGCGACGAAAGAGTGATCGAACGCCAAATACAATGAGGGCCAGGAAGGGCAGCACCATGATCAGACGTTTGCTTATGGCGTACGAGATCCCTACTTTTGCGAACACCGTGCTGAGCATGACGGGTATAACGACGCGAATATTGATAACGGAAAATCCACCAAACTGCCCAAACGTCCAACTAGAGGGCATGGGAAACGCGGACGCGATGTAGTGAGTGGGCCCGAGCGTTGGAGCGTCGCCGTAGGTCATGAGAAAGGTCTCAAGGGCGGAATGAAAAGTTACGACGAGCAGTGTGAGGACGGTGCCGGTGAGGACGAGCCGAAAGCGACGTTGTTCAGGTGACGGGGGTTCGATGTTGGTGTCGTCGTTGCGTTGGGTCGCATCTGAGACCGGCACGAGCATCAGGTGAATAGCCTCGAGGAGGCCCCAGAAGGCGAGGGCAATCCACACCACAAGGTAGAGGATGTCAGTCGAGTGGCCGGGGAAGTTGGACAATCCCGACGCTGGTCCGGCACCAATTCTGACAAGGAGCGCGCCGAGCGATGCGAGGAGCACCCCGCGCGATATTTGGGTGGCCCGAAGCAGGAATTGAGACCGCGCGGAGGTGGACGTGTCTTCGCTTAACTCAGTGTTCACTACGTCAACGTCCATGAGCGTCTATCGCGGCTTTGCCGGTACGGCACGAAATGTCCCAACGTTTCATGAGTGTTGAGGCCCTTAAGCGGCCACCAGCGTTGAACTAGCGCTCCCGACGACGTGACGATGCATAAGAGTACGCTACTACTCGCAACCGTGCGTTCGAGAGGCAAGGGGGGCCTCGTGGCACCGTCAGGGAAGTCGTCGAGCCACCGTCGTGAAGTGGGGGGCATTCTGAAATCCGGCGGACTGCTCTCGGTCGGTATTGCGGCGGGCGGTGTCCTGACGCTGGCGTTTAGCTTGATCGCCACCCGATTTTACGGGACGAAGGAGTTCTCCTCCCTCGCCGCCCTCCTCAACGTGGGAGCGGTCGCTGGCGTGGCGTCCGCGGGCGTACAAAACTCCGTCATGTTCGACATCATCGCCCACGGCTCGCTCCGCGTGGTGGGGCGACACCTCCGACACCTGCTCGTCGCATCATTAATGCTGATTGCTCTCAGTCCCGCCGTGGCCCCGTTCCTGCGGGTCAGTGGGGTGAGTGCGGCGGGGGCCATGCTGTTCTCAGCCCTGACCCTACTGAGCTGCCTCCCCGTCGCTATCTTGTTGGCGCAACGTCGGCTCCTTCCGATTGCCCTTCTTAACTTTCTCCAGGCGGCCCTGCGCATCCTGCTTCTTCTCCTGTGTCGTCATCTCACACCCGCGGGGGCCACCCTGGTGGCGTCCTGTAGTGCAGTGACTATCGGAGCCCTCGCGATGCTCGTGGCATCTCGCCGAGGGGACATACTTCCCGCGGACTCGTCGACCACTCCGCTCAAAGGACGCTTTGTTCAGTACGGCCTAGGAGCAGTGCTGTTTCTGCCGATTACCGTTCCCACGTGGCTCGCTCGCCACTACCTTTCGCCCGAAAGCGCGGGAGTCGTGGCGCTGGCGGTACTCCTCGGCTCCACCATCGTCATGTTCGCGGGACCCGTCACCTCAGTCGTCACTCCCCGAGTGAGAGGGGGTGAGCGCGGTCGATTCGTGTCGTTCGGAGCCTGGGTTACGGTCGCTTTCGCCTCGTTCGCCACCCTAGGTCTCGCGGTACTTGCTCCCGTCCTCCTACCGCGGTGGGAGGGGGCGGCACTTCCGGGATTGACTACGGACTTCATCCCCGTCGCCCTCGGGGCGTGTCTCTGGTCACTGGCCCTCTACGCCACCTGGGTGGATATCGCGGCCGGCGGGCGGTCCCCCATCTACCTCTCGGGCGCTGTCGTGACCCTCCTCGCTCAGGTGGCGTGGGCGATCCTCGCACCGTCGAGGGCCTCGCTCACGTGGGGGCCGGCGCTGTCAGGCGTCCTCTTCGGGCTGGCAGCTCTCATCGAGCACCGCCGTCACTCGTCGCTAGGGCCCTCCGCGGGGTAGGAGAGGACGTCGGCGAGCACGGGGGAGAGGGAGATGAGAGCCCCCGCCCCGCCGTGGAGGGTAAGTCGTCCGGCTCCGAGGGCGCGCAGGAGATCGAGTCGCCCATCCGCCAGGTCGGATCGACTGGCGTCGAGTCGGATAGCGAACCGAGGGTCGGAGGGCGATCCTCGCTCTACCGACACCCTTCCCGGTCCCAGGTGGAGAGTGAGCACCTCACCGTCCGCGACGAGTTCCACGCCAACGGTGAGGCTGCTCTCAGGGTCGACGGGCCAGCGCAGTCCGAGAAGGCGTTGGTTGACCTCGTCGAGCCACTCGTACTCCGTCACCACTACGGAGCGGGCTGGACTGCGGCGTCACTCGCTGAACGCTTGGTGCGCCGACGAATTTTCCGACCCAGCCACGCCACCGGGTCGTAGTGAGCGTCGACGACACGCTCCTTCAACGGGATGATGGCGTTATCCGTGATCTTGATGTGCTCCGGGCAGACCTCGGTGCAACACTTGGTGATGTTGCAGTATCCGAGACCCATGTCCTCGCGAATCAAGTCGCGCCGGTCATTGGTGTCGAGGGGGTGCATCTCCAGCTCCGCGTAGCGAATGAAGAAGCGGGGACCCGCGTAGTGGGCCTTGTTCTCCTCGTGGTCACGAATCACGTGGCAGACGTCCTGGCACATGAAGCACTCGATGCACTTACGGAACTCCTGGCTGCGTTCCACGTCCTCCTGGTACATGCGGTATCCCTCGGCCGGCATCGGCGGGGGCAGGAGGGCGGGGACCTTCGCCGCCATCTGGAAGTTGAAGGACACGTCGGTCACCAAGTCCCGGATGATGGGGAAGGTGCGCATCGGGGTCACCGTGACCTCGCCCTCGGGGAGCTGGTCCAGTCGCGTCATGCACATCAGTCGGGGCTTGCCGTTGATTTCCGCGGCGCAACTCCCACACTTGCCGGCCTTGCAGTTCCACCGGCAGGCGAGGTCGGGAGCCTCAGTCGCCTGGATACGGTGAATGACGTCGAGGACGACCTCGCCCTCGTTCTGCTCGACGGTGTAGCGCTCAAAGTCGCCTCCGTTGGC
Organism: Acidobacteriota bacterium; assembly: GCA_018971385.1. GTDB lineage: Bacteria > Actinomycetota > Acidimicrobiia > Acidimicrobiales > RAAP-2 > RAAP-2. The sequence goes on along the minus strand of JAGXAY010000001.1, from coordinate 73,331 downwards.
GTCTCCGCGCCACACTCTCATCGTCACCTGGGCCATTAGTGTCCCTCCTCCAGCAGAGCCTTCAGCTCCCCGGGCATCTCGAGGAGCGCCGAGCGCTCCGTGACAATTTCGCCGTCCCAGCGCTTCGCCGGGCTGGAGTGGGCGAAGTTGAAGGTCGCGAACTCAGCGGACGCCTGCGGAAAGTCTTCGCGAGTGTGACCACCGCGGGACTCTTCGCGCAGCACGGCACCCCGAGCGACGCACTTGGAGACGGAGATCATCGCCGGCAGGTCCGTCGCGAGGTTCCAGCCCGGGTTGTAGGCCCGACCCCCCTTGACCTTGATGTTCTTCACTCGCTCGGTGAAGGAGTCGAGTTCAGAAATGGCGTACTCCAGCTCGCTCCGAGTCCGGATAATGCCGACGTTCGCCTGCATCATCTCCTGGAGATCGCGCTGAATGTCGTAGGGGTTTTCGCCCTCCTCGCGCTCGAAGGGTGCGAGGGACTCTTCGACGGCGGCGTTGACCGCCGCTTCATCGAGTCGGGGCGAACCTTGGTAGCCCTCGACGAAGTCAGCCGCACCCATTCCGGCTCGACGGCCGAAGACGATGAGGTCGGAGAGCGAGTTGCCACCGAGGCGATTAGCCCCGTGCATTCCTCCGGCGACCTCTCCCGCCGCGAAGAGACCCGGCACCGAGGTGGCCGCGGTGTCGGCGTCGACCTTCACTCCACCCATGATGTAGTGACAGGTGGGGCCGATCTCCATGGACTCCTTCGTGATGTCGACACCGGCCAGTTCCATGAACTGGTGGTACATCGAGGGGAGGCGACGGCGAATGAACTCGGCCGAGCGACGCGAACCGATATCGAGGTACACGCCACCGTGGGGGCTCCCACGACCGGCCTTCACCTCCGTATTAATGGCGCGGGCCACTTCGTCGCGAGGGAGTAGTTCCGGAGGGCGACGACCCGCCGAGTGGTCGTCGTACCACTTGTCGGCTTCCTCTTCGGAGTCGGCCGTTTCGGCCCGGAACATGTCGGCGACGTAGTTGAACATGAATCGTTGACCCTCGGAGTTGCGCAGCACTCCGCCGTCTCCGCGCACACCCTCAGTGACGAGGAGTCCGCGCACCGAGAGGGGCCAGACCATGCCGGTCGGGTGGAACTGGATGCACTCCATGTCGATGAGCTCGGCCCCGGCCCAGAGGGCCATCGCGTGTCCGTCGCCGGTTCCTTCCCAGGAGTTCGAGGTGAACTTCCAACTACGACCGGCACCACCGGTGGCGAGAACGACCGCCTTCGCGGCGAAGGTCACGAACTCTCCCGTGGGGCGCTGGTAAGCGACACAGCCCGCAACTCGCCCCTCACTGTCGTGAATAAGGGTGAGCACTTTGTGTTCCATGAAGACGTCGGTCCCCATGGAGACGACCTTCTGTTGGAGGGTGCGAATGAGTTCGAGACCGGTACGGTCGCCCACGTGAGCCAGCCGGGCGTAGCGGTGACCTCCGAAGTCGCGCTGGGAGATCTTGCCGTCCTTCGTTCGGTCGAAGAGTGCCCCCCACTGCTCGAGCTCCTGGACTCGTTCCGGCGCCTCCTTGGCGTGGAGTTCGGCCATGCGATAGTTGTTGAGGTACTTTCCTCCCCGCATCGTGTCGCGGAAGTGGACCTGCCAGTTGTCTTCGGGGTAGACGTTGCCCATGGCGGCGGCCATGCCACCCTCGGCCATCACGGTGTGGGCCTTACCGAGAAGAGACTTGGTAATGACGGCGACCCGGAGGCCGCGCTGCTGGACCTCAATGGCCGCTCGGAGGCCGGCGCCACCGGCGCCAATGATGAGTACGTCGTAGTCGTGGTGTTCGTAAGTCACGGGGCCCTTCCTAGAACAGCCGGTAGTCGGTCCAGACGCCCGAAGCCACCAGACGCACGTAGACGTCGGTGAAGGCGACAAAAATGAGAGATGCCCAGGCGAAGTTCATGTGCTTGGCGTTGAGCGGGGTAATGATCTTCCAGAGTTTGTGGCGCACGGGGGCGGCGCGGAAACTCTTCACGTGACCACCGCAGAGGTGGCGACAGGCGTGGCAGGAGAGGGAGTAGAGCCAGAGGAGCGTGGCGTTGATGATGAGCACCAACGTTCCGACGGTGACGCCCCAGCCGAGACCGGGCTGATGGAAGGCCCGGATGGCGTCGTAGGTCAAGAAACCGTTAAAGACGAGACCGGCGTAGAAGAAGTACCGGTGGATGTTCTGCATCACCAGGGGGAAGCGAGTCTCACCGGAGTACGACGAGTGGGCGTCCGAGACGGCGCAAGCCGGCGGTGACCACCAGAAGGCTCGGTAGTAGCTACGCCGGTAGTAGTAGCAGGACAGACGAAACCCCAGGGGGAAGAGGAGAATCAAGAAGGCCGGGGAGAGGGACCACCCGTTGAAGAAGAAGCCGGCCCGGGACCCCTCCACGCAGGAACTGGCGAGGCAGGGGGAGTAGAAGGGGCTGATGAGATCCCGGTGCACGTTGGCGCCGACGTAGTAGTTCTTGTTCTGGAAGGCCGCCCAGGTTGAGTAGATAACGAACGCCGTCAGAATCGAGACGGTGACGACCGGCTGGAGCCACCAGCGGTCCTTACGCAGGGTGGCAACGTCGGGACCCCCGCGAGTCCCACCCAGCACGACGTTAGTGGCGCGCTCCGTGACAGACACTGTTACTCCTCACTTCGTTCATTCCCGGCGGCGCGAGGTGCGTCGTCGACCACCCGGTCAGTGTAAGTCGGCCGGGTGTCCTCCTACGGTCCGCAAAGGACCGAAAAAGTCTTAGTGCTGACCCCCGCGACGCCCCTCGGAGGTGCCCCCGAGAAACGCCCAGGCCGCGAGTCCCAAACCGGGAACGAGCAGCCAGATGCCGAAGACCAGCGATAAGACAATGGTGAACGCCCCCATGCCCAAAACGAAGGGCCAGATGGAGGTTCCCGGGAAGGCGCCAACGACTCCGGCCCCCTCCTCACGAGTGGCCTGGGGGTTGTCTTCCGGACGAGTCGGCATCCGCCGACTCCACCAGTAGTAGTAGAGACCGGGTAGGAAGCAGAGCAGCATGCCAGCGAACATCATCACACCGCCGGCGTTCTCCAGGCTCCAGTTCCAGTAGACGGCGCACATGATGCCGAAAAACGTCCCCAGGGCGAGCAGCATTTTGGCTTCAACCTTCATGACAACTCCCTAGGCGTGCGTGGTCTCGTGCTCACCGTGGTGCAGCGCGCGGTGCTCGGGGTGGTTGTGATCCCAGGTCGGTCGCTCGGAGCGAATCTGGGGAAGACGGTAGAAGTTGTGGTGGGGAGGCGGCGAGGTGGTGAACCACTCGAGCGTGTGGGCGTCCCAGGGGTTGTCGCCCGCCGGGTACTTCTTCCAGCTGTAGATCAAATTGACGACGAAGAGCAGAGTCGATACACCGATGAGAACAGCGCCGAGCGAGGCAATCTGGTTGAGGTGGACCCACTGAGGGTCGTTCGGGTAGACCGCCATCCGTCGGGGCATGCCCTGGAGACCGAGGATGTACATCGGGAAGGTGAAGACCTGGGTCCCAATGAAGAGGAACCAGAACTGAATCTTTCCGAGAGTCTCGTTCAAGAGGTAACCAGTGATCTTCGGACCCCAGTAGTAGAGACCGGCCATTCCCGCGAGCACCAGGGCCATCACCACGGAGTGGAAGTGGGCCACGACGAAGTAGGTGTCGTGGGTGAAGAAGTCGAGCGGGGGACTGGCGAGGTAGATGCCCGTAATTCCTCCCACGAGGAAGGTGAAGACGAAGCCCACCGCCATCAACATGGCGGTGGAGAACCATATCTGTCCTCGCCACATCGTGCCGATCCAGTTGAACATTTTGATACCCGTCGGCACCGCGATCAGGAGACTCATGATGGAGAAGAACGGCAACAGGACAACGCCGGTCGTGAACATGTGGTGGGCCCACACGCCGAGCGAGAGCGCAGCGATCGACAGGGTCGCGAAGATCATCCCCTTGTAACCAAAGACGGGCTTACGAGAGAAGACGGCGATGATTTCGGTCACCATACCGAAGAAGGGCAGGGCGAGAATGTAGACCTCGGGGTGGCCCCAGAACCAGAAGATGTGCTGCCAGAGGACGGGGACGCCACCCCCCGCAACGGTGAAGATATGGGTGCCGAAGTGCCGGTCGGCGTAGAGCATGATGAGGCCCGCCGTGAGAACCGGGAAGGCGAGCAGAATCAGGATCGCCGTGACGAGTAGGTTCCACGTGAAGATGGGCATGCGGAACATCGTCATTCCAGGGGCGCGTAGGTAGAAGATTGTCGCGGTCAGGTTCACCCCGGTAAAGATTGCGGAAAAACCGGTGAGGAGAAGGCCGCCGATCCACAGGTCGGCTCCGGCCCCCGGTGCGTTCAGGGAGTTCGAGAGGGGCGCGTAGCCCACCCAGCCGAAATTCGCGGCCCCGCCGGCGGTGAAGAAGCCGGACAGCATCGTGATGGATCCCGTGAGGTAGAGCCAGTAGGAGAGGGCGTTCAGGCGTGGGAACGCCATGTCCGGGGCGCCGATTTGAATCGGCACGATGATGTTGGCGAGCGCACCGAAGGCGAAGGGTCCGGCGAAGAGGTAGATCATTACCGATCCGTGCATGGTGAACAGCTCGTTGTACTGGGCGAAGGAGACCAGAGTTCCGTTCGCCGAGGCCAGTTGACCACGAATGATTTCGGCGAAGAGGCCACCGATGACGAGCATCACGACCGCGGTCACCGTATAGGAGAGTCCGATGACCTTGTGGTCCGTGGACGTCAGCCACTTCAGAATGCCCGTGGGGCCGTGGTGTTCTGCGTGGTCGTCGTGGGCCGCGTCGCCCACGTGGACGGGGTGTAAAACGTCGGTCATTTACTTGCCGCTCCCAAAGTTGGTGTACGTGGCCTTCGACGGGACGCCCGAGGAGAGTTCCGCGTTGGTGGTGTTGACGGCCGCGGTGTAGCGCGCCTTGGCCGCCGGATTGTTAAAACTCGCCAGCCACTGGGAATACTGGCTATCGGTGACGACCTTCACGCGGAAGAACATCAACGAGTGGTAGAGGCCGCACAACTGAGTGCACTGACCGAAGTAGGTACCCGTTTGCGTGGGACGAATGGTGAACTGGTTCACAACACCCGGTAGGGCGTAACGGGAGAAGTTGAACTGGCGGACGTAAAAACCGTGGACGACGTCAGTCGAGGTGAGATTGAAGTGGACGTTTTCGTTCACGGGCAGAACCATCTCGGGGCTCTGGGTGGTCTGTCCGTACACCAGCGCGTTCGACCCCGGGTAGGTGAACTGCCAGCCCCACTGGAAGGCGTTCACGTTGACCACCACGTTGGTGGAAGGGTTGGCCACGGCCTTGTTTTCGACGACCAGCGTGGCGGCGAAAAGGCCAATCACGATGAGAATCGGCAGCACCGTGTAGACCACCTCGAGAGGAAGGTGGTACTGGACCTGTTCGGGAATTTGATCGCCCCGGCGCCGGTAGCGCAGAACCGCCCACACGATGAGGGCCGTGGTGAGCGTGCCGATAATGGCGGCCGCCACGGAAAATCCCTGCCATAGGTGAAACGCCTGCTTCGACGTATCCGACACGCCGGGGTGGGCGCCGAACGACGGAATGGTGCATCCGGAGAGGACGAGGCCGGCCACGGGCAGCACGGCCACTCGCCGCACTCGCCGCCAGCGTCGTGAACGATCCGAAGCACCCTGTGGGGGCAGGGCTGGGTTGTGCACGGGGATTACCTTAGTCAATTTTTGTTCGACTCATCGTGGGCTCTTACCACACTGAATCGGGGCGACACGACCGTCTCGCTACTCCGCTCGAGGCGGGGCTGACTCGCCTCCGTCGGCGCTGGTCGTGCTCTCCTTCGAAGTCTTCAATCCCTTTTCGAACTCGGTCTTGGCCGACCCCAGATTGCGCGCCAACTTCGGAATTGCCGATCCACCGAACAACAGCACGGCCACGGCGATCACGATGACGGTGTCCCACCCGTCGAAGTTACCCAGGAACATTCTCGCCACCTTCCCTCGGACGTCCTCAGGTTAGTCGCCGGGGCGGACTAGCCGGCGAGAAGGACTCCCAGAATGAGGGCGAAAACGGACGCGAGGGCCCCGATCCCGGCCCACATCCCTCGGCTACGGGGAGTGGTGGCACGAGTGTGCAACCATGCCCCGACTCCAGAAAGCACCACGGCCCCCATTTTGAGGGCGAAGGCCGTATTCCACGACGACGTGCTCGAGGCTCCGTGTACCGCGGCGTAGTTCCAGAATCCCGTGATCACGAGGAGCCAAAAAGCGGGCCAACTTAGGCGGCCGAATCGTTGGGCGGCGCGACGGGGAGCGTCAGTACCGAGCGAACGCAAGGTGGGTACGAGACCGGCCATCACGAACTGCCCGCCCACCCAGACTGCCGCGGCGAGCACGTGCAGGCTTAAGCGAATCGCCGTGGATGTGGAGGCGAGAGAGTTAACGGTTTGAACAGTGTTCACGGGGGGAGCCTACGACCTAGGCGCCCCGCCACACGGGAGGACGCTTCTCGGCGAACGCGACGGCGCCTTCGAGGGCGTCAGCTGAGTGCACGACCTGTTCGAAGGCCCGATTGCTGTCGACGAAGGCGTCGGCCTCGGAACGGTCCAGACCCCGTTGCACCACTCCCAGCGAGAGATTGACCGATAGGGGAGCGTTGCGCACCGTGAGGGACGCGAGCTCCCGGGCGCGAGCGAGTACTCGGGTCGACTCCACGACGTCGTTGACGAGGCCCACGTCGTAAGCCCGTTGGGCGCTGATCGGCTCCCCGGTCAAGATCATCTCGAGTGCAATCGCTCTTGGGATTCGGCGGGGAAGTCGTACGAGGCCGCCGCCACCGGCGACGAGGCCGCGCTGGGGTTCGGGGAGTCCGAAGTGGGCGTCCGAGGACGCCACGATAAGGTCGCACGAGAGCAAGATTTCGAATCCTCCCGCGAGCGCGGTGCCGTTCGCGGCCCCGATGAGTGGCTTCGGGAAATGGCGCCGGGTGATACCGGCAAATCCGTGTTCGTTGACGGGGATTTCCCCGCGCGCAAAGCCTTTTAGATCCATCCCTGCACTGAAGACCCGATCACCCGCGCCCGTCAGGATAACGACGCGTACGTCGGGGTCGTTCGCGGCTTCGTCGAGGGCCTGCGACAGTGACGTCATCGTCGCTACGTCAATGGCGTTACGGGCTTCGGGACGGTTAAGGGTCAGGATGTCGATCGCCCCTTCACGGTGACGAAGGATGGGATCAGTCACGTCAACTCCTTACGATGTCCCACGGTCGGGTTCGACCACTGGTCCAGTCTGCCTCGTTCCGCCGCCTGACGGAGGGCTCGTGGCAGAATCACCCGGTGCCCAGAGACACGCGCCGCCTTGGCTTTCTGAACGCCTACGCCAGTGAGGGGGGTCTGGACGGACCTTACCAACCGAACACGGTCTGGTCGGCTCTGATTGGTCTAGGTCAGGTGGAGGGCCCGGGTCGAGCCGACGACGTGTGGCACCGGTACGACGAACTCTGGGAGCGCGTGAGCGAGCTCGGATTGGATGGCGTGCGCCTCGCAATTTCCTGGGCTCGGATTCAACCTCGCGCCCGCGTACGCGATGATGAGGCTCTCGAGAAGTATCGGCGGGTCGTCGAGTCGGCTCACCGGCGAGATCTCTGGGTGAGTGTGGAGCTCGTGGACCTGGCGTGGCCCGCGTGGTTGGGGCTCGAACCCTGGACGATGCCGTGGGTCAAGGACGCTCTCTTTCAGTACGTCACGGCGGCGAGCGCCCTCCTCGGGGCGGATGACTACCTGGTCGTCGCTGACATCGAAGAGATGACCGACGGCTTCGTCAGTGGGCTCCGCCCGCCGTGGAGACGAGGAGCGACGGAGGGGCGTCGAGTCTCGGCACGCAATTTACGGGAGTGGACGGGAGAGATCCGGGCCAAACTTCCCCACGTACCCTGGGCGTCGGGAGGCGAGTCGGTGGTGGGGCGCCTCCTGGAGGGCTACGGTCCCCTGTCCGGCGTTCCCGCCATGATCAGTCGTTCGGAGTGGGTCGGGTAGTTTTCGCGCGTCGCCGCCGGCGTAGCCAGAGCGCGCCGACGGCCCCGAGAAAGAGCGCTACGAGTCCGTAGCCGACCCAGCTGGAGTACTTCTCGATTCGGGTCAACTGGGTTCCGGAGAAGTAACCGAGCAGGGTGTAGGCCACGCCCCACACCAGACCCCCGAGGGCGTTAGCGACAAGAAATCGGCGATAGTGCATTTTGGACATGCCGGCGAGCCCGGGCATGACGGCGCGGAGGAATGCCGTAAAGCGGCCGACGAAGACGTAGACCGGCCCGCGTTTACGCAAACCCTCCATCGCCGAGGTGAGCTCGTCGCGGTGTCGCGAGAATGCCCGATGCTGGAGAAGGCGTTCCCCGTAGCGATGTCCTACGGCGTAGCCGACCGAATCCCCGACGATGGCCGCGACGACGACGAGGGCGGCCAGGGCCACGATGTTGACTCGTCCGGACGCCGCAATGACCCCCGCCACGATGACCGTTGTTTCTCCCGGGAGAACGAACCCCACGAAGAGTGCCGCCTCACCGAAGACGAGGAGAGCCGCGACGACGTAGACGAGCGGGCTCGGTACCTTGTGGAGTTCGTTGACGAGCCAACCGACTATCGATGCGGAGTACATCCCCCCATTATGGGTGAACGGGACGGTCGCACCGCACCCGTACACTTCCAGTTGTTCTCCCGTTTCTCGAAAAGCGCCTAGCGCGGAAGCGAGTTCGTTGCATGTTGACCCGTGAATCATCCGTCGCCCTGGTCCCTCTCCGGGGTTTTCTGGGTGTGGCCTTCACCTACGCCGGTATCCAGAAGGTGGCCAATCCCGCTTTCCTTCGCGCCTCATCACCTATTTCGATCCAGCAGTCCCTCGACCTCGCGGTGAGGACGAGTCCGGTGGGTGGGCTGCTACGCCCCCTCCTTCACCTGGGCGTTGAAGTCGGAATCGCCATGGCCATCACGGAAACTCTCGTGGGGCTCAGCCTCCTACTCGGATTTCACGTGCGTGTCGGAGCCGTCGTGGGACTCGCGGTCTCCTTCTCACTTTTTTTAACCGTCTCCTACCACGCGGCCCCGTGGTTCACCGGCGCCGACATCGTCTACGTCTTCGCCTGGTCCGCCCTCATCCTTGCTCCTCCAACACCCTGGTCCCTCGACGAGTGGCGCCTTCGTCGCCGCGTCTCTTCGACGACCTAAGTGGCACTTAGGAAAATGACACTGTCGGGGCAAATCTCGAGACCTGATGAGAGGGTGAAAAGAGGGCTACATTACCCATGATGGATTCCCCGACGTACCGAGTTCTCCTCATCGAGGATGACGAGAGCCTGGCGGTCGCAGTGGCCGGGCTGATGAAGGACGCGGGATACGGCGTCGACGTCTGTGACGACGGTCCGACGGGAACAAAATCGGCGCTGAGCGGGGACTACGACCTCGTGATTCTCGACTTGATGCTGCCCCGTCGCAACGGGTTCAGTGTGTGTTCCGACATTCGTGCGGCGGGCATCACCATTCCCATCGTGGTGCTGACGGCGAAGGACGGCGAGCTGGACGAAATCGAATGTCTCGAGCTCGGTGCCGACGACTTCATTCGTAAGCCCTTTGACTCCACCGTCCTTCTCGCCCGGGTTAACGCCCTCATGAGGCGGCACGGACGGGGCGAGAGCCGGGTGCTCGTCGTGGGAGCGGTCTCGCTGGACCCCGTACGCCGACGAGTCGCCGCTCCGGGAGTGGAGGCCACCCTTACGCCGCGGGAGTTTCGTCTTCTCGAGTACTTGATGGAACGAACGGATCGAGTCATTCACAAATCTGAACTCCTGGAGCAGATTTGGGGTGAGGACTTCGAGGGTGACCCCAACGTGGTTGAGGTGTACATCGGATATCTCCGTCGCAAACTCGAGACACCGACGCAGGGCCTCATTCGCACGATCCGCGGCGTGGGGTACCAGTTCACCTCTCCTCGATGAGGCGAAGCCTTTCCGTTCGGACTCGCCTCACCCTACTCTTTATCTCCCTCGTCACGATGCTGCTAGTGGTAGCGAACCTACTCATTAATTCAGCTCAGCAGTCGTCGACCCTCTCTCGCGAAACCAATGAGGTGACCGCCACTCTCGCGAAAGCCGTCGACTCCGTGGTCCCGCGTCTCGCGACTACTCAGCGCAAAGTCATTTTCACGGCGAAGCCACCGGTGATCGCCCAGATCGTGGACCTCGCAAATCGACAGGTGTGGGCGAGCAGTTCCTCGATCGCGGATTTGCCCCCCAGTGCCCACTTCCAAGCGTCCGATACGGCGCCGAACGGTCTTCAGGTGGTGGAGAACCGGTGGGTCGGGCGAAGCTTTCTCGCCGGGCAGTTAAGCGTGTCTCGGGGTCTACTCATTTCCACCCCTCGGGGTCAGGCCGTGGTGTACGCCTTCTACGACGGTTCGCAGGCGCCGAGCATCACGCGCCTCTTAGGGCAGTTTTTCCTCCTTCGACTACTCCTCGAGATTCTCGTGGCCGCGCTTCTGGTTTGGATTGCCGTGGGTCGCGCGATGCGACCCATCGAAACGATTCGACGGAGGGTCGCGGCCATCGCGTCGGGAGACTTGAGTGAGCGAATCCCCGTGCCGGCGGGCGACGACGTGGTGTCTCGCACCGCAGTCACGTTGAACGAGATGCTCGGGCGTCTCGAGGCGAACTCGAAAGCGCAGCAGGAGTTCATCTCGAACGCCTCCCACGAACTGCGCAGTCCTCTCACGACGCTCCTCGCCACGGTCGACCGGGCGGCGTACGCTCCGGAGCGAGCCGACTGGGGTGAGGTCACGTCGGTGGTGCGTCGCGAGGGACTTCGACTGAGCGCCCTCGTCGACGACCTTTTCTGGATCGCGCGCAGTGATGAGGGGGGGATAGAAGTTCACCGTGAAGAGGTTGACCTGGATGACGTCATCGAAGAAGAAGCTCGTCGGTTGCGGCAGATGACGGGACTCCAGGTGGATACCTCTCTCGTCGAGCCGGTTCGACTGTGGGGCGACGTCGGGCTGCTTCGACGGATGCTGCGCAACGTGACGGAGAACGCCGTTCGATTCGCCCAGTCCACGATTCAGTTGACGTCGTTTTACGAGATGGGCGACGTGGTGGTGGAGGTTCACAACGACGGCGAGGCGGTGGACGTCGAGACCTCAGACCGTCTTTTTCAACGCTTTGTCAGAGCCGACTCCTCTCGCTCCCGGAGTTCAGGAGGGACGGGACTGGGACTCACGATTGTCTCCGACATTGCCGCTCGCCACGGCGGGTCGGCGCAGTTCATCGAGACCGCGGAGGGCACCACTCTCCAACTGCGACTGCGACGCTATTAAGTACGAGCACCCTCGAGAGCGAGGAGGAACGTCTTGACGTCGAGACCGCCCGAGTAGCCCCCGAGAGAGGACGTGGCCACGACCCGGTGGCAAGGGACTACCACGGGCAACGGGTTCGCGCCGTTCGCACCACCGACGGCGCGGGCGGCCCCGGGCGATCCCAGTCGAACGGCCAGTTGGCCGTACGTCGTGGTCGCCCCGAAGGGAATGTCGGAGAGCAGTGTCCACACCCGACGCTGGAACTCCGTGCCCGTGAGCGGACGGGTGGGGAAGGTCCAGTTCTGTCGACGACCGCTGAAGTACTCCTCGAACTCGACGGCTGCGCGGTCGAGAAGCGCACAGGGGAGGGCGTCATCGGGGCTCACGGGAGGGGCCTCTCGGGGCAAGTAGACCCGGTGCAGACCATCGTCGGAGCCCTCGAGAACCCAGTCCCCCACGGGGCTCGAGACTCGGCGTCGGGCGTTCACTCGACAGTTTTACCACTACTTCATTAAAAGGTTTATGCAAGTTGGGACCTTTGGACCGCAGAAAAGGCCGAGCCCTCTGGTAGAACGAACCCATGAAATTTTCGGTCTATAGGGAGTCGCGCCCCGGTGAAACTCGGGTAGCGCTGACCCCCGACGCGGTGAGTTCCCTAGTCCGCGACGGTTTTTCGGTGGAGGTTCAGCGGGGGGCGGGTGTCGCGTCCCACTTTGTGGACGCCGCGTACGAGAAAGCGGGGGCCACCATCGTGGACTCTCCCAACGGAGACGTGGGGCTGAGGGTTAATCCCCCGACTCTCGAGGAGGCTCGCCTCCTCCCGGAAGGATCCACCCACCTGTCCTTCCTCTCGCCCCTTCTCAACCTTGACGTCGTCACCGCGTTGAGCGAACGGCGGATCACCATCTTGTCCTTCGACCTGTTGCCGCGTATTTCGCGCGCGCAGTACATGGACGCCCTCTCCTCCCAGGCGACCGTGTCCGGCTATCGGGCCACTCTCGCGGCCGCTCAACATTTCGACCGTTTCTTCCCCCTCCTGACGACGGCGGCGGGAACCATTAAGCCCGCGCGCGTGCTCGTGATGGGGGTCGGTGTGGCGGGCCTCCAGGCCATCGCTACCGCCAAGCGACTCGGCGCCAAGGTGCGCGCCTACGACGTACGCTCGGCGGCCAAGGAAGAGGCCGAGTCCGCCGGAGCCACCTTCGTGAAACTGTCGGTGACGGCGGACGCCGCGGGCGGATACGCCCGTGAGCTTACGCCGGAAGAGCGAGCCCAGCAGCAGGCGGAACTCGTGACCGAGGTGGCGAACTCCGATGTCGTCATCACGACCGCAGCGGTCCCGGGACGCAAGGCCCCAATTCTCGTCACTCGCGAGATGGTGGAAGCGATGTCGGAAGGGTCCCTCGTGGTCGACATGGCCGCCGACGGTGGTGGAAACTGCGAGCTTACGGTCGCCGGGGACATTGTCGAACACGGAGGCGTTCGTGTGGTCGGCCTCAGTAATCCGCCCGCTCAAATGGGCGCGCACGCCAGTTTCATGTACGCCAACAACGTCATCAAATTGCTCGCCCTCTTCGGCTCGAAGGGGGAGTGGGCTCCGGACTGGTCCGACCCCGTGGTCGCTGGTGTCACCGTCGCTCGCGAGGGACGCGTATCCCACGCGCCGACGGCCCAAGCGCTCGGACGAGAGCCCGTGGCGCTAGTCGAAGAGCCGGCCGCGAATGAGGTCGAGCCGAAGGAGGCCCCGTAATGGGAAATGTTCTGTTGCAGTACGCGACGGTGCTGGTGCTCAGCATCTTCGTGGGTATCGAGGTGATTGCTCGCGTGCCGAGCATTCTGCACACACCACTCATGAGTGGTTCGAACGCCATCCACGGAGTCATTTTGGTGGGCGCGATGCTGGTACTCGGGGCGGCGACAACGACGCTCGAAACGGTGCTCGGCTTCCTCGCCGTTCTTCTCGCGACGCTCAACGTCGTGGGTGGATTCGTGGTCACCGACCGGATGCTCGAGATGTTCAAGCCGAAGAAGCCGCAGGCCAAGTCCCAGGGAGATCGTTCGTGAGTCGTGACACTCTGATCAATCTGTTGTACCTGGTCGCGGCGACGACCTTCATCCTCGCCCTCAAAGGCCTGGGTTCTCCGAAGCGGGCGCGAGGCGGCAACGTGGTCGCGGCCATTGGCATGGTGATTGCCATAGCCGCCACATTCTTCAAGCACGTGGACGGCCACGCCCTCTACCACCTTCCCCTGATGGTGGTCGCCATGGTGATCGGTATCGCCATCGCGGTGCCCGCGGCCCGATTCGTGAAGATGACCGCCATGCCCCAGTTGGTGGCCATTTTCAATGGAGTGGGCGGTGGGGCGGCTTCGCTCGTGTCGATCACGGAGTTCTCTCACATTCACTCGTCCCACCCGGCGACCTACGTCGTACTCGAGGTCCTCCTGGGCGTTTTGATTGGAACGGTGTCCTTTTCCGGGTCGGCGATTGCCTTTGCCAAGTTGCAGGAGTTAATGACGGGGCGCCCCGTCACCTACGCCGGTCAGCAAGTCATCAACGCCCTGCTCGGACTCGGTGGACTCGGACTCATTGTCGCCATCCTGGTCTCGTCGACCTCCGCGCTGCTCTGGGTGCTCCTGGCCCTCGCCTTCGTTCTCGGCATCGCCTTCGTGCTGCCCATCGGAGGTGCGGATGTTCCGGTCTTGATCTCTCTGCTCAACTCCTTCACCGGTCTCGCGGTGGCGGCGTCGGGCTTCACCATTGGGTCGAACCTCCTGATCGTGGCCGGTACGTTGGTGGGAGCGTCCGGTATCTTGCTGACTCGTCTGATGAGTAAGGCGATGGGGCGCAGTCTCGCGAACATCCTGTTTTCGGCCTTCGGTTCGGCCACGACGGGCGCAGCGGGTGGCGCCGGTGAACAGCGACCGGTGCGCTCGGGTTCCCCCGAGGACATCGGAGTCCTACTGTCACTCGCGAGCCGCGTGGTCGTGGTCCCGGGCTACGGTTTGGCCGTCGCTCAGGGTCAGCACGTCCTGCGCGAACTGGCCGAAGTCCTCGAGTCGAAGGGCATCGAGGTGATTTACGCCATTCACCCGGTGGCCGGACGTATGCCGGGGCACATGAACGTCCTGCTCGCCGAGGCGAACGTCCCCTACGAACAGTTGAAGGAGATGGACGAGGCGAACACCGAACTCACGACGGCCGACGTGGCCCTCGTGGTGGGAGCGAACGACACGGTCAACCCGGCGGCGTCGGACGACAAGAGTTCGCCCATCTACGGTATGCCGATTATCCACGCCGACCTCGCGGAGAACGTGGTCTTCTTGAAGCGCTCGATGCGGCCCGGTTTTGCCGGAATCGAAAACGAACTGCTCTACAACCCGAAGACGACGTTGGTCTTTGGCGACGCGAAGGACACCCTCACCAAACTGGTGGCCTCGGTCAAAGCCAACTAGGCCGAACGAGTGATCTCGTCCAAGCGCGCGAGAACTTCGTCCGGTAGTTCTCGCGCGGCGGCGACGTTGGCCCGGATCTGTTCGGGGCTCGACGCGCCCGCGATGACACTCGCGACTGCCGGCTGGGCGAGGAGCCAGGAGAAGGCGCACTCGAGCAGTGTGACGCCCTCGAGTTGGTCGACGTAGTCGAGGAGCCGACCCACGACGCCCTGGAGCTGATCGCCGAGCCAGTGAGCCCGTCGGTCCTCGGGCATGAGGGCCAGACGGGTGCCTTCGGGTATCGGCTGGCCCGGGCGAATCTTGCCGGTGAGGAGTCCGTTCGCCAGAGGGTAGTAGGGCAAGAACCCCACGTTCCACTCCGCGCAGTCCGCGAGAGTGCCGTCGTTCTCCGGGTAGCGCGCGAGGAGGGAGTACTGGCTCTGTAGGGAGACGAAGCGCACAGCGGACGACGCGTCTCGAGCCTCGCGAAGGTGATTAACGGAGAAGTTGGAGCACCCGACCTCGCGGACCTTGCCCGCCGTCTTCAGTTGCTGAAGTGCGTCGAGAGTCTCGGCGATGGGGGTGGCCTCGTCGGGAAAGTGAACCTGGTAAAGATCGATGTAGTCGGTGCCGAGACGGCGCAGGGAGTCTTCGCAGGCGCGCCGCACGTACTCGGGGGAGGAGTCGAAGCCACTCCCGTCGAGACGTACGCCGAACTTGGTCGCGATGACCGCTTCGGATCGACGCCCGGCGAGGGCGCGGCCGAGGAACTCTTCGGACCGAGTCTCCCCGTAGATGTCGGCGGTGTCGAAGAGAGTGACTCCGGCGTCGAGGGCGGCGTCGACGACGGCGCGCGTCGCGGTCTCGTCGAGGCGAGTTCCGAAGTTGTTGCAGCCCACACCAACGGAGGACACCTGAAGTGAGCCGAGGGGACGGTAGTTCATTGTTCTCCTTCTTGCCGGGGTCGAGCCTAGGCGTAGTCCGTCGGGGTAGGGTGAAGGTATGCGTGTTCGCGTGGACTACGACCTCTGCTCGTCGAACGCCGTCTGTATGGGAATCGCCCCCGAAGTCTTCGAGGTGCGCGACGACGGCTTTCTCTACCTGCTCACCGAAGAGCCGGGTGATGACCTCGCCGAGGGCGTTCGCGAAGCGGCCGGAGCCTGCCCCAACGGCGCCATCTTCCTCGAGGACTAACCGTGGTGTCTCCTCGGGTGCGCATTGCACCGTCGCCCACCGGATTTTTTCACGTCGGTACGGCGCGTACCGCCTACTTCAATTGGCTCATCGCGCGCCAGGACCCTGACGGGGTTTTCGTGTTGCGTATCGAGGACACCGACGAGGAGCGCAATCGCGACGAGTGGGTCGAGGTCATCATCGAGTCGATGGAGTGGCTCGGCTTTCGGGCCGACGTTGGTCCCTACCTGCAGAGTGAGTACCGGTCCGCCCACCGCGAAGCGGCGGCGGCACTTCGTCACGGGAACTACGCCTACTACTGCGACTGCACCGGCGAGGATGTGGCCGCGCGCAAGGGGGAGGACAAGACTCCCGGTTACGACGGGTTCTGTCGTGATCGCGGACTCCAACCCACCGAGCGCACTGCTCTGCGTTTTCGCGCACCTCTCGAGGGCAGTACCGACATCGTTGACGAGATTCGCGGTGAGGTGTCCTTCGAGAACCGAGTCATTGGAGACTTCGTGATTGCCAAGTCGTCGGGGGACGTTCTCTACGCCCTCGCGAACGTGGTGGACGATCGACGGGACGCTATCACCCACGTCATTCGGGGCGAAGAGCACCTGGCGAACGCCCCGAAGCAGGTTCTCCTGTGGCGGGCCCTCGACGAGGTGACGGGGGAGACGGTGCCGCTACCGACCTACGCCCACCTGCCTCTCCTCGTGAACGAGCAACGAAAGAAGCTCTCCAAGCGTAAAGACCCGGTCTCGACGATGGCTTACCGCGACGAGGGGTACCTGGTCGAGGCGTTCGTGAACTACCTGGCCCTCCTCGGGTGGAGCCCCCGGGGAGACTCCGAGATTGTCGACCGTGAGACGGTCACGGGGCAGTTTCGCTTAAGCGACGTGTCGCACTCACCCGCCTTCTTCGACGTGAAGAAGCTGGCCGCTCTGAACGGTGATTACGTGCGCCGACTCAGTCTGGACGAGTTCGTACAGGCGTGCCTTCCGTGGGTCGATCCCGATCACGCCACGTTCGTTCCGACCGATCGTCGCCCACCCTGGGCGCCGGAGGCGTTTGACGCCGACCTCTTTCGACGCGTCGCCCCCCTGGTGCACGAGCGAGTGACGACCCTCGGAGAGGTCCCCGCGATGGTCCGCTTCTTTTTCGAGTCCCCGCTCGTTCTCGACGAGGACGCCGTGAATAAGGTCCTGCGCCAGGACGCGTCGGGGGCGCTCGTGGTACGCGGTGTTCTAGAGGTCCTGGACGACGTGGAGTGGACGTCGTCCAGTCTTCACGCCCTCGTGGTCGCCGTGGGTGACAAAGTGGGACTCACTCTGCGCCGTGCCCAGGCTCCGGTGCGCGTCGCCGTCACCGGTACGACCGTCGGACCCCCCCTCTTCGAGTCCCTCGAGATTCTCGGGCGCGCCGTCGTGCGGGAACGACTGGAGCGGGCGCTCTCGCTGTGTTCCGCCTCCTAACCGCTCCGCTGCGCTGGGTCCTCGGGATTCTGAGCAGTTTGATCGGGTTGGGGTTTCTCTACGGAGGGGTCACCTTCACGCAGATCTGGCTGACCGGGCGAGACCACTCCAGCGCCCACGCGGACGCCATCTTGGTCTTTGGTACCGCGGAGGATAACGGCGTTCCGTCAACGGAACTGCGCGACCGCCTCCTCGACGCTCTCTCCCTGTACCAGGCACGTCGCGCGCCCTGGGTCGTTGTCACGGGAGGCAGCCGACCCGGAGATCACTTCACGGAAGCGGGGGTGTCGGCGAGCTTCCTCGAGGCCCACGGCGTACCGGCGTCGCGGATCATCATTGGTGGAGGAAACGACACGTGGCAGAACGTGAGTTCCGTCGTGGTCGCGCTCGAGAGTCACCACCTCAGGACCGTCCTCACGGTGACGGACCCCTTTCACGAGTACCGAGCTGGCGCGATTGCTTCCTCGCAGGGTCTCGTGCCCTATCCGGTACCGGTGAGCAACTCCGCGACCTCCGGCCCCGGGTTGTGGCGTTTTTACGCCAAGGAGACTCTCGACGTGGCGGTCGGGCGACTCGTCGGATTCGGTCGTTTGTCCTCGTGGACTCAGAGCCACCACGTCACGCTACCCTTCCTCGGACCAACGAACTGAGTTGGCGTCTCGTCGTCGAGCTCGGTTAGGATACCTACGCCCTTCGGGGGTGGTGTAATTGGCAACACAGCAGATTCTGGTTCTGTTATTCAGGGTTCGAGTCCTTGCCCCCGAGCGAAGTGATAGGATTTCCTACCCTTAAGGTCCCATCGTCTAGAGGCCCAGGACATCACCCTCTCAAGGTGGAGGCACGGGTTCGAATCCCGTTGGGACTGCCATCGCGTTTTCGCAGGAATGTTATGTGGCTCGTCGTACGATAAGAAAAAAATGTGGCAGGCTCCCGATATTCAAGAGGTGGCGACCGAGGTTGGCCAATGTTTGGTCAAGGGTGATACGAGTTCAGCATTTCGCCTCATTGCCCGATTTCTTGAGTTCTACGACAAGGCCGACTGGCGGAACCGCGAGCGCTTGGTTGCGCCTCGCCCTGACTCCACTGGCAGCGAGCGCTATGACGCGATGTTGGCGGGCATCGTCGATTACGCCTGTGCGACCCAGCGGGTCCTCGCGCCCATATGGGTCAACGACCCCCAATTCTTCCTCGATGAGTCCTGGTTCGTGTCCGGGATGAAGTCGCTTCACACTGACGCCATTGTGCACAGCCCGATCTCTTTTAAGCGACGAGGCGTCTTTCTGACGCAGGGCGCGTTGACGTACGCATGATGAGCCTCCTCGGGCGGAATGAACCGCTGAATTCCTTCGAGTTGTTAGTTGACGAGGTGGGGGCCATGGGCGTCGAAGCCGACCTGTTTGTTGTCGGCGGAGCCGCCATGGGAGTGGCCCAAAACGCCCGCCGGGCTACCACCGACGTCGACGCGGTATTCGTACCTTCGAAGGAAATGCGGACGGTCCGTCGCGTCGCGTGACGGCCTACATTGCGCGCGCGTAGGTGCGAGGTGGATTTCTCTTTAACCACCGGTGCTTCGCTGGATGTTCTTGTCGAGGGTTGGGCCGACTCGGGAACTGACGTTGTACCTCGGGATGGTGGCTAGGACTCCGATAGCGGATTCGACGACCTTCGCCCTTCCGGTGGGGTTCGAGGTCCTTTATCCGTGAGGATTCCCGACACGGTAACGGCGTTCGGGGTAAATCCGTGGTGTTAGATGCAGGCGTAAGTAGTTGACGAGTATGTCAGCGACGTGAAAGTTGATCCGAAAGAGAAAGAACTCGGCCCGGGTGGGCATAGACCTTCGATACCGTGAAGTTGTCGGAAAGTGAAGGTAGGTCACCGCGTGAAATTCGTACGCCCCAGTCTCGGGGCCGTGGTGGTGGCCGCGGCACTCATCACCCTTAGTCACGGCGGACCGGCTGGCGCGAGTGCTCACGTGGCGACGACGTGCCCCTGGGTCACTCAAGTGGCGCCGCCGGCCGAGCTGGCGAGTGAGGTCATCGCCCAGATGACTACTGCTCAAAAGATTGCCGCTATCAATCTTCAAAATGTGGGTCCGGTGCAGAACGAGACGACGGCCATACCATCGTTGTGCATCCCGTCACTCAGTTTGAGTGACGGACCGGCCGGTATTGTTAGCGGCTCAGCGCCGGTCACGGTCTTTCCCGCACCGATTGCCCAGGCGGCCACTTTTGATCCCGGGGTCGTGACTCAACTCGGGGCCGCCCTCGGACAAGAGCTTCGCACCGAAGGCATCGCGATGTCCCAGACACCGGAACTCAACGTGATCGTCTACTCCAACTGGGGTCGTAGTTTTGAAAACTTCTCCGACGCTCCTGGACTCACCACTCTGATGGGCCAATCGTTGATTCAGGGTCTGCGTTCGGCGGGCGTGGCCGTAGAACCTAAGCACTTCGGGGTATACGTGCAGGAGTCCAACCGTCACAACGTCAACATGAGTGTGAGTGATCGTCCCCTCTACGAGGTCTATCTTCGTCCCTTCGAAGCCGCGACCAGGGCGGGCGCCGCGGCCCTTATGTGCGCGTACGGGCAGACGAACGGTGTCACCACCTGTGCTAACTCGGCCCTGTTGTCGAGTGCGGCCCAGAACCTCGGGTTCTCCGGATTCATTAGGACCGACTTTCAAGCGGTCACCACCAGTCAAGAAGTCACGGCGCTGCAGTCTGGTGTCGATCTCATCAAGACCTACGATCCGAGTGCCGTGACGGCGGCGGTCGCCTCGGGGGCTCTCGACCCTTCGGTCCTCAATCGAGCCGTGAGTGATGTTCTCACCATGATGTTCGCCAACAACCTCATACAACAGCCCATCACGGCAACGAACAACGTCCCCGTCGACACCGCGTCTGCCCGTCAAGTGGCACTCACCACGGCCGAAGAGTCCATGGTGCTCCTAAAGAACAGCGGGAACGTCCTCCCTCTCTCGACGTCACTACCCGTCTCGGTGTACGGCAACGCGTCGTCAACGGCGTGGCTCCAGGGGGTGGGTAGCGCCCAGATTATGAATACTCCGACCATGGTGAGTGATCTCACGGGCCTTCAGAACTCGCCCCTCGGAGTAGGAAACGTCACGTCCATTCAGGGGGCGTACTCCCCTCCACCCCTCGTGAACGTGCCCTTGACGAATCTCCAACCCGACCCGACCCTCCCGGGCTATACCGAGGCGTCGCTGCAGTTACCGACGGGAACGACGGTCGACGTGACCGTTCGCAGTTCGGCCGAGGTCGGACTCTTTAGCGCCAATAACACCCCGCTACTGGAGCAGTTCGCGGGACCGGGAACGACGAACGAGTTCACCGTCCCGCCGGCCTTCTCTAATGTCCCCCAGACCTACACCCTCGTGTGGAACTCGACCGGTCCGACACCAGTTGTCGGGGCGGCCGTCCTTGACTCCTACCTCGCCCAGATGACGACTCTCGCCCGGTCGGACGCCGCGGCGGGCCGGGTCTCTCTGGTGGATGTCGGAACGCTCTCGGGCGAGGGGCAGGACTTGACGACGCTCAATCTTCCGGGGTACCAGAACCAACTCGTCGAGGCGGTGGCCGCGGAGAACCCCCGAACGGTGGTGGTTCTTCACACTGGGGGTCCGGTGCTGATGCCGTGGCTCTCCTCGGTCGCGGGAGTCGTGGAGGCCTGGTACTCGGGGGAGGAGGGCGGAGACGCTCTCGGGGCCCTCCTCACGGGAGTGACGAACTTCTCCGGCCACCTGCCGGTGACGTTCCCCCCGTCCGACGCGCACGCCCCCATGGTGCCCTTCGTGACGTGGCCCCAGGAGCCGGTGACCGCCGACTTGAACGCCCTCGGTGGCCTGGCCGTGGGCGCTTCCTGGTACGCGGCGAACGGAGTCACTCCGCTGTTTCCTTGGGGCTTCGGACTGAGCTACACGACGTTCCAGTTGTCGGGAGTGAGTGCGGCTCTCCAGAGCGACGGATCCGTCGCGGTTTCGGTCACGGTCACCAACACCGGGGGAGTCGCCGGACGAGTCTCACCGCAGGTGTACCTCACGCCACCGAGTTCGACGGGGGAGCCGGCCAATCAAGTCGCCGGTGTGACCTCGGTCTCCCTATCACCGGGCCAGTCCCAGGTCGTGACGATCACGATTCCCGAGAGCGCCATGGAGGAGTGGTCGCCCGGCTGGGTGATTCCTCCCGGGTCGTACGGAGTGCGGGTTGCTCTGGCGAATGACGGTTCCGGACTTTCCGCCTCCTTTCTCGACGGCTACCAGCCCCCGGCACCGGGTCTGGTCAGCGTGACGCCCAGTGACGGAGGGGCGACGGTGAGTTGGATCCCGGCGACCCCACCCGCCGGGGTGGCACCGGCCTCGAGCTTTCTCGTCGTGGACCGGGCGACGGGGATGGGCTGCACGGCGAACGCCCCGGCGACCAGTTGCGTAGTGAGCGGTTTGACGGACGGTCAGTCCTACCGTTTTCAGGTCAGTGGGTTCAACGCGGCGGGACAAGGACCCGCCAGTCTGCCGAGCATCGTCACGACCCCCCTCGCCGTGCCGGGTAGCCCCTCGTCGCTCGGCGTCGTTCCCGAGCCCGGGGGAGTGGCTCTGAGTTGGGTGGCCGGTACCTCGGGGGGCGTCGCTCCCACCTACGTCGTGACGTTGTCCAACGGTGCGTCCTGCGTCACCACGCTGACCAGTTGCGTGATCACCGGACTCTCGAATACCACGGCCTACAGCGCGACGGTGGTGGCGCAAACGCCCGGCGGATCCTCGGCCCCTCTGACCGGGAGTTTTACTCCGGTCATCGAACCGGCCACCCCCACGAACGTTGTTGCCAAAGTCGCGGGTGCTCGGGTGCTCGTGTCCTGGAACAAAGTCACGGCGTATCCCGGAGCGAGCGGGTACGTGGTCACGGCCGTGCCGGGTTCGGTGACCTGTGTGACCAAGTCCACGACCTGTGCCGTCACCGGACTGACGCCGGGAGTTCGGTACCACTTCGTCGTCACTACGACCGTGACGGGGGTTCCCGGTGCTTCGGCCCCGTCCGCCTCGTCGAACGTCGTTCTCGCCCAGGGTGACCCCTGGCGACCCTCGATGCCGACGCTGACGCCCCACTGGCCTCGCCTCGTCATCTCGTGGCGAACGGGACCCTCGGTGCCGAGAGTGACCCGCTTCGTCGTGCGCACGCGTTCGGGGACTCAAGTCTGTTCGACCCGGGCCACGTCGTGCACCGTGAACTCGCTTCGACCCGGAGTTCGGTACTCCTTCACTGTGTCGGCTATTAACTCGGTGGGAACGACGACGGGCCAACGGTCGGTGGTCGTTCGGGCCGAGGCCGCTCCCGGTATCGCCAACGTGGATCTTCGCGCCGAGAGACGAGGGAACCAGTTCACCCTCAGGTGGCGCCCCGCGCCAGGGTTTCCGACTCCGACCTACCGAGTCGAGGTCACGCCCTCGCGCGGCTCGTGCGTCGTCCGCGGCACTCAGTGTGTCGTCGCCCTCACGCCGTCGACGAGGCGAGTTGTGGTGACGTGGACGGCGTCCAATCGGCTCGGTCGCGCGACGGTGACGCGGAGTTTCCTCCTCGCCGGATAGGGGAGCGACCTAAACTCGGGGCGTGTCCAGCGACCTCGTAACGACCGTGACGGCATCCACTGTGGTGGAGTTACTCGATGCCGATCCGGAGGTGTTCGTGCTCGACGTGCGCGAACCCGACGAAGTCGAAGACTGGAGTATTCCGGGTGCGAGAAACATCCCGCTCGGCCAACTCGGCGACCGATTCAACGAGATTCCCGAGTCGAGTCGAGTCGTAGTGGTGTGTGCTCGCGGTTCTCGAGCAGAGAACGCCGCGCGTCTGCTGGCCGAGCGGGGACGAGCGAGCGCGGTCTTGGACGGTGGCATGGCGGCCTGGGCTGATGCGTACGACACCGTGGACTCAGTCGTCGCGGGGGCGACGGTGGTGCAGGTGCGTCGGCGAGGCAAGGGTTGCCTCTCCTACGTCATCGGGGCCGGCGACCGGGCCGTTGTCATCGATCCGTCTCTCGAGGTCGAGATCTACCGCTCGCTGGCCGCAGAGCACGGGTGGTCCGTCGCTTACGTAGTGGACACCCACCTTCACGCGGATCACCTGTCCGGTTCGCGGCGTCTGGTCGAACTAACGGGGGCGGAACTCTGGCTGAGCCCCCACGACCCGTTCTCGTTTGGCTTTCACTCCCTCGAGGACGGCCTAGAACTATCGCTCACGGACGGTGTTTCCCTCGTGGTGTCGGCGGTGTCGGTGCCGGGACACACGGAGGGGTCGACGATGTACCGCCTCGGGGAGGCGGCGGTATTTAGCGGAGACACTCTCTTTCTCGAATCCGTGGGTCGACCCGACCTCGCCGAGCAGGCCGAGCCTTTCGCCCGAGCTCTTTTTCGTAGTTTGCACGAGCGGATTCTTCCGCTGTCCGACGACACCATCGTCTTTCCCGCCCACTACGGTCCGGTCGTGGACGTGCACGTTGGCACCCCCGTCGCCGCGCCCCTCGGCGAGTTACGCCACTCTCTCGCGGCCCTGAGCCTCGAGGAGGAAGAGTTCGTCGCCTGGGCCCTCACCCACGTGAAGGATCGTCCCCCGAACTACCAGCGAATCGTTCGGGTGAACGCAGGACTCGAGGAGTTGTCGGCCGACGTCGCGGAACTAGAGCTCGGACCGAATCGTTGCGCGGTGTCGTCCTAGGACTTAAGAGCGCCGTCGCGAACGTCGACACCCGACTTCACGAGAGCGTCGCGAATGCGGTCGGCGGTCGCAAAGTCCTTACTCTCGCGAGCGTGGCGCCGTAACTCATCGAGGAGGGCGACGAGGTCGTCACGGCTCTGGCGCAACTGAGTGACCTCAGCGGCGTCCACGCTGGGGGCGACGGGGGCGAGATCCGCCACCTCGGGCAGAGGAGTCGTCCGGGCGCCCAACTCCGACAGGGGAACGACCTCTCCGGAGGAGAAGACGTTGTCACCTCCGTCTCGACGCCAGTGCACCTGACCCTTGCCCGAGACACTTAAAGTTCCCTCGCGCCAGTCAATGACGCAGGCCGTGTGTTCGTCGACGCCGAGGATCGGGGTGCCCGGTTCGAGGTGCTCTTCGAGCAGGCGCAAGCGCCGCTCACCGAGGTAGCAACGGGACGTGTCGTAGTTGCCCCCCTCGGCGTTGTTGTAGTGGGGGACGACCACGCACGAAAGGCCGAGGCGGGCCGTGAGGCCGAGACCCTCGAGCCAGCGCAGGTCCGAACCCACTTTGTAGATCTCGTAGATGGGGGCGGTGTGAGTACCGAGGGTGAGAGCGGCGGCCGAGGAAAAGCACACCACCCCGTCCTTCGCGAGGACGGAAAGGAGGTCGTCCACAACCCCCAAGGGTTGCCACTGACGCAGTGCGTACGAGGGGGATCCGGGTCCCGCGAAGACGTAGCCCGCCTCGCGAACGAGGTGGCGGAACCGCTGACGGTCCTCGTCACTCGCGGACTCGAAGTGGGCGAGAGCGCCGTCGCGTAGTTCGGTACGCAGCGACACGCGGAAGTACTCCTGCAGTTTCTCCGTCATCTGCGGCACGTTTTCCTGGAAACCGTAGGGAGTGTTGAGGTTCACCGCGAGGTCGGAGGGGGCGCGCTCGAGCAACGCCCGGTGCACCTTGGTCATGCCGGGGCCGGTCTCACCCGAGCCGAGTAACGCGAGGACGCCAAAAGCCATAGCGCGAGCGTACCGGGAGAGGGGCGTCTGTCGAAACCGGATTGGTAGGGTACCTCCGTGACCGTAATTCTGGAGTGGCGACAGCGCGCTCGGGGCCACGTCAACGCCGTCATGATCGCCTGGGCGGTGGTGATGACCGTGGTCGAGGTGTCCTGGGAGTTGCGGGCCGGTCAGTCCGCCAGTTCTCTCCTCGAGGGCGCTCTGCTCGGAGCCCTGCTCGGCGCCTATCTCGGGTGGCGTCGCCGGGTCGGGGCCGTCTTTCTCGCGCCCGTACTCAATTGGACGATCGCCTGGCTGCCCTTGTGGATTGCCGCCATGGTGCGCCACGGACTTCTCTCGGGCCTCGTCGTGGGCGCGGTTCTCATCACGGTGGGTTGGATACTACTGAGCGCCCTCGAAATCGCTTGGATCGGTCTCATCGCGCTCAGCGTGCGGGTGATTCGTGGTGGCTCTGGTGAACCACCGGTCACCGTGATTCCGCCGCGCTAGCGCAGGGCGAGTAGTTCGGCGCAGCGTCGCCAGTCCTCGACCGGGCTCTTTCCGGGGGCGTAGAGAACCTGGAGGCAGACGTGGTCGGCGCCCGCGGCCCGATGGTCGGCCGTGCGCTCGGCGAGGGCGCCTCCGTCACCGTCTTCGTGGACGACCAGGGCGTCGCAGAGTCGTTCCGAACCACCCCGAACGAAGTCCTCCTCGCTAAAGCCGAGGCGGCGCCAGTTCGCGCGATAGTTCTCGAGACCGGTGTAGAACTCGAGATGACGGTGGGCCCGTTCGAGAAACTCTTCTCGGGAGGGCGTCACGACCACCGCCTGTTCGACGGCGAGAAAGGCGCCACCGAGCCGAGAGCGCGCTTCCTCGGTGTGGCGGGGGTCAACGAGATAGGTGTGAGCCCCGTCGGCGCGAGTGGCGGCGAGCTCGAGCATGCGGGGCCCGAGCGCCGCGATGACCCGGGTATAGGGATGATCCGCTTCGGGCGAGAGACTTTTCGCCTCGTCCATGTGGTCGAGGTAGGCCCTCATGCGGTCGTAGGGCTTCTCGTAGTGCTGGGCGCGGAGGCGTTCGACGAGAGGGGAGTGACTCACGCCGAGTCCGAGAACGAATCGGTCCCCGTAGGCGGCGTTGAGGGTGCGCGCGGCACTGAGCGCGCTCACCGCGTCTCGACCCCAAATACTGGTAATCCCGGTGGCGATGGTGAGGCCCGAGGTTCCCCCGAGCAGCATCGTGGCGCTCGTCAAGGACTCGCGAAACCACGACTCGGGAAACCAGTAGGCCTGGTAGCCGAGGGCTTCAGCCTCTCGTACGAGGAGGGGGGCTGCCGCCGGCGGAACGTCCTCGTGAGCGCTGGACCAGAGGCCGACCGTTCCGCGAAGGCGCGCGAGAGGTGGTTGCACGTCCCTAGCGTAGGGGGTGGAGAGGAGGCCCCGTGGTCGTCGTCGTGATACTAGGGGAGTTGATCCTCGCCCTCGCCGCCGCGACGGCGCTGCGTCCCGGGCGGCGCGGCCGCCTGAAGACTCTCTCTTTCCCCCTCGGTCTCGTGGCGGGGGAGGTTCCCCTCCTCGCTCTGCTCCTCGACGCCGGGTTAGTGGGGCTCCTCCACTGGTGGGGTTGGCCCACGTCGGCGCCCTGGCGCTGGAGCGTCGCACTGCTCGCACTACTGTCGGCGCTCGAGAACGTGATTCTCATCGGCATCTTGCTCTCTGCCGACCGGGTCGTTCGCCGAGCTCTCGCCGGAACACCCCTTGACGTCACCCGCTCTCCCGCGTCGAGACGGACAACTCCCGGGTGGCGCCGCGTCGTGCCTCTGCCCGTGCACCCACCCTGGCTCCAGATCAGCGCCGATCTGGCGTACGGCCCCGATCCCCATCAGCGCCTGGACGTGTGGCGCCAGTCGGTGACACCCTCACGGGCGCCGATCCTCGTCTACTTCCACGGTGGTGCCTGGATGCTTGGTGACAAACGAGAACAGGGACGGCCCCTTCTTCACGAAATGGTCGCTCGGGGCTGGCTGGTGGTCACGGCCAACTACCGACTGGCCCCGGGGAATCGATGGCCGGCCCAGATGGAGGACGTCAACGCCGTCATGGGGTGGGTCAAGCGACACGGCGCCCAAATGGGTGGCGACCCGAGCCGCGTCGTCGTCGCCGGAGACTCGGCCGGCGGGCAAATGGCCGCCCTCTACGGAGTGAGCGGGGGTCATCCGTGGGCGAGCGACTCCCCTCTGGCGGTGCGGGGCGTGATCTCGCTCTACGGGGTTCTCGAGATGACCGGAGACGAGTCCGTCTGGCGAGGGTGGGGAGCGGGACTGCGTCGATTCCTCGACGGGATGGTCTTCGCCCCCGAGGTGGCGGAGAATCCCGACGCGGTGGAGTCGGCGTCACCTCTCCACCGTCTCCACGAAGGGGCCCCACCTCTCCTGGTCGTCCAGGGCACTCACGACACTCTCGTGCACGTGGAGGTGGCCCGACGCTTCGTGGCGAAGTCCCGTGAGCTGGGTTTACGCGAGGTCTACTACGTCGAGATGCCGGTGACTCAACACGCCTTCGACATCGTGCGCAGTCCCCGGACCGCGTCCGTGGTGCGAGCCTGTGCCGCCTTCTGCGAACGGGTACTAACCCTCGGGGGCGAGAGTGGCACTCACGACAACCTCGGGGGCCTCCACCATCGTGCGGGCGAGAATCACGCCGGCGTTGGTGAGGTCACGGGCTCCCCGCTCCACCCGCTCGAGGAACTCGCCGGGTCCCTCGACGACTAGTTCGCTGACCGGACGGCGCTGGGAGACCTTGGCCGTGGACTTCTCCCGACGAATGCCTTCGAGTACCACGTTCAGGGCCTCGTAAGTACCGTTCGCCTCCGGACGATCACCGAACTCCTCCAGGCGGGGCCAGGCCGCGCGGTGAATGGAACCATCGTGCCACCACCGCCACACTTCCTCGGTGACGTAGGGCATGAACGGGGCGAACATGCGCTGAAGGGCACTGAGGGAGGCGGCGAGGGTCGCCTGGGCCGAGCGCGTGGGAGGCGAGGAACTCTCCCCGTAGGCGCGCTCCTTCACCAACTCTAAGTAGTTGTCACAGAAGGACCAGAAGAAAGCTTCGGTGCGTTCGAGGACTCTCGCGTAGTCGAACGCCTCGAAGGCGGCGGTGTTCTCGACGACGAGGCCAGCGACCCCGGCGAGAAGGTCCCGATCGAGAGGTTCGCTGACGTCGGCGAGATCGACGTCGGTACTGAGCCGCGAGAGTACGAATCGGGACGCGTTCAGAATCTTGATCGCCAGGCGACGGCCGACCTTCATCTGGCCCTCGTCGAGGGCCATGTCCGTTCCCGGTCGACCCGAGGCCGCCCAGTAGCGCAAGGCGTCGGCCCCGTGGGCTTCGAGAAGGGGCATCGGGGTGACCACGTTGCCGCGCGACTTCGACATCTTCTTGCGCTCGGGGTCGAGGACCCAGCCGGAGATGAGCGCGTGGCGAAAGGGGAGGGAGTCGTGCTCAAAATGACTGCGCACCACGGTTGAGAAGAGCCACGTCCGAATGATTTCGTGAGCCTGGGGACGCAGGTCCATCGGGAAGACTCGTTCGAACAGGTCCGTGCCCCAGTGGCCGGCGATCTGGGGGGAGAGCGACGACGTCGCCCAGGTGTCCATCACGTCGGGGTCGCCGATGAATCCGTGGGGCTGACCACGCTGCGCTTCGCTGAAGCCCGGGGCGGGCTCACTCGAGGGGTCGACGGGGAGTTGGTCGAGTGACGCCACGAGGGGGTGGTCAAAGTCGGGTTCCCCGTCGCCGTCGAGTGGGTACCACACCGGCAGGGGCACGCCGAAGTACCGCTGCCGCGAGATGTTCCAGTCGGTGTTCAGTCCCTCCACCCAAGAGCGGTAGCGGTGGCGCATAAAGTCGGGCTGCCAGTCCAACTCCTCACCCCGTCGGAGTAGGTCCGCTCGATGGTCGAGGGTACGCACGAACCACTGACGGGAGGTGACGATCTCGAGCGGGCGCTCGCCCTTCTCGTAGAACTTGACGGGGTGGGTGAGGGGTCGGGGTTCGCCGACGAGGTCGCCTGAGGCGCTCAGCGCTTCGACAATCGCCGTACGGACCTGTGACACGGTGCGACCCTGGAGGGTGTCGTAGAGCTGCTGGGCCGCCTCGGGAGTGCGGCTCGGGAACTCGTCGGAGAAAAAGTCGGCGGCCAGGTATCGCCCGTCGCGTCCAATGAGAGTGCGCGTCGGGAGTCGAAGTTCCCGCCACCAGGTGACGTCGGTCGTATCGCCGAAGGTACAGATCATCGCGATGCCGGTGCCCTTCTCGGGGTCGGCGAGTTCGTGAGCGAGCACGGGCACCTCGACACCGAAGAGAGGCGTCACGACCCGCGTTCCAAAGAGG
This sequence comes from Acidobacteriota bacterium, assembly GCA_018971385.1. Lineage (GTDB taxonomy): Bacteria > Actinomycetota > Acidimicrobiia > Acidimicrobiales > RAAP-2 > RAAP-2. The sequence continues at coordinate 43,786 of JAGXAY010000001.1, read as the reverse complement.
GGCTGATAGCGCGGGTCCTCGGGGTGGGCGACGAGAGCGACACAACTCGGAATGAGCTCCGGCCGCGTGGTGTCGATCTCCACCACGCCGTCGTGATCGGCGCGAGCGAAGCGAACTCGGTGGAAGTGTCCGGGGCGCTCGCGGTCCTCGAGTTCGGCCTGGGAGACGGCGGTTCGAAAATCGACGTCCCAGAGAGTCGGAGCGAGGGTCGAGTAGACCTCGCCGCGACGGTACATCTCGAGGAAACCTCGCTGGGAGACGGCCTGGGCGTGGCGCGAAATGGTGGAGTACTCGAGGGACCAGTCGATCGAGATTCCGAGGTGACGCCAGAGGTCCTTAAAGATCTCCTCGTCGGCGGCGGTGAGCCGATGGCACAGTTCGACGAAATTCCGGCGGGAAATGGACGTTTTGGTCTCGCCGGGGGAGTCGGGAACCTCGTAGGTTGGGTCGTAGGGCAGCGAGGGGTCGCAGCGCACCCCGTAGTAGTTCTCCACCCGGCGCTCGGTGGGTAGACCGTTATCGTCCCAACCCATCGGGTAGAAGACGGCGAGACCTCGCATGCGCTGGTAGCGAGCGATGAGGTCCGCGTGGGTGTAACTCGACACGTGACCCATATGCAGTGAACCCGAGACCGTGGGTGGCGGGGTGTCGATGGAGAACACCTTGTCTCGCGTGGCGTGACGGTCGAAGAGGTACGTACCCTCCTCATCCCATACCCCCATCCAGCGGTCTTCGAGACCGTCCGTTGATGGTTTGTCGGGAACCTGGTAACTCTCACCCATAGCGGCTCAGTCTACGGGGACCCCGTGAACGCCCGGGAGTCTCAGTAGTTTGGACGGGTGATGCGACTCTTCGATACCGCCGCCCAGGAGGTCCTCGACCTTCGTCCCCGTCACCCCGGAGAGGTGTCGATTTACGTGTGCGGCCCCACCGTCTACGACGTACCCCACGTGGGCCACGGCCGCTTCACCCTGGTGTGGGACGTACTGCGCCGGTGGCTCCACTTTCGGGGCTTCAACGTACGCTTCGTCTCCAACATCACCGACGTCGACGACAAAATCATCCAACGCGCCGAGCGAGAGGGCGTGAGCGAATCGGCAGTGGCGACACGCTTCGAAGAGGTGTGGTGGTCCTCGATGGCGCAACTCGGCGTCCTTCGCCCGAGCGTGGCGCCGCGAGCAACCGAGTGGATTGACTCGATGATCGAGCTCATCGAGACGCTGATGGCGCGGGGGGTGGCGTATCCACTCGGCGACGGAATCTACTTCGACGTGTCCGCGGTCGCCGACTACGGTCTGCTCGCTCTCCAGCCCCTCGAGTCACTGCGGGCCGGGGCCCGCGTCGACGCCCGTCGTGACAAGCGCAGCCCGCTCGACTTCGCACTCTGGAAGTTCGCCAAGCCCGGAGAACCACAGTGGACCGCGTCCTTTGGGGCGGGGCGTCCGGGATGGCACACCGAGTGCGTGGTGATGAGTCTCGGACTGCTCGGGGAGGGCTTCGACCTCCACTGTGGTGGCCTGGACCTCGCCTTTCCCCACCACGAGAACGAGCGAGCCCAGGCGGTCGCTCTCGGTCGGCCCTTCGCGCGGCGCTGGGCGCATAACGGATTTGTGATGTCGGGCGGCGAGAAGATGAGCAAGTCACTCGGCAACTTCACCTCCCTCACCGACCTGCTCGAACGAACCGATCCGCGGGCCTACCGTCTCCTCGTCATCCGCTCCCACTACCGTTCGCCCCTCGACGTCAATACTGAGACCATCGCCGACGCGGAGCGAAGTGTGGCTCGTCTCGACGCGCTCGCTCGACGATTTCTCCTGCCTCGACTCGCCGGTGACGGCGTGGTGGACCCGGTGGCCGCCTGGGCACCGGAGGTGGAGAACTTTGTGCAGGAGGTCACGAGGTTGCTCGACGACGATCTCAACACACCGGCCGCGGTCGCGGCGTTATTCGACGGGGTGGCGACGGCGAACTCCCTCGCTGATCAGGGAGATTCATCCGCCGAGACGTGGGCTCACGCAGTAGCGACCCTCTTTGGCGCTCTCGGACTGTCGTTGGTCGGTGACGAGGAGCCGTTACCGAGTGAGGTGGCCGATTTGGTGGTCCGCCGTGACGAGGCCCGGGCCCGTCGGGACTGGTCGGAGGCCGACCGAATTCGGTCCGAGCTCGAAAGTCGGGGCTGGATTGTTGAGGATTCTTCTCAGGGAACGAAGGTTCGACGGCGGTAGTTGCAGAGATTTAATTTGTGGTGGCGGAGCGCTCTGAGTAGGGTTGCCTCTTGAGGCGACCACCGTGGTCTCCTCAAAGCCCCACCAGTGGGGGTGCATTATTTGAAGGAGGCCCTCAGTGGCTGTAGGAACCGTCAAGTGGTTCAATGACGAAAAGGGCTGGGGTTTCATCGCTGTCGATGGCCAGCCGGACGTCTTCGTCCACTACTCGGAGATTCAGTCCGACGGACGTCGGACGCTGTTTGAAGGACAGCAAGTGACCTTCGACGTGGAAGCGGGCGACCGCGGTCCACTCGCTAAGCGCGTCACGCTGAACTAAGTCCCCGCACCCGCCTAGGGTGGAGTCGTTGACGACATCACGAGGTGGGTATGGGTGATTTCTCGTTGTCCGTGTCGGACGACCAAGACGCCGTTCGCGAGTGGGTTCACGGTTTTGCGCGGGACGTGATGCGTCCCGTGGCCTCGGAGTGGGACGAGAGGGAGGAAACTCCCTGGCCCGTGATCGAGGAGGCTGCGAAAATCGGCCTGTACTCCCTGGACTTTCTCGCGACGGCCTCGATGGACCCCACGGGACTGACGTTGTCGTTAGTTTCGGAGGAGTTGGCCTGGGGGGACGCGGGTCTCGCCATGTCCCTACTCGGAACGGGCTTGGCGGTGGCTGGTATCTGGGCGAATGGTACGCCGGAGCAGCACGGCGAGTGGCTTCCCCAGTGTTACGGGACGCCCGACGATGTTCACCTTGGGGCGTTCTGCGTTTCTGAACCCGATGCCGGTAGTGACGTGTCCTCTCTCAGAACGCGGGCTCGCTACGACGAAGCCACCGACGAGTGGGTGTTGTCGGGGACCAAGACCTGGATTACGAACGGCGGAATCGCCGACGTTCACGTCGTCGTCGCGAGCGTGGAGCCGGAGCTCGGTACACGGGGGCAAGCGTCCTTCGTAGTCCCGAAAGGCACCCCCGGTCTCAAGATGGGGCAAAAGTTTTCGAAGCACGGACTGCGCGCGAGTCACACGGCCGAAGTCATTCTCGACGACGTGAGAATTCCGGGGCACCAGCTCCTCGGGGGAAAAGAACGTTTGGACGAGCGACTGGCCCGCGCGAAGGAGGGGCGATCGACCTCCTCCCAAGCGGCCTTCGCGACGTTCGAAGCCACTCGCCCCTCGGTCGGAGCCCAGGCGGTCGGCATCGCGCGCGCGGCGTACGAGTTCGCGCTCGACTACGCGAAGGAGCGCCGCCAGTTCGGCCGAGCCATCATCGAGAATCAGGCCATCGCCTTCACTCTCGCCGATATGAAAACTCGCATTGACGCCGCTCGCCTCCTCGTCTGGCGAGCGGCCTGGATGGCCGCTACGGGAGCAACCTTCGAGAGCGGTGAAGGATCCATGTCGAAGCTCTTCGCGTCGGAAACCGCGGTGTGGGCGACCGGTGAAGCGATTCAGATCATGGGCGGATACGGCTACGTCCGGGAGAACCCGGTAGAACGCTGGCACCGTGACTCACGGATTTACACGATCTTCGAAGGGACGAGCGAAATCCAGCGGCTCGTTATTTCGCGCGCGATTAGCGGGGTTCGAATTCGCTAGTCCTCCGTACCTCCTTCTTGGGGTTCGCCATTACGAGGACTGGGCGAAACGGATTAAAGGATGGTGTGGTGACACCGATACCTGGGATAAAGGTTCCCACTCTCTCGCGAGGATGTTGCGTGAGGCGCAACTCATTATGGTTCGTGCACTGAAGAGAGAAAGTGGAGCCAGGGCGAAGGTAATGAACCGGGACGAGAAGTGACGTGTCCGGTTCTAGCTTGACGTTTCGGGGGTGGACATGGATTCACGTCCACGCTCGGAGTTGTGTCGACCAGATACGTCCCACGCAATGGTGACGATAATGATGAAGGTCAGAATGACCTCGCTGACAATCTTGGTGGTTGGCCTCGGCGCGTGTAGGGCTGAAATCACAATCCACGGCACCGTGGATCCAGCCAACGCGATGGCTACCTGTTGATGTCTGGCCCACATAAGGGTCACCGCAATGAGAAGAGCAGCGATGGCTACGGGCGGAGCCCAGGCGGCCACGGTATCCAACCAGCTTTGGTAGAAGGCACCCTGAGTGAGTTCCGCCCGCCACGATATCGAGAGGGAGGATGCGGTAGCAATCCCTGTGGCGCTTACCATCACTACGAAGAAGGTGAATGGAATCACAACGAACGCTCGAGCAGGTGGGCTTTGCGGAGTCAGGTGCGCGAAAAGACCCATTGTTCCCAACAGTGAAATGGTGACAAGGAAGAAGAGCGGTGGCCGCGGAAGATGAAGAAGATCGCTCACGGGCGCCGTGAGCAAAGTCGCGCACAACGCCATCACAATGGCGGGACCCCGCCAACGGAAGCCATTCGTACAAAACAAGATCGTGACGACGAGCCACGTGGAGTAACAAACCCAACCAGTGGTGTAGACGTGGCTCGTGGGAGTTCCGATGTACATCGGATTGGAGAGGAGTTCGCCGAAGACGAGAGCCCACAGAGAGAAGAGCCCAGCCAGTGCGACAAAAGGTGTCGAGAGCCTCTGAAGAGATCCGCCGAGGCGACCTTCTCCCATAATTCCGACTCGAATCATCCCCGCATGCCAAATGATTGCACCGGCCTCGCGGAGACTTGGCCGATCTTGTCCCGGGTGAGAAGACTCCAATAGCATGCCGACAATTTCCTCCTCCCGGTACGTGCGGTAAGAGCGCGGGTACAGACGTAACCATCGCCGGTAGCGGTGTTCCAAATTCGTCATGCCACCCCCCCTCCGAACGACAAGCGACGTAGTGCCTCACCCGACACTCTTTGTCGTTCCGCAGCTTCGCGAGCAAGAATCTGCCGTCCATTCGGACTGATGGAGTAGTACCGACGGAACCGTCCCTCCACTACGTCGTCTCCCACGGCTGTAATGAGTCCATCCCGAGAAAGGCGGTCGAGGGTTGCGTAGAGAGTCCCCGCCTTGAGTTGCAGTCGGCCATCGGAGAGCTTCTGTACTTCTTGAGTAATGCCGTATCCATGAAGTCGATCGTGCCCAGCGAGAGCTGTCAACACGAACCATGTGGGCTCGCGAAGTTCTGTCATGTTTTTAGTATATAAAGATATACGACCTATATTATTAGTAATGGAACATTCGTCTGACCCCTCTGTGGCCGACCTTCCGCAGAGGCGGTGCGGGAAAGCTTTCGCGATGCGAGGTTGATTCAGTCAATTGCCTTATCAATTCAGCCGGTCCATTTCTGGTCGAGGACTCGACGGTTGGAAATAGTGGTGAACGACGAATTACTACCAGGCGGGCGTCAAAATCATTGAGTGCTGAGGATGGCCCCTCTCCACTGTGGAGTTCGTATCATGATGTTGTCAATAACTAAACACGCTGACGGCTATGCGCCTTCGCCTATGAACTCAGGGGCGACACGTTTAGCGGCGCAATGCGTCCGCCTTCATTTCAGTCGTGCGTCGGGCGCAACACGTGCAACCCACCCCACGCGAGCAGAGTGGCGCGTTCCGCGAGTCGCTGGGACTCGAAGGGATCGGGCGTGGGCCATCCCCGACGGGCTTGGCGTCGTAGCCAACTAATGGCGAGCCCTTCGGCGAGTCCGACTACTCCGGCCGCGAGGTCGCGTCGCTCATCGGGGTCGCGGGACTCGTCAATGAACGGCACGAGGAATTCGACGAGGCGACGCTCAATGACCTGTAAATCGTTGGCCGCAGTTCCGCTGTGGCCGTGCGTGAAAAGGATGCGAAAGGCGGAGGGGTCCTCAACGACCATTGAGAAGTACGCGGCGAGGGCTCGGCGAACTCGGGCCCGCGGAAGTTCGTCGGCCCGTACTGCGTCGGAGAGCGCCTTTAACAGACGAGCCCCGGTCGTCGTCACGATCTCGTGATAGAGGTCGGCCTTGGAGGGGAAGAACTGGTACAGGATGGGCTTCGTGAAACCGGCGGCGCGCGCAATGTCGTCCATCGTCGTGCACTCGAAGCCTCGTTCCGCGAAGACTTCTTTCGCACACTGGACGAAGAATGCCCGCCGTTCGGCCTGGACGGGACGCTCGAGACTCACCATCGGCCCCAGAGCCTAACGGGAGGAAGCCCCGCACGCCGCGAGAATCGTACTGAGTTTCTCCGGTAGGTCGGCGAGATTGAAGTGTCGCCGAACTATTTCGTGGTTGTGTTGGCGTCGCTCGAGGTCGGGCTCGCGGAACTCCTGGATGAGTCCCGGGGAGTCGTCGGGGGAGAAAGTCTTAAATCCAAGGGCCAGGAGCTCTCGGGCGACGGGGTAGGGGTACAGCACGAGGGGGCGCTCATGAACAAAGGCCTCAATGACCGGATTGCCGAATCCCTCCCACGTCGACGTGACGGCCACGGCGTCGCACGCGGCGTAGGCGTCGTCGATGGTGACTCCGGGTGGAGCGAGGTGTCGACCTTGAGCACCGAGTTCGGCGAGCAGTTGTCGGAGTTCTTCGTCGAAACCGTCTTCGGCCGGTCCGAGAATCCAGAGAATGGCTCTACTCTCCCGCGCCACCCGAGCAGCGAGATGAAGGTTCTTACGAGGAATAGCCCGGGTCGGAGCGAGAACGAGGGGCTGGTCTTCGGGAACTTCGAGGAGTTCCCGCGTTAACTCTCGCCGACCAGGAGTGGGGTTCACCCCGAAGTGGTTGTAGAGCCGTACGGCCTCGATGCCCCGTTCGCCCAGTTCCACTCGCGAGAGGTCGTTGATCGTGACGTGGCGCCACGCGTCGTCGTCGGGCGGCGGCGGTTCGTGGCGCAGGTGGTCCCGCTGCCACGGTAAGTCGTGATGGTGCACGAGGACGGGGCGTCCACGGAGAACATCGGCCACGGCGTCTCTGGCGCCGGGATGGAGGGGGAGGGAGAGGACGTTTTCCGCGATGACCAACTCGCAGCCCTCGAGGGCTCGCTCGAGGTCCTGCGCGCGCGGCGATTCCTGGTCGGTCGCCCTCAGGCCGGGCACGGTGACGTCGACAGCACCCTCGCCGGCCACGGTTCGAACGTCCCACCCAAGACGGCGGAGTGCGTCTATCCACTTGGCCGCCTCAATGGAGACCCCGTCGCGAAGGCCCAGGCGGTAACTCACAACGGCGACGCGACCCACGAATCTCTCTTTCGTCGTAACATCCCCGACACCGAACGGTTCCCGGGCCCAAACTATGATGTCACGAGGCGTTTTCTCGCCGTTCTTTTGTCTGCAAGGGGTCTGGGTGACCAAGCGAGCGCTGATTACCGGGGTCACGGGCCAAGACGGCTCGTACCTCGCCGAACTTCTCCTCGATAAGGGTTACGAGGTCTACGGACTGATTCGTCGATCCTCGTCGGCGAATTTCGATCGCATTGGACACATCCAAGAGCGACTTCACCTGGTGAGCGGTGACCTCATGGACGAGATCTCACTCTTCAGCGTTTTACGAGAGGTCCAGCCGGACGAGGTCTATAACTTGGCGGCCCAGTCTTTCGTACAGACGTCCTGGAGTCAGCCGGTCCTCACGAGCGAAACTACTGCTCTCGGCGTCACTCGATTGCTCGACGCCATTCGGATGGTCAATCCGGAGATTCGCTTCTACCAGGCGTCCTCCTCCGAGATGTTCGGGAAGGTCCAGTCGGTTCCCCAGAACGAGCAGACGGACTTTTATCCCCGTTCTCCCTACGGTGTCGCGAAGGTGTACGGTCACTGGATTACGGTGAACTACCGCGAGAGCTACGGACTGCACGCCTCGAGTGGGATTCTGTTCAACCACGAGTCGCCGAGGCGGGGCCTCGAGTTCGTCACGCGCAAGGTGACCCACGGGGTCGCTCGGATTAAGACGGGGCGAGACCACGAACTGCGCCTCGGGAACCTCGACGCCCAACGCGACTGGGGATTTGCCGGTGACTACGTGCGAGCGATGTGGGCCATGTTGCAACAGGACGCCCCGGATGACTTCGTGGTGGCGACCGGGGAGACCCACTCGGTTCGCGAACTGTGCGACGTGGCCTTCGCGGCGGCGGGGCTTCGTTGGGAGGATCACGTGGTCCTCGACGAGAAGTTCCTCCGTCCGGCCGAAGTGGACTCACTCGTCGGGGATGCGTCGAAGGCTCGCCAACTTCTCGACTGGAAGTGCGAAGTCGACTTCTTCCAACTCGTGGAGATGATGGTCGCCGCCGACCTGGCGCTTCTTCAGTCCTAGCTCGTGACCGAGCCCGCGGTCGATCTTCGCGAGGCGGTCGTCACCTCGGGGAACTTTCCCCTCTTGTCCGGCGTCACGCTGCGGGTGGAACCGGGCACACTCCTGGTGTTGCGCGGGGGAAACGGCGCCGGAAAGACGAGTCTGCTGCGCCTAGTGTCCGGTTTAGACCGACTGCGGGGTGGCGAGGGTCGTGTTCTCGGGGTCGATCTCGCGACCGGAGATCGACGCGCTCTGCGCCGACGCGTGGGGTGGATGGGCCACGAGGGGTCCTTTTACGGAGATCTCACCGTTCGCGAAAACCTTGAATTCGCCGCCCGGTCCCTCGAGCGTCCCCTGGCAGATATCGACCCCGCTCTCGAGAGGGTGGGTCTCGGCGCACGTCGCGATACCCCGACTCGTCAACTGAGCGCCGGGCAGCGACGTCGGCTCGCGCTCGGGTGGTTGATCATTCGACGCGCGGAGCTGTGGCTCCTCGACGAACCCCACGCCGCCCTCGACGAGGCGGCCCGGGACCTCGTCGATCGATTAGTTACCGATGCCGTGGGTGTCGGAGTCACCGTCATCGTGAGCGCCCACGACGACGTGACGGGTCTCGGGGGCGCCCGCCACGAGGTGGTCATCCTGGGCGGGCGCGTGGCGGGATCGTCGTGATTCGTACGGCGTGGCTCGTCGCGCGAAAGGACCTACGCATCGAGATGCGTAGCCGAGTGCTGCTCTGGCAGGTCACACCCTTCGCCGTTCTCGCCCTCGTGCTCGCCGGTCTCGCCCTCGGCCCGACGAAGGCGGGGTCTTCCAGTTCGGCCCCCGGCCTCTTCTATCTCGTGGTCCTCTTCGTCGCCCTGGCCGTGGTTCAGCGCTCTCGGGGGATCGAATCGACGCCGGGAACTCGGGCGTCGGTTTCGACCCTCGGTCTCGATCCGGGGGGAGTCTTTCTCGGCAAGGCACTCGCCCTCACCCTGGAGTTGTGGGTGCTCGGGGCGATTCTCTTGGCCGGTTCGGTTCTCTTCCTTCACGTCGCCCTGGTGGGGGCCCTCAAGGCCCTCCCGAGCGTGGCCGTCACGTTAGGAGTGATGTCCACAGCCGGTACGATTTACGGTGCCCTCACAACGGGGGGAGACGGGCCGGTCACGCTGTTGCCGCTCCTCACTCTCCCCGCCTTCGCCCCCCTCCTCGTGGCGGGGGAGAGGTCCCTGAGTGCCGCCCTCTACGGGGGGGCGCTGTGGGAGTGGTGGGTCATCGTGGTGGTCGCCCTCGTGGCGTACGTGGCGGTGGGAATTGCGGTCTACGGCGTGTTGGAGGAGTCATGACGAGGTGGTCACCGCGCTGGTGGGGCTGGATCAGCGTCGTTCTCCTGGCGTTCACGGCCGTCATGGGTCTCTGGGTAACCCCGCCCGACCAAGTGCAGGGCGACCTCGTGCGCTTGCTCTACATCCACCCGGCGATTGCCTGGGTTGCGCTTTACGTCTCTTTCGGCACGGCGGTCGTGGCGGCGGGGCTCTACCTCTGGCCCCGCACTCGTTCCGAGGGAATGGACCGAGTGAGTTACTGCGCCATGGAAATCTCGGTCCTCTTTATTGCTCTGACCCTGGTGACCGGCTCCATCTGGGGTCGGCCAACCTGGGGAGTGTGGTGGGCGTGGGACGCCCGGCTGACCTCGACGGCGATTCTCGGGGTGTTCGAAGTGGCCTATTTGGCCCTTCGTCGGGCGAATGAGGACGCCGAGCTGCGAGCCCGACGCAGCGCCGTCTTCGCGTTGCTGACCGCGGTGAACGTTCCTATCATTCACTTCTCCGTCATTTGGTGGAAAACGCTGCACCAGGGGGCCTCCGTCTTGACCTCGACGGGGGCTCTGAACGTCCACGGATCGATGCTCTGGACCATGCTCGTGAGCTTCGTGGGCTTCACCACGCTGTTCGTGTGGTTACTCCTTCGGCGGGTGGCCCTTGAGTCCTCGCGCGACGAGCGCCGCCGGGCTCGCCTCGACGCCGCACTTGATCTACGCCGTCGCGAGGGCGTCGGATGAGTTACGTGGTCGCGGGTTACCTCGTGACGTTCGTAACGGTGACCCTCTACGCCCTCTCGCTGTGGTGGAGGGGGCGACGTGACGACCACTGAGCAGCCGGATCTTCATCCCGCGGCTCCACCCCCTTCGAGGAGCCGCTCGACTCGTCGCACCGTCCTCGTCATCGTGCTGCTCCTCATCGCCGTGGGCGCGCTTCTCTCGCAGGGCCTACTTAAATCCCTCAACTACTTCGTCACGGTGGACGAGGCGTGGACGCAGCGTCCCCACCTCGGGACGTCGACCCTTCGCCTGGAGGGGGTCGTGGAGCCGGGCACCATTGAGCGGACCTCGACGGGGGCGTCGTTCTACATCGAGGGTTCGGGGACGCACCGCTACTTCGTGACGGCGGCCGGCTCTCCACCCCAGTTATTCCAAGCGAACATTCCAGTGGTGGTGGTGGGTCACTTCGCGTCATCGAGTTCACCCGACTTTCTCGGGAGCCAGATCATGGTGAAGCACTCGTCGACCTACATCGCTCAGCACCCCGGGCGGGTGAAGGCCCCCAACGGGACGGTCCGATGATCCTGACGTGGTTGGGTCGAGGCGCCGTCTACGTCGCGACCACCGGAGCTCTCGGAGGTTTGGTCGCTCAGTCGTGGGGGGTGCGTCGCTCCCGGCCGACTCACCCCGGGCGCTGGGCCCTTCTGATGATGGGGGGGCTGCTTGGTGCGTTCGTCGTGATGGAGTACGCCTTCGTCACCCACAACTTCTCCCTCGCCTACGTGTCGCAGAACAACGCGACGTTCACTCCTCTCCTCTACTCACTGACCGGCGTGTGGTCCGCCCTCGAAGGTTCTTTGCTGCTGTGGGCTCTCATCCTCGGTGGTCTCGTTCTCGGCGTCATTCGTCACTACCGACGGGAGGAGAGCGACGCGGTCGTGCGATGGGCGACGCTCATCTTGTTCGCCGTGAGCACCTTCTTTATCGGTCTGCTCGCCGGTCCGGCCGATCCCTTCGTGCACAATCCGGCGCACGTGCTGCAGGGAGCCGGACCCAACGCACTACTGCAGGACAACCCGCTCGTGGCGGTTCACCCGCCACTGCTCTACGCGGGATTCGTGGGGTTCACCATTCCCTACGCCTTCGCTATGGCGATGTTAATTACCGGGCGAGTTCACGACCGATGGCCCCTCGAGCAGCGCCGCTGGATGGTGCTTTCGTGGGGAGCTCTCTCGGTCGGCATCGTCCTCGGATCGTGGTGGAGCTACCAGGTACTCGGGTGGGGGGGATTCTGGGGTTGGGACCCGGTCGAGAACGCCGCACTTCTGCCGTGGCTGACGGGGACCGCGTACGTTCACTCGGTCATCGTCCAGGATCGCCGTGGTCTCTTTCGGATCTGGAACGTGTCCCTCGCCATCGCGAGTTTCGCCCTCACGGTGCTCGGCACGTTCTTCACGCGATCGGGAGTACTCCAGAGTGTCCACGCCTTCTCCTCGTCCACCCTCGGCCCGATTCTCATCGGATTCTTCGCGTTGACGGTGGGCGCCGGTATCGCTCTCATCGCCTGGAGGGGTGACACCTTGCGGTCACCAATCGGCATTGATCACCCGGGTTCACGCGAGGGTCTCTTCGTGGTCAACAACATCCTGTTCGTCGGATTCGCCTTCGTGGTGCTGCTCGGGACGGTCTTCCCCCTCCTCTACCAGGCCGTCAATGGCGTCCAGGTCACGGTGGGGACGCCGTATTTCGCGACCGTCGCGGTGCCGGTCGCCGTTCTCCTTCTCGTTCTCATGGCTCTCGCCCCCCTGGTGAGCTGGCGCAGCGTGTCTCGGGTCGTGCTGTGGGAGAGGTCCCGCGGGTCAGCCTGGGCCGCCCTCGTGGTCTCCACGGTTCTCCTCTTCGCCGGAGTTCGTCATCCCGTGGTCATCGCGACGGTGGCCCTCGCGACGGCCGCCGCCGGAGCGGCCCTGCGCACGTTGCGCGGAGTCGTGGTCTCGGCGAAACGGCGTGGTGACCTCTGGTCCGCCTGGCGCGCTCCGTCGACGGGGGGCATGGTGGTCCACCTCGGAGTCGTCATCATGGCCGTTGGGATCGTGGTGTCGACCTCCTACACCAGCCGCTCCGAAGTGACGTTGGCGCCGGGGCAGCGTACGTATCTCGAAGGACACACCATCGGATTCAACGGATTCGCGGCCCGTCACGACGCGCTCGAGAGCCAGACGGAGGTGGTGGTGAGCGTGGACGGCCACCAGATTCGCCCCGCGATTACCACCTTTAGTGGACGGACGAGCCAACCCGTGGGTACCCCGGCCATCGACTCCTCCCTCCTTCGTGACGTCTACGTCACCTTCGACGCCGTGGGGGGAACGGGCGGAACGTCCGGGGCGCAGGTTGCGACGAACGTGCCAGCCGGTTCCGTCGTCCTCGGGATCACCATCGAACCCCTCCTCAGTTGGCTCTGGATCGGTGGCCTCATGATTGGGGCCGGATCGGCCCTCTCCTTCGGTCGTCGCCGTCACGGTGAGGAGGTCGCGTGAAACGACGCGCCCTCGTCATTGGACTCGTTCTCCTCGCCGCGGTGGTCGCTCTCTCCGTTCTCCTCCTCACTCGACAGCCCTACAGCGCCACCTCCATCCCGAGCCCCCTTCTCGGCCGGGTCGCGCCGGAGGTCTCCGGGGTGAGCATCGACGGTGGAGGATCCTTCTCTCTTCGCGCCGAACGTGGTCGGGTGGTGGTGCTGGATTTCTGGGCCTCCTGGTGTCAACCCTGTCAGGCCGAGGCTCCCAACCTGTCAACGGTCGCCTGGCAGACTCGCCACCAGGGAGTCGTCGTGGAGGGCGTCGTCTTCAATGACTCGTTGGCTGCGGCTCGGTCCTTCGACGCCCACTACGGTTCGCTCTATCGCTCCCTCGCCGACCCCGCGGGCTCGTTCGCCAACGCCTACGGGGTGACCTCGCCACCGACGACCTTCGTTATCGCGCCGAGTGGTCGGGTGGGAGCGGTTCTCCTCGGACCGGCGAGCGTGGCCCAACTGAACGCCGCCATCAACCGGGTGCGGTCCGCGTGAGAGTACTCCGTTCCTTTCGGCTCTGGCTCCTCGTCGCCGTCGTCGTGACCGGCGCGACCCTTCTTCTCAGTCCCCGCGTCAGCACTCCCGCATCCCGCATCGCGCATCTCGAGAGTCTCGTCAAGTGCCCCTCCTGCCAGGACCTCTCCGTCGCCCAATCAACCTCCGCCTCCTCGCTCGCGGTGCGCGCCGACATCACCCGACTGGTCCACGCGGGGGAGAGTGACGCTCAGATACTGACGACGCTCGAGAGTTCCTACGGGCCGAGCATTCTCCTGAGTCCCCCCACCTCGGGGTGGGGATCGCTGCTCTGGATCGGCCCCCTCGGCGTCGTCTCCGTTCTCGTGGGCGTCCTCGTGACGGTGAGGCGTCGACGATGACGCGAGACTCTCTGCTCGACGAGATCCGCCTGCGGGAAGCCTCGCTCGCCGACGCTCGGGCCGAACACGCGGCGGGAGAGCTCTCCGACGCCGAGTGGGCCGCCCTCGAGCAGCGTGAGAACGCCGCTCTCGAGACGTTGCGGGCGTCCCTCGCCGAGTGGACGGATCGGCCGAGTGTCGCGGCCACGCCACCCCGACGCCGCCGACGGTCTCTTCTGCTCATCGCCCTGGCCTGTTTCGCGGTGGCGGCGGCGGGGTTGGTGATTCTGAACCTCTCCCTTCGCCAGGCCGGAACCTCCATCACGGGGGGAGTGTCCGCCTCGTCGTCTCAGCACCTCACCGAGTTGCTGAATCAGGGCCAGGCCGACCTCGCGGCCGGTAACGACGTCACGGCGCTCGCCGCGTACGAAGAGGTCCTCGCCATACAGCCCCACAACGTGGCGGCGCTCACCGAGGTCGGGTGGTTGGACTTTTCGGCCGGCGCGAGTGCGGAGAACGCGACCCTCGTCCTTCGTGGGACTTCGGAACTACGTCTCGCGGTCAACCTGGCTCCGAGTGACCCCGCCCCCCGCCTCTACTACGCGATTGTGGCGGCCGCGACCCCGGGGAATCGATCACTCGCGGTGAGAGAGTTTCGGGCCTTTCTACGACTTGCCCCCACCGCCGAGGAGCGGGCCATCGCCGCTCCCTTTCTCGCCCGACTCGGTCTCGTCGGTTAGGCGGTCACTCGGCAGTCAGCATCGCCGCGCGCCCGCGACGTGAGCGTGACCTGGGTCGAGGAGGAGCCGAGTCCCTCGAGCAGGCCCGACACGAGGCCCCGATCGACGGCGCAGAGCACCGGGTGCTGCTGGGCGGCCGCCCCGAAGGGGCAGTTCTTCGTCACGATGGAGGTGCCCGCGGCGTCGTCGTCGTGGAGTTCGGCGTCAAAACCGTGGGCCTTCAAGAGTCCGGCGAGCGCGCTCATCACCGCTCGGGGGTCACTACCGGGATCACCCGCGCCCGAGAGGGAACGCCCGTAGTCGAAGCCCACGTCGTGGGCGAGTTCCTCGCTGGCCGCCGGTCCGAGGCGCTCCAGCGCGCCTTCGAGGAGCGAGACGAGCAGAGCGTCACGACGCAGGCTCCCCTCGAGGGTGACGTCGGCGTTGACGACGCGATAGATCTTGGCCGGGCGCCCCACGCTGGACGTACGCACCGAGTCCACCGCCACGTAGCCACTCTCCATGAGTCGGTCGAGGTGGTGGCGCACAACGTTCGTGTGCACCCCGCAGTGAACGGCCAACTGGGCCACCGTCACTCCGGGGTTTTCCCGCACGTGAAAGTAAATCTTTCGTCTCGTCGAGTCGCCGAAGGAGTGGGTGAGCGAGGTCACCTTGGCGGTGAAGAGGTCGGAGTCCAAGCCGTTAGCGGCCGCGGTCGTCACTCCTCCAGTGTACGGGTGTGACGTCGGGGGAAGACGGTTAGCCTGGGCTCGTGAGGTCGGAGCGTCTGGACAGAATCGGACGCCTCGAGGATCCCTGGCTGGAACTTACTCTCGAGGACGCCGGATTCCTCGTTGTCGACGAGGGCGCGGACGTGACCCTCGCCCTTCCCGGGGGCAACTGGCCGACCCGCGATCAGTATCTTGCCGCCATCGACGCACAGTGGCCCGGCGCTCGAGTGAGCGTGCGGGCGATGAACGAAGACGAGTTGATGGCCCTACGTCAGCGAATTAGGTCACGGATGCTGGACGAGTCCGGGACTCCCCGCTTTCTCCAGCGCACGTCGAAGACGCGGGTGCTCGGAATTTCGTCCGGGAAAGGGGGCGTCGGAAAGTCGAGCGTCTCGGTGAATCTGGCCCTCGCGCTGGCCCAGTCCGGACAACGAGTGGGCCTGCTCGACGCCGACGTCTACGGCTTTTCGGTCCCCAAGATGATCGGGTCGCCCATCGACCCGATCGTCCTCGGCGATACGGTCATTCCGGCCCTCGCCCACGGCGTGCACTGTGTGTCCATGGGGTACTTCGTGCCCGACGACCAGGCCGTGATCTGGCGTGGCCCCATGTTGCACAAGGCGATCAGTCAGCTCGTGAGCGAGGCGGCCTGGGGAGAGCCGGACTTCCTCGTGATCGACATGCCGCCGGGCACGGGGGACGTCGCCCTCACCCTTTCCGAGATTGTGCCGCGCGCCGAGATCATGGTCGTGACGACCCCCCAGTCCGCCGCCCAGCGAGTGGCCCAGCGCTCGGCGTCCGCGGCCCGCAAACTGAAGTTGCCGGTGCGGGGCGTAATCGAGAACATGTCCTACTTTCGGGGTGAGGACGGCCGACGGTACGAGATCTTCGGTTCCGGCGGCGGGGCGGCGCTCGCCGATCAACTCGGAGTACCCCTGCTCGGCCAGATTCCCCTGGAGATGGCGGTACGAGAGGGTGGTGACGAGGGCCAGCCCGTCGTCGTGGCCCACCCCGAGTCCGAAGCGGCTCGGGCCTTCGTGGCGTTGGCGGCGACGATTGTTGCTCAGGGGCCCTCGAGGGTGTACCGCCCCGAACTCACTATTTCCTAGCGGTCGATACCACTCGGAAGTTGGGCGACGGGCCAGTCGAGGTGCTGGACTGCGCTACGACAGGCGAAGCGGTCGGTCATGCCGGCGACGTAGGCGACGCCGGCGCGCAGGGGATCCTCCCACTCGCGGTAATCCACCGGAAGGGCCTCGGGGCGGGCCCGGTAGTACTCGACGAGGGCCCGAAGCATGGTGACCACTCGCTCGGCCTGCAGGCGAGAGGCATCGCGCATGTAGATCGCGCGGTAGTTGAAATCCCGAAACTCTCGGAGAGTGGCGGCTGGTTCCGACGCCATCCCGACGACTCCACTGGAGGAGATGGTGTCGATGAGCGCCCGAATGAAGTAACGCAACTGATGAGATCGTGATTCTCCGCAGCGTTCACGAACGGCGCGAGGCAGGTCCCCGGGCTGGACCACGCCGGCACTGAGGGCGTCTTCGAAGTCGTGGCACACGTAGGCGATTCGGTCCGCCCAGGAGACGACCTCACCTTCGGGGGTACTCGGCGCGGGTCGACTCCACGAGTGGTTGCGAACGCCGTCGAGGGTCTCGCGACAGAGATTCAGGGAGGCGAGTGCGACGTCGGCTCCCCACTGGGCGTGGTCGAATCCTTCCGGCAGGTAGATCTCGAGAGCGTCCTCACTGGCGTGCCCGCCGGGTCCGTGACCGCAGTCGTGGCCGAGAGCGATGGCGTCAGTGAGGGTGGCGTTGAGTCCCGTGGCGCGGGCGACCGACGTGGCGACCTGGGCCACTTCGAGGGCGTGGGTGAGGCGAGTGCGCATGTGATCGTCGGGAAACACGAAGACCTGCGTCTTCCCCGACAGTCGCCGAAATGCGCTGGAGTGCAGAATACGGTCCCGGTCCCGCTCGAAGCAGGAACGGAACTCGTCGGGTTCCTCCCGACGCGCTCGCTCGCCGGCTCCCGACTCGCGAGTCGCCCCCGTCGTGAGGTCCTGAGCTCCGGGCGATTCGCGACGCTCTCGAGTAATCCGACGAGGCTCGACGAGAGCGTGGGAGTCGGCGTGAGCGCGTACGACGTCGTCGGATCCGAGAAAGCCCCCCATCGTGGCCGCCCACTGCAGGGCCCGCGGCGACGGGGTTGACTCGTTCACGGTCTCCATTCTGGTCGAACGCCGTAACATGGGCGCAGACGACTCAAGGGGACGTAATGGAAGTACGAGTGGGCATTGTGCAGTCGATGAAGGAACTCGAGGTGGAGTTCCCCGACGGAACGGACCGTGAAGCCCTTCAGCGCCAGGTGGAAGAAGCCCTCCAGGGTGACACCGTGCTCTGGATGACCGATCGCAAGGGCCGCCGAGTAGGGGTGCCCGCCCAGCGCATCGCCTACGTCGAGATCACTAACTCCTCGGAGCGCGTCGTGGGGTTCGGCACCGCCTAGTCGTGATCGACTACCACCTCCATCTCTGGGAGCACTCCCAGTCCGACGTCGGCTACGCGCTCGATCAGGTGGCCGCGTACTGCGAGCGAGCGGTGAGCGAGGGAGTGAGCGAACTCGCGCTCACCGAGCACGCTTTTCGTTTTCGCGATGTCGTACAGTCGGTCGGTGACTTCTGGACTCGTGAAGGTCACGAGCCGAGTGGAGCGATGGCGGAGTATTTCGACTTTCACGCCCGCAACTCTCTCTCCGACTACGTCACGTTCGCACAACGCGCGAAGGACGAGGGCCTGCCGATACGAATCGGCCTCGAGGTGGACCTCTATCGGGGGCGCATGGAACCCCTCGCCGAGCTCTTAGCCCAGTTCCCCTTCGACGTATTGATTGGGTCGGTGCACTGGCTCGATCAATGGCTCTTTGACGACCTCGACTCCGAACTTCAGATGGCCGAATGGCGACGGCGCGACGTCGGTGACGTGTGGCGCGACTACGGCGAGGCGATGCTCGAATTAGCCCAGTCGAGAGTGGTTGACGTCCTCGCCCACCCCGACGTCATCAAAGTTGCGGGGTATCGTCCGGCGAACCCCGAGGCTTTGTGGGAGGTCATTACGGAGGCGGCCACGTCGGCCGACCTGAGCGTCGAAGTCTCTTCCGCGGGCTGGTTTAAGCCGGCCCAGGAGGCGTATCCCGCTCCGGGTCTGTTGGACCGATTGGTGAGCGCCGGGGTTCGTTTCACGACGGCGAGTGACGCCCACCGGGTGGAACGAGTGGCGGCTCGACTCGCTGAAGTGGGTGACCTGCTTTCGATGAGAGGCGTGACCACGCTCGCCGCCTACGAGGGGCGTCGGCGAGTCAATGTGCCGCTGCGGGGAGGTTCTCCTGTCCACTCTGAGTGAACTCTGCGAGGCGCGTACGGACCTGCGCGCGGAGGAGATTGACCACCTATTGCGCCTGACCGCATCGTGGTCCCTGCTCGCCGATCTGTCGTTCTCCGATACGGTCCTCGTGACCGCCGCGCGGGGGTCCGCGCGTCGAATGATGGTGATCGCCCAAGCACGCCCGAACAACCGAGCGACCGTAGTGAACGACGACCTCGTCGGTGACGTCCTCGAGGGTGATCAGTGGGCCCACGTCAGGTTGGCCTACGAGAGCGGTACCCGGGTCGTGGGTGAGGTGCACCTGGCCGGAACAGACGGACCCATCCCGGCGTGGTGCATTCCGGTGCGCATTCGAGCGAACGTGGTAGCGGTCCTCGTTCGACTGCAGGGACCCTTGCGCGGTCCGGCGTCACTGTACGAGCAGGCCTATCTTTCCATTTTCGAGCGACTCTGCAGCATGGTGTCGACCGGTAGTTTTCCCTTTCGCGAAGACGCGGTGGGGGGACCCGGCTTACCGAGAGTTGGTGACGGCATGCTCTTGTTGGACGGTACGGGACGCATCGAGTTTGCTACTCCGAACGCGACGAGTGCGCTGCACCGTCTCGGGGTCTACGAGGCCAGCGAGGGGCGACGCCTGGACGAACTCGGCGTTCGCTCGCGGAGCGTGGAACGGGCCCTTCACTACGGCCTTCCCTCCCTCGAGGATCTCGAGGGTGACGTCGATGCCGCGGTAACGATGAACTGCGTCCCCCTCGTGGAGCTCGACGTGGTGACGGGCGTTCTCGTCCTAGTGCGTGACGTGTCCGACGTACGCCAACTCAACCAGATGGTTCTTCACCGCGAGGCGGCTATTCGCGAGGTTCACCACCGGGTAAAGAACAACCTCCAAACCATCTCGTCCCTGCTTCGCCTGCAGTCACGACGAACGAGTCAGGTGGAGACGCGTACCGCCCTCCACGAAGCCGAGCGACGGGTTCGCTCCATCGCCGTCGTCCACGAGGTGCTCTCCCGCGAGCCGGGGGAAGAGGTGGTCTTTGACGAAATCGTTCGCTCCGTGGTGGTCCTCGTGGAGGACACCGTCCTCACGCCCCACCCCATCGAAATCGTGGTGAACGGGGACCTCGGAACACTGAGTACGGACGTGGCGACGCCCCTCGCGCTGTGCCTGACCGAGGTACTGACGAACGCCGTCGAGCACGGATTCGTGGACTTCGCCGACCCCGACTCGACTGCCGTGGGCATCGTCACTCTCGACCTCGCCCTCGAGGGTGACTACGCGGTCTGCGAAGTGCGCGATAACGGTCGGGGGCTCGACGAGAGTTTTTCGCTGGACGTGCCGACGAGCCTCGGACTCTCCATCGTTCGAGACGTGGTGCGAAGCCAACTTCACGGTGTCATTGAGATGACTAACGTCGACCCCGCCGACGGTGGGGGTACGTTTGTGCGCATCGTGGTTCCCACGGAACCACGGGCGTAGTTAACCCTGCTGGGCGCGACGACGAGCGGCCAACCACTGCTTACGCAGCTTGCGACGCTCGTCCTCAGTGGTTCCGCCCCACACACCGGACTCCTGGTTGGTGGCGAGAGCGAACTCGAGGCAGGACTTCTGTGCGTCGCAGCTGACGCAGAGGCGCTTGGCGGCCTCAATCTGGTCGGTCGCCCCCCCGGTCGAACCAACGGGAAAGAAGAGTTCCGGCTCGGTGTTGCGGCACGCGGCTGACGAGCGCCAGTCGGCGTCGTCCCAGGCGTGGGTGCGGTTCCAGATGAGTGACATGTCGCGAGATCCTTACTACGCAAAAGTGATGGACCCGCGTCGCTGGGGGGACCATCGGCGTCGGGAGTATTAATTCTAGGTGAAGTGTCACTTTTTCATCAAGGTTTTATCTAAATCCTCTGGGCCGGGCGAGGACCTAGGTCCCGCGAGGCCTGTCCTAGTCTGGGAACCATGAAAGTTCTGGCCTGCGTCAAGCCCGTTCCCGATCCGAGCGCTCCGGTTCGCTACCAGGAAAATGGGCGTTTGGATCGAACCGGCAAAGTAGTCCTCGACGAAGCTGATTCGTACGGTGTCGAGGTAGCGTTGCGCCTGGCTGAGGCGTCGGGTGGTTCGGTGGTGCTCGGAACCATGAGTGACTCCAGTGACCCGGCCCCCCTGCGAGCGGCCTTGGCGATGGGGGCGGAGGAGGCGCTGGTCGCCTCCGACTCTCGACTCGGTGGGGCGGACGCGTTGACGACGGCCCGAGTACTAGGCGCCCTCGTGCGTCGCAGTGGCGCCGAGGTTGTGGTGACCGCGACCGAATCGGCGGACGGATACACCGGCACCGTTGCCGCTCAACTCGCCGAAGTTCTCGGCTGGCCCGCGCTGACCTTCGCCAGTCACGTGAGTCTCGAGGGTGACCACGTCGTCGTCCGTCGCCAGAGTGAGACGGGGACGCTGGAGGTCGCTGCCCCCGTCCCGTGCGTGATTTCGGTGACGGCGGGATCGGTGGAGCCCCGCTACGCCACCTTTAAGGGCATTGTCGCGGCCAAGAGTCGCCCCGTGACGACTCTCACGCTGGACGAACTCGGCGTCGTCCTCGACGAGGAGAGGGTGCACGACATCGTCGACGTTCGTGATGCCCCGGGCCGGGCCGCTGGAGAAAAAATCGTGGACGAGGGGCAGGCGGCCGCGGCCATTGTGGCCTACTTCGACGCCCTCAAGATTCTGTAGGGGAGTGTCGTGACAACAGCGTGGGTTGTAGTGGAGCCGTCGGCGAACGGATGGAGTGAGGCCGCGGGCGAGTTGCTCACCCTGGCTCGACGAGTGAGCGACGACGTTCACCTGGTGACGTGGTCATCCTCGCTCGACGCCGGTCGGGCCGGGGCCTTCGGAGCATCCTCACAGGTAGTCGTGGCGCACGACGAGGACCACCTCGTCGCCGACGATGTCGTCGCCGGAATGGAGGACTTGGCCGCGGCCGACGGTCACCCCGACATTGTGCTCTTCGGGTCGTCGTACGACGGCCGCGATATTGCGGGGCGTCTCTCCGTGAGATGGGGACGGACTGTGGTGACGAACGTCGTCGATCTCCGGGCTACTCCCGACGGCTGGGAGAGTGAGCACTTGGTGGTGGGTGGAACCTCCGTGAGCCGTACTCGGGTGAGCGGACCAGCCCTCTTTGTGGTGCGCCGCAAGTCCGTCACGCCCGAAGAGTGTGGCGGTTCGCCCGCGGCCCAACGAGAGGTCGCGGGGGCGTCCTCGACGGTGGCGCGAGTGCGCTCGCGAGTCCTCGAGGTGAGCGATGGTCCCGATCTCGAATCGGCGCCGGTCGTGGTGTCGGGCGGACGGGGTCTCGGTCGCGCGGAGCACTACCAGTGGGTGGACGAATTGGCGGGACTTCTCGGGGGGGCGGGCGGAGCGTCCCGCGCCATCGTGGACGCCGGTTGGGTGCCCTACTCCCGCCAGGTGGGTCAAACGGGAAAGACGGTCGCCCCGAACCTCTACGTGGCCTGCGGCATCTCGGGAGCAACTCAACACTTAGTCGGCATGAAGGGTTCGGCCCACATTGTGGCCATCAATAAGGACCCCGACGCCCCCATCTTTCAGGTCGCTGACCTCGGAGTCGTGGGCGACGTTACCAGCGTTCTCCCCCAAGTCATTGCGCTTCTTCGCGAGCGACGGGGCGCGTGAGGGGCCAGGTTCCCGTTGTGACGGGTCCTACTTCGTAGGCTGGACCCAGCATGTCGAGCGTTACCTCCCCCCGCGTCGGTCGTTGGGCCACCCTGACGACCGTCAGCGTGACCCAGTTGATGGTGTCTCTCGACGCCACCATCATGGCGATTGCCGTTCCTCAGGCTCAGCGAGACCTCGGGTTTTCCAGTGCGAATCGTCAGTGGCTGATCACGGCTTACGTGTTGGCCTTCGGTGGCTTGTTGTTCGTGGGGGGGCGCGTCGGGGATCGGTGGGGTCACCGTCGGACCCTGATGACGGGACTGGTGGGATTCGCCCTCGCCTCGGCCGTGGGGGGTGGCGCCCACTCGCTCGGCGTCTTACTGAGCGCCCGGGCGCTGCAGGGAGCCTTCGGAGCCCTCTGCGCTCCGGCCGCTCTGGCCCTCGTCACGCTGCACTTTCGGTCGCCCCAAGGACGTTCCCGAGCCTTCGCCCTCGTGGGGGGCGTCGGGGCCTCGGGAGCGGCTATCGGATTGTTACTGGGCGCCGTCCTCACGCAGTGGGGCTCGTGGCGTTGGTGCCTCTTCGTGAATGTCGTCCTCGCCCTCGTCGCCCTCCTGGGTGCGTTCATCGTTCCGAACGATGACGAGCACCGGGAGCGTCGCGGACTGGATCCGGCGGGCGCGGTTTTGTCGACCGCCGGCTGGTTCGGGGTCGTCTACGGCCTGGCCCACGGCGTGCGCTCCACGTGGACCGATCGCGGTACCTGGGTGCCGCTCGTTCTCGGACTCGGGTGTGAGGTTCTCTTCGTGGCTCTCGAACGGGGTCGTCGGGGTGCCCTGGTGCCACTGCACTTAGTAACGGCGAGGACGCGGCTCGGTTCCCTCGGCGCGCTGTTCCTCGCGAGTGCGGCGTTCTTCGGGGTGTCCCTCTTCCTCGCGGTGTATCTCCAGAGCACCCTCGGCTACACCCCTATCCGTACCGGGGTCATGTTCCTACCCCTCATCGTCGCTATCGCCGTGTCGGCGTCGGGGGCGTCGGCGAGACTGTGGTCGGTCGTGGGTCCCCGGCCCCTCATCCCCGTCGGCATGATTCTCGCCGTGATGGCCAGCGTTCTCTTCACGCGTCTGCCCGCGACACCCAACTACTGGGGCTCCGTCTTTCCGGGGCTGGTGCTGATGGGCCTCGGCCTCGGTCTCATTGTCGCTCCGGCCAGCGCCTCGGCGACCGCCCTGCTCGGTGGGGGTGAGGTGGGGGCCGCTTCGGCCCTCGTCAATAGCGCCCAACAGATTGGTGCCTCCATCGGACTGGCGCTCTTGAACACCATTGCGGTGGAGAGTACCTCGCGAGCCACGGGGGCGGGGGTCGGGACGGGAGTCGCCACACTTCACGGGTACTCCGTCGCCTTCTGGTGGGCGGCGGGCCTCTTCGCCCTCGGTGCCCTAGTGTCCCTCGCTCTGCTCGAATCCGGGACGCCCATCGCCCCCGCGGAAGCAGCTACTTAGATCAGTGGCCAGGGATAGGGGGGCCAGTCTCGCTCCTCGTCCGGTGCGGGCAGCACACCCCCGTCGAGGAGTTCTTGGGCCCGACGACAGGTCGCCGTCACCTCGTCCTCGTCCAACCAGGGGCCCAGGCGGTCGCCACCACCGTTCGCTAGCCGTTCGAGCCCGTCGCGGAGTCGAATGGGTAGGGGGGTGTCGAGATAGTCCCAGATGACGGTCCGGAGCTTCTCCTCAACGTGGAAACAGAGTCCGTTGTCAATCGCCCAGCACCTCACGCCGTCAAAGATGACGTGGCCCGCCTTACGGTCGGCGTTGTTCGCGACGACATCGAAGACCGCGAGGTCGATGAGCCACTCCTCGAGGTCGGGGCGTTCTCGCAAGGTGAAGTAGTGATCCTCCGTCGCGTTCTCGATCCACCACTGGAGCGAACCGGGACCGAAGGGTAGATCGTCGCGCCCGACAGTCACGGGCACGGCCCCTACTCCCAACACGTCGTCGAGGACGTACGCCGCGACCTCGCGCCGCCAGAGGCCCTCGGGGAAGTCCCAGAGGGGGCGTTCACCGAGTTCGGCCTTGTAGCAGGCGAGAAGCGTCTCGCCGCCCGCCCGAACGCTGACGAGGAGGGCCTGATTGGAGGAGTACGGCACTCGCCCCTCGACGGTGACCTCACCGTGGAGGAGGAGTTCGGCGAGGTCGCGTCCCTCCATCTCAGCGAAGCGGCGCTCGGTGTCCGTTCGTGCGAGGACAGTCGTGGCCCCGTGGATCGAGCGGGCCGCCACACAGTGGGCACGGGGGACGGCCCGCTTCAACGAGACGGGTCACGGCGATGGCGAGCGCTCCCGCCCACTCCCGGGAGAGGTGGACGGTGGCCTCATCGTCCTCTTCGACGCCCCCGAGGACCATCTCGACTACACCGAGTTCGGTGTGCAGGGCGAGTGTGATCTCACCCACGGTGAAGTCCGGCTCGTACTCCGCCTCGAGGGTGAGATCGTCCGGGAGATGCCCGGGTCGGCCGAGATCGTCGAGGACGGCGCCGATCCATTCCGCCACGGCGGCCAACTGTTGCTTTTCGACCTTGACCACGAGTAGTCGTCGACCCTCTCGAACCTGGAGCAAGAACAACCGGTTCCCGACGACGCCACGAGCGCCCACCATGACCCGGTCGGGGTGTAGGAACTCGTAGTTCATGAGGGCACCAATTCACTGAGGGTCGAGGTGGAGTTCACGGCGAGGACGAAGGGGGTGGAGTCGCCGAGGACGAGAGCGCTCACCGAGCACGTCGAGATGACGGTGCGCTGAAAGAGGTCGAGGGGCGTTCCCTGGGCGAACGTGACCGCGGCCTTGATGGGGTCCGCGTGAGAGACGCAGACGACGGTCTCACCCCGGTGGCGTGCGGCGATGTCGACGAGGGCCCCCCAGATCCGGCTCTGCATCTCGGCGAAGGACTCGCCTGACGGAAAGCGAAAGGTACTGGGTGAGTGCTGGACCTGAGACCACTCGCGGCGCTTGCGCAGCGCCGCGAGCGACTGTCCCGTCCACTCCCCAAAGTCACACTCGAGGAGGCCCCGATGAACGCGCGCCCGCACTCCGAGCTCGCGGGTGATGGGTCGAGCCGTCTCCCGGGTTCTCTCGAGCGGTGAGACGTAGAGCGCGTGGGGCCGACGGGGAAGCTGAGCCAGTCGTGCGGCGACCTGCTCCGCCTGCTCCGTGCCCCGGGTCGATAGGTGGAGGCCGGGAGCTCGGCCGGGGAGAACTTTGCCGGTCGTCGTCGTCTCACCGTGGCGAACGAGGAGGAGGGTGGTGGTGGATGGGGTCGCCACGAGATTCAGACTAGGAGGAACTCACCGGGAGACGACGCGGTCCCGGGACTGCCGTCTCAGGCCAGCGCTTGCGGGAGAGACGGGCCAATTTGTGGAGAAGAGCCACCGCGCCCGGGTCGTCGTCGCCGGGCCGCGTTTCGATGAGACCCTCGTTCTGCAGAGCGGCGACTAGCTCCCGACCGATGTCAGTGCGAACTATCACCAGCGTCCAGTCGCTGTAGGCGCCGATGCCCCCCGCCGAAATGTCGGCGTGTTCGGCAGCGAAGTCCGGGCAGTGGGTGCACCCCTCGCGAGTGAACGCGTGGGCACCCTTTAAGGGCACCTCGTGATACGACCCGTCGTGAGTCCATATTTGGAAGAGGCCCTTGATGTTGATTTTGGCGATGTCGCGTCGAGCGATGCCGTACTGGGCCTCGAAATACTCTTCGAAGAGGGAGTCGTCGAAGGTTTTGGAGCAGAGGAGGCCCACGGTCAACGAGAGTCGTCGGGCGATCTTTCCGGCCTTGCGGCTCTGCATGGCGCCCGGCGCCGACACCATGCACCCCGTACCGACGAGCGCGATACGTTCCGCACCGCGCTCCACGGCCTGAGGGTACGCGAGAAGGTTCGCGCTGTAGGTATAACGAGATTTAGCCGTCTCGAGGACCTCCTCGCGAGTGGAGGCGACGCGAGGTTCGGCCCGCCAGGTGGTGCCGTCACCCTCTAATCCGCTCACGAGAGCGGCGTCAATGAGGTCGTGCTCGAGGGCGTAAATCAGCAACGTCGAGACGAATCCTCCGTCTTGGCCCTGATCACGTACGGCGGCGTCACTAGACCGGGCGAGGATCACGTCCCCCACTCCGAAGACTTCCTCGTCGGTACGTTCGCGCCCGAAGCGGTGCTGGTCAATCTCTGTCTCCCAGTTACGGAATCGGGGGCAGGCCCGGGTGCACATCGTGCACCCCTTTTCACCGTGAGTGCAGTTCTCGGCGTCGCCGTCGACGTCGAGGTGGAAGGGCTTGTAGGCGCCCTCCGCAGTCGTGTAGTCGAGGACGTCGTGGGGACACGCCACAACGCAGGCGGCGCACCCGGTGCAGAGTCCGGAGGTCACCACCTCGTGAAAAAGTTCGGTCCATTGGGGTTTTTCGAGGGCCATCACTCAACTGTAGTGAGTGCGCCCGACCGCTAGTCTGCCCCCGTGCCCGA
The DNA here is from genome assembly GCA_018971385.1 of Acidobacteriota bacterium. GTDB lineage: Bacteria > Actinomycetota > Acidimicrobiia > Acidimicrobiales > RAAP-2 > RAAP-2. The sequence continues at coordinate 16,954 of JAGXAY010000001.1, read as the reverse complement.
AGTGCTGGAGGTGGAGTCCTACCGACAACTCGCCGAGACCGTCGTCGGGGCTCGGGTGACCTCAGGTTTCGCCGATCCCTACGCCGCGAAGATGCTGCCGTCTTCCGCCACGTGGGAGCAGGCCGTCGCGGGTCGTCGATTGATTTCGACGGGGCGCCGGGGCAAGTTGATGTGGATCGACACGGACGGTCCGCGACTGGGGTGGCGCTTCGGCATGACTGGAGTGCTCCTCGTTGATTCCCTCGCCGGAATTGAGGGGCTCTTCTACGGGCCCCACACCTTTCGTGACGAGTGGATTCGGGCCGGGTTGGTCTTAGACGACGGTCGACGCGTCCTTCTCCACGATCCCCGTCGCCTCGCTCGGGTGCTCGTTGATCCGAGTCTCGACGAGCTGGGGCCCGACGTGATGAGTATGACGCGACGAGAGTTTGATCACGTCCTCGAGGTGGACCGCGGAGAGGGTCCCGCCCTCAAGGCCCGCCTACTCGATCAGAATCGACTCGCGGGTGTCGGAAACCTCCTGGCCGACGAGACGCTCTTTCGGGCGGGAGTCGATCCGCGTACTCCCGTTGCTCACCTCGACACTGACTCTCGGAATCGGGTGTGGCGATCGCTGCGGGCTACTCTGCGCACCCTCGAACGGCGAGGGGGATCGCACACGGGTGATCACATGGTGGCCCGCGGCCCCGGGGGGCGCTGTCCGCGTGACGGAGGGGAGATGCGGATCGACACCATCGGGGGGCGTACTACCTACTGGTGTCCCGTTCACCAAACCTAAGAATTCTCGATATGGTGCTGCGCCCGACTCGACGTCCCGTCGTATGGGTCAGAATGGAGGGATGTCCTCCTTTATCCAGCACTACGGCTACTGGGCGCTCTTTCTCCTCGCCGCCGCCGAGTCCGCGCTCGTTCCCATTCCCTCGGAGGTGACTTTCGGATTTGCCGGGGCGTACTCGACCGCGGCCGTCGCGGGATCGGCCCACTTCTCCTTGGTGTGGGTCATCGTTATCGGTACGGTCGGCTCCGTGGTGGGTTCGGTCGTGGCCTACGAGGTGGGCCGCTACCTCGGCCGTCCGATTGTTGATCGTTACGGTAAGTGGATTCTTCTGACCCACCACGACCTCGACGTTGCGGAGCGCTGGTTTAACAAGTTCGGAGACATCTCGGTCTTGATTGGGCGGTTCATGCCCGTGGTTCGTACCGTGATCTCTCTACCGGCGGGACTGGCCGAGATGCGTCGACGCCACTTCTTTTGGATGACTCTGGTCGGCTCCCTCGGCTGGGTCGCCCTTCTCGCGGGACTCGGCTACAGCGCCGGCAGCAGCTGGAATCACATCAGTCACGACGTTCACCTGTTCCAGACGCCCATCATCGTCCTCATCGTTCTCGCGATCGCCGCATTCTTTTGGAACCGCGTTCGAACCATTCGCCGCCACGGCGCGGGAGCGAACTCCGCCAGCACCTCCCGGAACTCGAGCGGGCGGGGCAAACACTCCCGCTAGGCGCTCAGTTCGCGCATCACCCGGGCGACGTGTCCCGTCGCGCGCACGTTGTACCAGGCTCGCTCGACGCGTCCCGCTTCGTCGATGAGGAAGGTCGAGCGAATGACCCCGTGGACCTTTTTGCCGTACATCATCTTCTCCCCGTACGCGCCGTAGGCGGTCATGACGGACCGGTCCGGGTCGCTCAACAGGGTGAAGTCGAGTCCGTACTTAGTGCGAAAGCTGACGTGGCGATCGGGGCTATCGGGGGAGACCCCCACGACGTGGATCCCGAGGCTGAGGAGGGAAGCCAACTCCTCGTTGAATCCGCAGGCTTCCGTGGTGCATCCCGGAGTGTCGTCTTCGGGGTAGAAGTAGAGGAGGGTCTTTCGACCCCGCCAGTCCCGACTGGCCACGGGGGCACCCGTGTGGTCGACCAGCGTGAAGTCGGGGGCACTGTCGCCCGGGTTGAGTCGCGTCATGGTGATTGCCTCGTCGTCGTAGGAGCGCTGTGACCCTAGACTAGGGGCGCAGCCCAAGAGAGGCTGGGGCCCCTCTTCCTTGATCGATGGTTCTGGGTCCGACCGGAAATGACTGTCATCATGGAACCGAACACTGGGTCGGCTACCGAGTCCTACGACTCGTTACAAACTTTTCGCGACCTCGGAGTCCGCGAGGACCTTTGCGCGGTGCTCGAATCTCAGGGCATCAAGACCGCCTTCGCCATTCAGGCGATGACGATTCACGATGCGCTCGCGGGACGTGACGTGTGCGGAAAGGCGAAGACGGGGTCGGGTAAGACCCTCGGATTTGGCCTTCCTCTCCTCCAGCGCATCGCCGACGGTGAGCGGGGTTCGACCGGAGGACCGGCGTCTCCCCGAGGACTCGTTCTCGTGCCCACGCGAGAGTTGGCGGTCCAGGTGTACGACGTGCTCGCTCCCCTCGGTCGAGCACTCGGGCTTCACGTCAACGCCGTCTACGGCGGTGCGGACATGGAAAAGCAAGTCAAGTCCCTTCGTAACGGCTCGGACGTCATTATCGCCACCCCCGGTCGATTGATCGACCTGGGGGACCGGGGGGAGGTGAACGTCACGAGCCTCGACGTTCTCGTCCTCGACGAGGCGGACCGCATGGCCGATATGGGCTTCATGCCCCAGGTGGAGTGGGTTCTCCGGCGTATCGCCGAGCGCCCGCACCAAACTCTGCTGTTTTCGGCGACTCTCGACGGGGCGGTAGACCGGCTGGTAACCCGCTACTTGACCGACCCCGTTTTTCACGAGGTCTCGTCGAGCACCCAAACGGTGAACGCCATGGTGCACCACTTTCTTCAGGTCCACCAGATGGACCGCATCAAAGTCGTGGCCACCATCTGTCAGTCGATGGAGAAGACCATCATTTTCTGCCGTACGAAGCGCGGTGCGGATCGGCTGGTGGAGCAGCTGTCGAAGGAGGGCGTGCACACCGGTGCCATTCACGGTGACCTGCGTCAGTCCCAGCGTGAGAAGACCCTGGCCGACTTCGGTGCGGACAAGCTGCGCGTCCTGGTGGCGACCGACGTGGCCGCCCGCGGTTTGCACATCGACGGAGTGGACTGCGTCATTCACTTCGATCCGCCCGAAGATCACAAGGCCTACCTTCACCGATCGGGGCGAACCGCACGGGCTGGTTCGACCGGTGTGGTCGTGTCGCTGCTGCTGTGGAACCAGGCCATTGAGGCCGAGATCATCATGAAGCGACTGGGACTGAAGAGGCCTATCGTGGAGGTCTTTTCGAACAACCCCCACTTACGCGACCTCGCGGCGTGGGATCCAACCAAGGAGGAACAGGGTGAGTGAGGTGGAGATGTACGAGGTTCGCCCCGAGCGTCGGCGAGCTCTCGCGGTGGTCGCCCACCCCGACGACATTGACTTCGGTATGGCCGGAACCATTGCTCGGCTCACGAAGGACGGCGTGGAAGTGAGTTACTGTCTCGTGACGTCCGGTGACGCCGGAGGAGACTCCTCCACCTCGACGAACGAGGAGCGAGCGCGTCAGCGCGAAGCGGAACAGACCGCGGCCGCGGCCGAGCTCGGCGTGAGCGACCTCACCTTTCTGCGCCACCCCGACGGGCGGGTCGAGGTGACTCTCGAGCTGCGTCGGGATATTGCTCGGGTCATTCGACGCTGTCAACCCGATCTTGTGCTGACCCAAAATCCGGAGAGAAACTGGGAGCGAATCTTCGCCTCTCACCCCGACCACATGGCCGCCGGGGAAGCGACTCTGCGGGCGGTGTACCCAGACGCTCGTAATCCTCACGCTTTCCCCGAGTTGCTCGACGAGGGTTTCGAACCACACGTTGTTCCCGAGGTGTGGGTCGGCGGCAGTGTGGCCGGTTTCGTCGTGGACGTCACCGACACCATTGACCGAAAGATTGCCGCCCTTCGCCGACACGAATCTCAGGTGGGAGACCGGGACGACCTCGAGGAGATGGTGCGCGGTTGGGCCGGACAGAACGCGGAACGGGCGGGCCTGGAGCCGGGTCGATTCGCCGAAGGATTTCGACGGGTCATCACGGCGTAAGCCTCCGCCTAGGGACGAGAGAGTCCTAGGGTGGTCTCGTGAGTTCACCGACGAATCGCACACCCATCTCTCAGCGCGTGGGGCGGGGCGAAGTCGGACGGCTTCTCGAGGGTGTGACGAGGGCCAACGTCGTTGGCCAAGTCGTCGCCGGTGTGGCCCTCGTCGCCATCGCCATACCGGAGCAGATCGCCACCGCCCAACTCGCCGACGTCCCCTCGTACGTGGGACTGGTGTCGTTTATTGCGGCCACCCTGGCCTTTGTTGTCGCCGGACGACACCCGGTGGTTTCCGTCGGAGCCGACTCCACGATTGCCCCCCTCTTCGCCGTCGCCCTCGTACGTCTGGCCGCTCCCCAATCGACGGACTACCTCGCACTCGTCGCGGCGACGGCGGTCGTGACGGGGCTGTTGCTCATCGTGATCGGACGTCTGCGGTGGGGGTGGTTAGCGGACCTGTTGTCGCTTCCGATCGTGACGGGTTTCATGGCCGGCATCGGGGTCATCATCATTGTTCACCAGTTAGCCCATCTCTCGGGAGTGTCCTCGGGAGGAGAGTCCGTCGTTGATCGGGTGGTGCAGTGGGTGCACCAATGGTCCCACCTCAGTGGCTGGACTCTCGGTCTCGGACTCGTGACCATCGCCGTCATGGTGGTGGGGGAGAGGTGGAATCCCCGTCTTCCCTGGGCCCTCGTCGCCGTCGTCGGTGGCGCTCTCGTGACGTCGCTCGGGGGCCTCGCCTCGCGGGGCGTTCAGACGCTCGGAACGGTGTCGGTCGGATTCGTGAGTTGGCGACTATCCCATCTCCACCCGGCCGATCTCGGCACGGTGGTGGTGACTTCGCTCACCCTCGTCATTGTGATTATGAGTCAAACGGGCGCCACGGCGCGCACCACGGCCGACGAGCTCGGAATCGCGGACGACCTGAGTCGGGACTTCTGGGGAGTGGGGTGGTCCAACCTCGTTGCGGGTCTCGTCGGTACGATTCCGGTCGACGCCTCGCCGGCGCGCACCAGTGTCACCATCCTCGCCGGCGGACGCACCAAAATGTCGGGCCTCGTGGCCGCCCTGGCCGCCCTCGCCGTTCTGCCGGCGATGAGCATCGTTCGGTTCGTTCCCCTCGCCTCTCTCGCCGGAGTGCTGACGTTCGTCGCCGCTCGTTTAATCAAAGTCGGCCAATTTCGGGCGATTTGGCGAGTCAGCCGCGTGGAGGCGATTCTCGCCCTCGTGGCGACCGTCGGGGTGGTGGGTTGGGGAGTGGAGGTCGGCCTCGGCGTGGCCGTGGCCCTCGCCATCGGGGCTCAGACGTGGCGTTCCGCTCGACCTCGTCTGGTCGAAATGGGTCGTCGCCCCGACTCGACCTCGTGGGAACCTCTCACCGTGCCGGGAGTCACTCGAGTAGATCACGTGACCGTTCTTCTCTTCGACCACGACCTCTTTTTCGCCAACGCCAGCCAGTTTCGCCGGCTCGTTCACCAGGCTCTCCAGGCGCGACCCGACACCCGCCACGTCGTCATTGACGCGGCCGCCATGCCCGACATCGACTACACCGGAGTGCGGCTCTTGGACGACGTGCGCGACGACCTCCACCACGAGTCCATCTCCCTCTCGCTGGCTCGACCGAGTCGTGACGTCGCCGAACGCGTGCGCCGTCAGTCGTCTCTTGCCGAGGTGGGACTCTTTGATTCAGTGGACGAGGCGGTGGCCGCCGTCGCGGGCTAGGCCCGAGCGAGTTGGCGTAACACGAAGTTCAGCACGCCGCCGTGGCGGTAGTACTCGGCCTCGGTCGGAGTGTCGATGCGGAGGCGAACCTCGAATTCGTGCACCTCACCGGAGCTCCGGGTCGCGCGCACGAGGACGCGCGGCACGACCTCACCCCGGTTGAGGGCGTCCAGTCCGGTGACGTCGAAGACCTCGGTGCCGTCGAGCTCGTGACTCAGAGCCGATTCGCCGGGGAGGAACTGGAGGGGAAGGACTCCCATCCCTACCAAATTGGACCGATGGATACGCTCGAAACTCTCGGCGAGAACGGCCGAGACACCGAGCAGCTTGGTGCCCTTGGCGGCCCAGTCGCGGCTCGAACCCGAACCGTACTCCTTACCGGCGAGGATGACGAGGGGAGTGTCCTCACGCGCGTAAGCCATAGCCGCGTCGAAGATCGACATCGGTTGTCCTTCCGGGAACTTCACGGTGACGCCCCCTTCGGTGCCCGGAGCCACCTGGTTGCGTAGTCGGATGTTCGCGAAGGTTCCGCGGACCATGATCTCGTAGTTTCCGCGACGCGCTCCGTAGGAGTTGAAGTCGTGGGGCGTCACTCCGCCGTCGATGAGGTACTTGCCCGCCGGAGTCGTCGCCCGAATGTTGCCCGCGGGAGAGATGTGGTCCGTTGTCACGGAGTCGGCCAACTTCGCGAGAACGCGCGCTCCGTGGACGTCACTGACCGTGCCCGGCTCCATGGTCATTCCGTCGAAGAAGGGTGCGCGCTTCACGTAAGTGGACGCCGGCTCCCAGTCGTAGGTCTGGGCGTCGGTCGCGGGAATCTCGCGCCAGCGCTCGTCCCCGGAGAAAGCGCTCGAGTAGCGGGCCGTGAACATCTCGGGAGTGATGGAGGCCCGCACCGCCTCCGCCACATCCTGGTCACTCGGCCAGATGTCGGCCAGGTAGACCGGTTCTCCGTCAGAGCCCGTCCCGAGCGGGTCCCGCGTCAGATCGATGTCGACCGTGCCGGCGAGGGCGAAGGCGACCACGAGGGGGGGCGACGCGAGGAAGTTCTGCTTGACGTCGGGGTGGATTCGACCTTCGAAGTTACGGTTACCCGAGAGCACCGATACGACCGAGAGGTCGTGCTCGTTCACGGCGTCGGAGACTCCCTCGAGCAGGGGTCCGGTGTTGCCAATGCACGTGGTGCAGCCGTATCCCGCCAGGTAGAACCCGAGCGCGTCGAGGGAGTCGACCAGGCCGGCGCGCTCCAGGTAGTCCATAACCACCCGTGATCCCGGGGCGAGGGAGGTCTTAACCCAGGGCTTGGTGGTCAGGCCCTTTTCGCGCGCCTTCTTGGCTACGAGTCCCGCTGCCACCAGGACCGACGGGTTAGAGGTGTTCGTGCAGGACGTGATCGCGGCGACGGTGACGGCTCCGTCACGCAACGTCTCGGCCGCTTCGACTCCGGCGACTTCCTTCACCTCTCGTCCGAGAGCGGCGTGGAAGGCGTCGCGCACGCCCGCGAGCTCGACGCGGTCTTGGGGTCGCTTGGGCCCGGCCATCGAGGGGCCGACCGTCGACAGGTCCAGTTCAACGACGTCCGAGAACGTGGGTTCGGGAGCGTCGGCCGTGTGCCAGAAGCCTTGAGCCTTGGCGTACGCCTCGACGAGTTCCAGTTGGTCGCTCGGGCGTCCGGTGAAGGCGAGGTAGTCCACGGTGACGCGGTCGATCGGGAAGATGGTGCAGGTGGCGCCGAATTCGGGGGTCATGTTGGCAATCGTCGCTCGAGTCTCGAGGGAGAGAGAACTCACGCCGGGTCCGAACGCCTCCACGAACTTGCCGACAACGCCACGCTGGCGCAGTAGTTGAGTAATCGTGAGGACGACGTCGGTAGCGGTCACTCCCTCGCGCGGGGAACCGGAGAGTCGCAGTCCCACGACCGGGGGAATCAACATGGAGGTGGGTTGTCCGAGCATCGCGGCCTCGGCTTCGATGCCTCCGACACCCCACCCGAGCACCCCGAGGCCGTTCACCATGGTGGTGTGGGAGTCCGTTCCCACCACGGTGTCCGGATACGCGACGCCGTCGTGCTCAAAGACCACGCGCGCCAAGTGCTCCAGGTTGACTTGGTGGCAGATGCCCATGCCCGGGGGCACGACACGGAACTGGCTAAAGGAGTTCTGGGCCCACTTGAGGAAGGTGTAGCGCTCCAGATTGCGCTGGTACTCGACCGTGACGTTCTCCTCGTAGCTCTCCGGCGTCCCGGTGCGCTCGAGAATGATCGAGTGGTCAATCACCAACTCCACCGGTACGAGTGGGTTGATCTTCGCGGGATCTCCACCGAGGGCGATGATGGCGTCGCGCAGCGAGGCGAGGTCGACGACGGCCGGGACGCCGGTGAAGTCCTGCATGAGGACACGCTCCGGGGTGAAGGCGATTTCGTGGGCGTCGTCGCCGGCGGCTTCACCGTGGCGATCGGGCGTCTCGGACCACCGGGCGACAGCCTCGATGTCCGCGGCACTGACTTTGACTCCGTCTTCGTGACGAAGCAGGTTCTCGAGGAGGACCTTGACCGAAAACGGCAGGCGGTCCGCCCCGAGGTCGAGGAGTCGAGGCGTTCGCAGCGAGTAGTACGTCAGATCACGGGTACCGACGCGCAACGAGGCGCGCGAATGGAAGGAGTCGAGGGAGTCGGTCATGTCTCTATTCTGCCCCTCTTGACGACGCGGCGCAGAAGGAAGGGTCCAAGTGGGAGACTGGCGAGGTGAGTTCCCTCTACGAGACCCTGGATGAACGCTTCCGACGGGCGTTTGACGCCATCAGCCCGAACGCCGACCCCGTGCTTCGCCCCTCGGAGCACGCGGACTTCCAGGTGAACGGGGCTCTCGGACTGGCGAAGGCCCTCGGGGCCTCTCCCCGCGAGGTCGCGGCCCGGGTCCTCGACGCCATCGACCTCTCTGACCTCGCTCGAGTTGAGGTAGCCGGACCAGGCTTTATCAACGTGTACACGCTCGACTCCGCTCTTGCCGAGCGACTGCGGGCGCTGCTGTCTGATGAACGACTCGGCGTCCGTCGTCGCGACTCTCGTCGAGTGGTGGTGGACTACTCCGCCCCCAATGTTGCGAAGGAGATGCACGTCGGTCACTTGCGCAGCACGGTCATCGGGGACTGTCTCGCCCGACTCCACCGATTCGTCGGCGACGAGGTCATTGCGCGCAACCACGTGGGGGACTGGGGGACACCCTTCGGAATGTTGATTGAGCACCTCGTGGATATGGGCGAAGCCGACGCCGTCGCGTCACTGTCGGTGGGAGACCTGGACTCCTTCTACCGCAGCGCGCGGCAGAAGTTCGACTCCGACGAGGCGTTCCGGGATCGCAGTCGCACCCGGGTGGTGGCCCTGCAGGCTGGCGACCCCGAAACTCGTCGTCTCTGGCGCATCTTGGTCGACCAGTCGGTGAACTACTTCAGCGAGGTCTACGCCGCGCTCGGAGTTGAACTGACGGCGTCGGACGTGGTGGGCGAGTCGTCCTACAACGACGAGCTCGCGAGCGTGGTCGCCGATCTCGACGCCCAAGGTCTCCTGGTGGAGAGTGAGGGGGCTCTCTGCGTTTTTCCGCCCGGATTTACCGGTCGCGACGGCGAGCCCCAGCCCCTCATCGTGCGTAAGAGTGACGAAGGCTTCGGTTACGCCGCCACCGACCTCGCCGCGTTGCGAGACCGGGTGTCGCGCCTGGGGGCAGACGAGATCTACTACGTCGTGGGGGCCCCCCAGAGCCAACACTTCCAGATGATCTTCGCCGTCGGACGACTGGCCGGGTGGTTGCCTGATGAGGTGCACAGCGAGCACGTCGCCTTCGGCAGCGTGCTGGGCCCGGATCGCAAGATGTTTAAGTCTCGCACCGGTGACACGATCAAGTTGATCTCCCTCCTCGCCGACGCGACGGAGCGGGCCCGCGAGGAACTTCTCCGGCGTCGACCCGATCAAGCGGACACTGAACGCGAGACGTTGGCGGGTGACGTGGCGCGAGCCGCCATCAAGTACGCCGACCTCTCGACCGATCGTCTTCGGGACTACGTGTTCGATCTCGATCGCATGGTGTCGGCTGAGGGCGACACTGGACCCTACCTCCAGTACGCCCACGCTCGCATTCGCGCCCTCTTTCGCCGAGCGGGGCGCGACGGGGCTCTCGAACTCGCCCCGGACCTTTCCGATTCTGCCGAACGGGCCCTCGGCCTCGCTCTACTCGGGTTTCCCGATGCGGTCGGGTCCACCCTCGCGGCGTCCCAGCCCCACCGGCTCTGTGGCTACCTCTTCGAGCTCGCCCAACGCTTCAGTTCCTTTTACGAGGAGTGTCCGATTCTCAGTGCTTCGGAGAACCAGCGGGAGTCCCGTTTGGTGTTGGCCGACCTGACCGCTCGGACCCTCGCAGTCGGTCTCGACCTCCTCGGAATTGCCGCTCCGGACCAGATGTAGGGCACAACGCGAGAGACGCCTGATACCCTAAGGGGTATGACTACGAAGAAGACGCTGAGTACTCCCGTTCACACGGCGTCCCTCGCCGACGAGGAGCAGATGGCCGCGTTGATCAAGCGCGTGAAGCGGGCGAGCGGTCAACTGAACGCCGTCGTGCGCATGCTGGAAGAGGGTCGACCGTGCCCCGACGTCGTCACGCAGATGTCGGCCGTCTCGAAGGCGGTCCACACGGCGGCCTTCACCTTGATTGCCTCGAAGCTGCAAGAGTGTCTGCGCGAACCGGATGAACACGCGGCCGACGCGACGCAGCAATTACAAAAGCTCTTCCTCCAACTCGCCTGACGATGCTCGGGGGCGACGCACCCCCTTTTGAATAAATCGACAAAGGAGATACCTATGTGCCAGCAAGTAGCGTGCGCCGAGTGCGGAAAGCCCACCTGGGCCGGATGCGGACAGCACATCGAACAAGCTCTCGCCGGGGTGCCGGTCGAGGATCGTTGCCCCGGTCACGACCCGATTCCCGCGTGAGCGCGGCAGACCGGTGGGCTGAGGCTCTCGCCCAGTGGGCCATTCCCGAGGAGATTCTGAGTCAGGCTCCGGAGAATCCCTGGATTCACCCACCGGTTCTCTTCCAAATTCCGTCCGTTATTCCCGACTCGTCCTCCCACCAGCGCGCGAGAGAGGTCCTCGACGCGGGGGGATCTGTCCTCGACGTGGGGTGCGGGGGCGGCATCGCGGCGTTCGCCCTCACCCCACCGGCGACAGTCGTGGTGGGCGTTGATCACCAACCCGACATGCTCGACATGTTCGCCCGCAACGCGCTGGAACGAGGGGTGAGAGTTGAGACGGTGGAGGGATTCTTTCCCGCCGTATCGGGGGACGTCCCCGAGTGCGACGTGGCGGTCAGTCATCACGTGGTGTACAACGTGGCCGATATCGACGCCTTCGTTCGCGGACTGAGTGCCAAAGCCCGTCGGCGCGTCGTTATTGAGATGCCCCGGTCCCACCCACTCGCCTCGATGGGTCCCGCCTGGCGTCACTTCTGGGGACTGGAGCGGCCGAGCACACCTCACCCCGAGGACTTTCTCGCCGTCGTACGCGAGGCGGGTTTTACTCCCCACGTCGAGGAGTTCGACGGCGCGATGCGTCGGGAGCAGACTCCCGAACAAGCCGCCCACTTCATGCGCATTCGGTTGTGTCTCGATGCGACGCGCGAAGACGAGGTCGCTCGTTTTCTCGCCTCCCAACCCGCTCCCTCGTCGGAACTCGCCTGCGTGTGGTGGGATCTGTAAGTCTCACTCGGCGGTGATAGGGTGAGGGCGCCTCGCGCCAGCGAAGTCGGTGAAAGTCCGACGCTGTCCCGCAACTGTAACGAGGGTTCGTCCCTCGAGAGCCAGGTCGCCTGACGCAGGTGTAGTACCCAGATCAGCTCTCGAGGTATGGAGCGGTCGGTCGGATTTTCATCCGTCGTCCATTCTTTGCTTCGACGGAACCTAAGGAGAATCCATGCAGCGCTTACGGCGCCTCGTTGGTCTTCTCGCGGTGACGTCGCTCGTGGTCCCCTTCGGGGTGGCTACGGTGTCGGCCGCGGCGACGACCCCCTCGTCCTGCGTCATTTCCCTCTCGCCCACGGCGACCGAGACACTCTTCGCCATTGGTGCGGGATCCCAGGTTAAGGCGGTCGATACCGACTCCAACTTCCCGTTGAGGGGACTTCCCCACACGCGCATCAACGCCTTTAGCCCGAGCGTCGAAGGGGTGCTCGGTGCGTGCGGAGCGAAGGGAGTGAAGCCCCACCTCGTCGTGATCTCCTACGACGCCAACTCCATTGCCGAAAAGCTTCGTGCGGTGGGGGTGACGGTGCTGAACCAGTCCGCGCCGACCTCTCTCGCTGGAGCGTACGCCCAGATTACGGCGCTCGGCGCCGCGACGGGACACCTCGCGGCGGCGCGGTCACTGGTCGCGACGATGTCCCGCTCGATTACGGAGTCAATCGCGTCGGTCCCGCGCCACCCTGGTCGGAGTCCCCGGGTGTACTACGAGTTGGATCCGACGCTCTACTCCCTCACGAGCTCGACGTTCGTCGGCTCGATACTTCAAAAGATGGGAACCGTCAACATCGCGGACCCGAAGAACACTTCGGCCGATGCGGGCTACCCGCAGTTAAACGCCGAGTACGTGGTGGCCGCTAATCCTCAAGTCATCTTTCTCGCGGACACCGTGTGCTGTCACGCCAGTCCGGCGAGCGTGGCCCACCGAGCGGGATTTAATCACGTGCAGGCGGTCACGGACGGCCACGTGGTCGCCCTGAATGACGATGTCGCGTCGCGATGGGGCCCCCGCTTGCCGATTCTCGTCGCGGATCTCGCGCGCGCGATCCGCAGTGCCCTCGCCGACTCCCGTCTCTGGGTGAAGTCCAAGGCGTGATTGCTGTCGGCTCCCCACCGGGGCGTCGGCGTCTCGTGGCCGTGACGGTCGCGGTCGTCCTCGCCCTGGTGGTGGCCGTCGGCGTGGGACTCGGCGTGGGACCCACGCCCATCGCCCCGGGGAGGATTCTCGGGGCGCTCTTCAGTCTCGCAGGCGTCGGACACTCGACACTGACTCCCCTTCAGGCGACCATCGTGTGGCAACTGCGGGCCCCTCGACTGGTCCTCGGACTGGTGGCCGGTTCGATGCTGGCGGTGGCTGGAGCGAGCTACCAAGGCGTCTTTAGAAACCCCCTGGCCGATCCCTATCTCCTCGGCGTGGCCGCCGGGGCTGGACTCGGTGCGACTCTCGCCATCACGAGGTATGGGTTAGGGGGGGCCATTCCCACCTGGACTCCGTGGCTGGCCTTCGTTGGTGCCCTCGTGGCGGTGGTGGCGACGTGGCTCATCGGGGGGCGCAGTCTTCGCTCGACCCCGGCAACGCTGTTGTTGGCGGGCGTCGCCGTGTCGGCACTCCTCACCAGCGTGCAGACGTACCTTCAGCAACAGGCGTCGGCCCAGTCCATCGCCCGGGTCTACATCTGGCTCCTCGGTTCGCTCGCGTCGGCCAGCTGGCACTCCGTCGCCGTGGTGGCGCCCTACGTCGCCGGGAGCCTCGTCGTGTGCCTCTTCGCGGCGCGGGCCCTCGACGTGATGAGCGTCGGCGACGAGGAGGCCCGATCCCTCGGAATTCAGGTGCGCTACGTGCGCTGGATCGTGGTCGCGGCGGCCTCACTCGGTACCTCGGCGATTGTGTCGGCCGCCGGGCTCATCGGCTTCGTCGGCATCATCGTGCCCCACATCATTCGACTGGTCGTGGGGGTAAGTTACCGACGAATCGTTCCCCTTTCGCTGCTCTTTGGAGCGGCCTTTCTCGTACTGGCCGACACCGTGGCTCGAACGGTCATGGCGCCGTCGGAACTACCCCTCGGTGTGGTGACGGCCCTGCTCGGTGCTCCCGTCTTCGTCATCATCCTCGGGTGGAGGCGGCCCACGTGATCGGCATCGAGAACCTGACGGTGGGGGCCGGTACGCGGACCCTCGTGGATGGCGTCTCGCTTCGCGTCGAACGGGGACGGTGGTGCACCATCATCGGAGCGAACGGGGCGGGAAAGACCACGTTGGTGCGAACCGTGGCGGGATTCATTACGCCCGACCTCGGACGCGTGACTCTCGACGACCGAGACGTCGGCTCGTTAAGTGAGCGAGAGCGCTCCCGACTCGTGGCCTACGTGCCCCAACATCCCGAGATTCCCACGGGAATGCGGGTCCTCGACTACGTCGCCCTCGGTCGCGTTCCCTATCACGGGGTCATGAGGGCACCCAGTGCTCGTGATCGTCGACTCACGACGGAGGTTGCGGAACGAGTGGGCCTCTCCTCCTTTCTCTCTCGCGACGCGGCCAGCCTGTCGGGAGGGGAGCGCCAGCGAATGGTTCTCGCGCGCGCCCTGTGTCAGAGCACTCCCGTGGTCGTCCTGGATGAACCCACTACCGGTCTCGACGTTCGACACCAGATGACTCTGCTGGAACTACTCCACCGAGAGGTGGTGGAGTGCGGACTTACGGTCCTCGCGACGTTGCACGACCTCACTCTCGCTGGTCAGTTCGCTGATCGCCTCGTCCTGGTTCACCACGGACGAGTTCTGATGGACGGACCCTCCCACGAGGTCGTTCGATCTCCCGTTCTCGAAGACGCGTACGACATCGGCGTGACCGTGGTCAACGTTGACGGAGTCGACGTGGTGGTACCCCGCCGTGGAGCCTCCGGAGCCTTCCGGGAACCTCGGTAAACTGATGTCACACCGACGAAGGGAAAAATGTGCGCCGCACTCGGATCGTTGCCACCATCGGCCCGGCCTCCGAGGGGGCTGACACTCTAAAGGCCCTGGTCGAGGCGGGTGTGGACGTCTTTCGTCTCTCTATGGCCCACGGAGACATCCCCTCCTCACTGGACCGTCTCCACCGCGTACGCGCCATCGCCCCCGACGTGGCCATCATGATCGACATCCCGGGTCCGAAGATTCGGGCGGGCTCTTTTGGGACCTCGCCGGTCGTCCTCGCTATCGGCTCCACCGTGGAGTTGGTCGAGGGTTTCGGGGAGACGTCCACGGCAGAAAGAATCTACGTGGAGCGAGAAGGGATTCTCGCTCAGCTGCGCGTGGGTGACCGAGTTCACATCGGTGACGGTGGGGTATCGCTCATGATTACGGAGGTCGCCGGCACGGTGAAGTCCCACGTGACCTCGGCCGGCCCCGTGATGGGAAAACCCGGTCTGTCGTTGCCGTCGTCCATCATGAACGACTCTCTTCCCACTCCCGACGACCGGGCTCGCCTCGAGGCGTTGCGGTCGGAGGACTTCGACATTCTCGCCGTGTCCTTCGTGCGCTCCGCGGAGGACATGGTGAACGTGCGTGAGGTTCTGCAGCGGCCCGACGTGATGTTGATGGCCAAGATTGAGACGCCTGAGGGCATCGAAAACCTGGACCAGATTGTGGACGCCAGTGACTCCATCATGGTGGCGCGCGGCGACATGGGCGTTCGTCTGCCCATCGAAGAAGTGCCCCACATGCAAAAACTCATCGTGCGCCACGGCATCCGCGGTGGTCGACCCGTCGTGGTGGCGACTCAGATGCTCGAATCGATGACCCACGCGCAAGTTCCGACGCGCGCCGAGGTGACCGACGTCGCCAACGCCGTTCTCGACGGGGCCAGTTGCGTCATGTTGTCGGGCGAGACCGCCATCGGTGATGATCCGGTGGCTACCGTCGTCACGATGGACCGTATCGTTCGTCGGGCCGAATCGTCCTTCAACAACGTGCAGTGGGGTGAGGCGTTGGAGTTGCGCAACTTCGCGCACGACTCCCAGGCTCACCGCATCACCGCTGCGATCTCGGGTGCGGCCTGGCGTGCGGCGATGGAGGAGAACGCCGTCGCCATCGTGGCCTGCACTCGTTCGGGCTGGACCGCTCGAGCCATCTCTCGTTTCCGACCCCCGATGCCCATCGTCGCCATCTCGCCGAGTGAGAAGACCTCACGCCAGCTGCGCACCTCGTGGGGAATTGACCACGTGGTCGTCGATCCCGCTCAGGACATTGACGCCCTGTGCGAGGTCGCGGTGAAAGATCTCGTCGAACGGGGCATCGCCCAATCTGGTGACAATGTCGTCGTCATGGCCGGTTCGGAGTCGGGCGGTACTGCCGTCACCGACACCGTTCGCTTCGTCGTCGTCCCCTGACTCGTTCCACCCGAGGACCCCGCTTAGTGAGAACGTGCGACGTGTGCCACGATGGCACGGTGACATCCTTCGTCGTTGGACTCGACCACGTGCAAGTCGCCATTCCCGTGGGTGGCGAGGTCGTGGCCGACGGGTTTTACGTCGATATCCTCGGCTTTGAGATGCTCGAAAGGCCCGCAGCGATGGCGCCTCGTGGAGGGCGCTGGTACGGGAGTGGTCCCGTGCAAGTGCACCTCGGCGTCGAGGAGGACTTTCGTCCGGCGAAGAAGGC
This sequence comes from Acidobacteriota bacterium, assembly GCA_018971385.1. Lineage (GTDB taxonomy): Bacteria > Actinomycetota > Acidimicrobiia > Acidimicrobiales > RAAP-2 > RAAP-2. Next base: position 769 of record JAGXAY010000001.1, on the reverse strand, counting down.
GCATCCGGCGCTGGTTGTTCGAGAGTTCACGACCCTGTGTGGGCGCCTCACCGACGCGGGAGTCGAGATTCGAGAGAGTCACGACATTCCGGGTGTCGTCCGTGTCCACGTGAGTGACCCGTTCGGCAATCGCCTCGAACTGATTGACGCTGACTCCCTGTAGGGCCAGTCCTTACTCAACCGCCCACTCGGGAGGTGGTGGACCACGGTGAGTGCCCCCGGCAGGACTCGAACCTGCGCACCCGGCTCCGGAGGCCGGTGCTCTATCCGCTGAGCTACGGGGGCGAGAGGACCAGTCTACTCAGGGCGGCAATGAATGCCCCGGTTGGACAAGTGAGGACTTTCGGCCCGGTCGAGCAATATACCCCTAGGGGTATATTAGAAACGAGTAGAGGAGGTCCTCATGAAGAACGAAGGTTCACTAGATCGATTCCTACGTACGGTGATTGGCGTAGTCGCCGTCATCGTGGCGGTGGCCACGGGAGGTGCGTGGTCGGTGGTGTGGTGGGTAGTAGCGGCCCTCGCCCTGATCACCGCGGCGGTGGGCTTTTGCCCTCTGTATCGCCTGGTGGGGATCAATACCTGCAAACGTTAAACGGCGCCAGTGTGGAAAACTCACTGGATGGTCTTTGACGATCGCCAGCGAGCGGAATCGTTTGGCGCCCGCGCTGAGGTGTACCACCGAGTTCGGCCCCGGTACCCCGACCAGTTGTGGGACATTATCCTGCCCCGAACGTCGCTGAGAGTCCTCGATGTTGGATGCGGGACC